>CAZGMX010000008.1:6835-26047 GCA_964526865.1 uncultured Actinomycetota bacterium | reverse complement strand
TCCGCGCTCGATCGCGTCCTCCTTCACGCCGATGATCTCCACACCGTACTTGGCCAGGACACCCGCCTTGGCAAGACTGGAGGCCAGGTTGAGCCCCGTCTGTCCGCCCAAATTTGGGAGGAGCGCGTCCGGACGCTCCTTGGCGATGATCTTTTCCACGCTCTCCACGCTGAGGGGTTCGATGTACGTTTGGTCCGCCATGCCGGGATCGGTCATGATGGTGGCGGGATTGGAGTTGACCAGGACAATCTGGTATCCCTCTTCCCGCAGGGCCTTGCACGCCTGCGTGCCCGAATAATCAAACTCGCAGGCCTGACCGATGATGATGGGACCGGAACCAATGATGAGGACCTTGTGGATGTCGCGGCGTCTTGGCATGGCAGTTTCCCCTTCTTTGAGAACTCGTTATCGCGTTTGTTTTTTCCGAATCTTTGTGTGTGATCCAAAGATTCCCAACCCATGGAACCGGCGGAAGGAACCACGACGCCGGCAGCAGGACAGCGGAGTCTTGCCAAAGAAGGATTTTACCCGTAAAACAAAAATCGCCAAACAAAATTTGCAGGATTTCGACGGATTTTTACCGAGAAAGAATGGCCGGACTCTCCGGGAGGCCGCCGCGCTACGCGCTTGCGGCACTAGGTACGGCCACCCGCCGATGAAACAGTGGCGGGTACCCGGCCTACCGTCGCGGCGCGGGACGTCTTCAATAAAAACACGCGCAGGTGATGGCAAACACCAGCACCGTGAACAGCGGCCAATAGATCAGCTTCATGGCCAGGCCGTGCTCGTACTGAACCCACCGGATATGTTTCTCGCCGGTGAATAAAAAGGCGTTGATCCCCAGCCACAGCAAGATGAAATACGTGATGAAGTGAAAGTTTTCCAAAAAGATGAAGCCGTCGGCATCCAGTTCCTGTCGCAGGTTGATTTGGGCCAGCAGGGTGGCAAAGAAAAAGGAGATCACCACCCCCAGGACGCCCAGGCCGCTCAGGCCAAAGCTCTTGCGCATGGAATCATCCTTGGTGAACGTCATCAACACGATGAACAACATCGAGACCATGATCAGGAGGGGAAAGATTTTGGAGACAAAGGGCGTGAGGAAATTGCGCCTCACCAAAATATTGAAATAGAGTTCCGGAAACTTGTCCATGCGCTGGGCGCCGCCGATGCCATAATCGGTGCCGCACACCTGGCTCCGGCAGTCGAAATAGGTGCGCAAGAAAACGTAGCCCGGCAGGACCAGATTTTTTTGGAGGCCCGGCAGTGCGGCGGGCGTGAGAATTTTGTATGCATTCAAATCCGGCACCAAAAACACGTTCTTTCCAAAATCTTTGGGCCGGAGCCAAACCCAGATGTCGGGGCGGTCAAACGGATATTTGGAATAATCAAAAAATTCCCGGATGGCTGCTTCAAAGTACCAGCCGATGACCTCGGAGTTCCCTTCCTGAAAACGATAGGCCTCGGTCACCCGAACCTCCTTGGCCTCCGGCATCACAAATCCGCGGGCAATGCCGTCGTGCATCCCTTGGGCGTACTTCTGCCAGACATAGCCGCTCATCCATACGTCGTTGGACCCCGTGAACTCCAGCGACTGAATCTGGATGCCGGTGGGGATGAAGACCGGCGGTGCCTTATGCAGTTGGGCGCAGGTCTTGACCTGCGCTTGGATGAATTTGTGCAGGGATTTTTTGTCGGCAAGCATCCAATTGTTTTGGGAGTCTTCCGCCGGCAGGGCCAATGCCAGATACCACAGGTAGCATGTCCCCGCGATACACAACACGGAAAAGACGCTGGACGTGGTCCAAAGTCCGGCAACCCTCATCCGGTAGGCACCGGACAACAAGGCACACAGCGCAGACAAAAACACGATGATCTGCAGAACGATTCCGGTCAACTGTGTGCGAAAGGTCCGGACATCGGAAAAAATTTCCCGCTCCACAAAAACGGCCCCCAGCGACCAGCCCGATGACGGAATGGGCTGATAGAAGAGCCAGAACGTCTCGCCCGACTCGGGGTCGGGAAGCGTCGCCGACGACGCCTCACCACAGACCGCCTTTTGAGTCGCCGACCGGATGCGCTCAAAATTGCGGTCTTTAAACTCCGTGATCACGTCAAAAATATTTCTCTGCTTTTCCACCACTTCCCGGATGGGGTATTCTAGAAAGATTCCCTTGGGCGATAGCAAAAATCCGTAGCCGGCCTTGCCCAGGTCCTCGGCCTGAACAATTTCCCTGAGCGTATCCAGAGAGACCGCGGCACGGACCACGCCCGCCACAACCTTCCTGCGCGCGGGACCCTCTTCGCGATAGAACGGCACGGCATAGGCCGCCATCAATTTCTTGGTCGCCTTTCCAAAATCCGGTTCAACCCATCCGCCCCCCTTGGACACAGCATGGCCATACCAGTCGGCCTGCGTGTAATCATAAAAATTTTCCACCTGAAAGAATTCCAGCTTGCCGTCCATCCTGCCGAAATGGGGGGCACACAACTTTTGTTTCGCGGAATGTCCAAAAGGGATGTACGCCACGCCCATCTCCAGCAGGTCCGGATGGGATGTCACGGCGTCCTTCAGCCGTTCTTTGAGCGCCGTTTCGTCCAGCGCACCGCGGCTCAAATCGTCTGCGATCGATCCCGCCGAACTCTGAATTTCTTTCAGTCTTCCTTCGATATTTTGCGCCGCGCGGACAGCCTCACTTTGGGCCCGCGAGATGGCACACCGGACAAGGGCTTTTTTGCTATAGACATGGTGCCGGATCTGGATAGCGCCCAGGATAAAGCTCGCCGCACAGACGGCAAGAAGCACGGTTTTGATCAGCCGTTTTTTTTGTTTCCTATCCATGAGCCCTTTTTTTCTAAAGACTGCGCGCGGCGCAGTCCCCTTCCCCAATGGCTTCCCGGATCAGGCGCGGTTCCTTGGCGTCGCCGACCAGATACAATTCCTTGACCTTCCCCTCCAACTGCGCAAAGAGGGCATTGCTGCTCTTGTGGAGGATGGCCACGACCACCGAATCAAATCCCCGGATGGTCCGCCGGCCCATCTTCTTGTCCTCCACCACGATGGAGTCGGCGGTGAATTCCACCACCTTGGTCTTTACGTGCACCTCGATGCCCCGCTCTTCAATCCTGCGCTCCAAAAGAATCCTCACCGCGGGAGGAAGTCCCAGGCCGATGAGACGCTTCATCTCCAACACGACGACCTTCTTTCTCTGCTCCGTCAAAAAGTCGGCCAATTCCATTCCCTCGGGGCCGCCCCCCACCACAACAACGCTTTGGCCCAATTTTTCCGGATGCAAAAAGGCCTCGGCCACCGTGACGGGCTTGACGGCGTCAATCCCCTGAATGCCGGGAAAGGCATGCACAGACCCCGTGGCCACCACCACCGCGTCCGGGCCCCTGGCCGCAATTTCTTCGGCGGTAATTTCCTTGTTCAATTCCACCGCGATGGGAAGCTGGGCCACACGCCGCACCAAATATTGCTTAAAATCTGCGATCTGCTCCTTGCACGGGGGACACCCCGCAATGGACATCTGTCCTCCCAGCCGGCCCCCTTTTTCCACCAGCGTCACCGCGTGTCCCCTCTGAGCCGCGACGATCGCGGCCTGCATTCCCGCCGGGCCGCCGCCGGCGATGAGGACCTTCTTTTTCACCGCGGCCGGAGGGCCTTCGGACTGCCGTTCTTTTCCGATGTCCGGATTGACGCCACACACCATTTTTCCCGAGGCCACGCTCTCGATGCACCGGTTGCAGGAAAGACAACTGCGGATTTCGTCTTCCCTGCCGCTTTGGATTTTTTTGGGAAGAAAGGGATCGGCGATCAAGGGCCTGCCGACACAGATCAAATCCGCGTCGCCCCGGACGAGGATGTCTTCCATCATCTGGGGACGGCGGATCCTTCCGACCGTCAAGACAGGCACGCGGACCACGGCCTTCACGGCGCGCGCCAGGGGAACAAAACACCCTTCCGGCCGGTAATACGCCGGCATGTTCAAATGGGCCGATTCATAGTTGCACGCGGAGACGTGGATGGCGTCGGCCCCTGCCTTTTCCAGCACAACCGCGATGGCCTTGGCCTGCTCAATTTCGAGACCGCCTTCGACGCATTCGTCCGCGCTGATCCGGCAGATCAGCGGAAAATCTTTTCCGAGGAGTTCCCTGGCCCGTGCCAGGATTTCGCGGGAAAACCGCGCGCGGTTTTCGACACTGCCGCCGTAGGCATCCGTGCGCTGGTTGGAATACGGAGAGAGAAACTGGCAGATCAGATATCCATGCGCCATGTGAAACTCCACCGCGTCGGCGCCGGCACGCTTGGCGCGCAGGGCACCCTGGGCAAACGCCTCCACGAGGTCCTTGATTTCGGGCACGCTCAGCTCCCGGGGCTCTTCGTGCAAGACAGGGCAGGCAATCGGTGAAGGCGCCACCGGCTGCTGACCAATGAAATCCGACAAGGTCTGGCGCCCCGCATGCGACAACTGGATGGCGATCCTGCCTTTTTCCTCGTGCACGGCGCGGCAGAGCCGGGAAAAACCATCGACGTATTTATCGTCGTCGATGCGCACCATGCCCTTGTTGACCCTCCCCGAGGGATGCGCACAGGTGTTTTCAAAAATAATGAGCCCCACTCCGCCGCGCGCGCGCCAGCGGTAATAATCGATCAATTCATCGGTCACGAATCCCTCGGCATTGCCCAGGTGCGTCTCCATCGCGGGCATCACCAGGCGGTTTGGAAGTTCCAGCGTGCCGATGCGGACCGGGCTGAATAATTTTGGATAGGGGTTCATTGCCATCGCCGGCCGCTGTTATTTTTCCGCCGTCACTTGACGGCCTTCCCCTGCGTCAGCATCAGGGCCATGTTCTTTGCCCACCCGCGGAACACCGCCTTGGCATTGACAAAATTGATGTACCCGCCCACGGCCAGCGCACCGACATCCAGGTTACTGCCCGACCCTTTTTGTTTTTCCGCTATTTCCATTAGAACCCGCCCCGTTGCGCCGTCGAGAATCTTGGCTTCGAAGGCGGTGGCGCCGTTGGTGTCCAGAAGCATCCCCACCGGCACCGGCGAGAGATTCATGGCGGCATTGACCAGCACCTCGGGCAGTTCGATGTCGGTCACCGCGGCCTCCACGATGAGCGTTTTTTCTGTGGGGACGGACGCGATCCGATATCCCTTGGCGGTGAACTCTTTTTCCATGTCCTCCCGGAAGGCCCTGCCCAAATCTTCCAAATCCCCTGCCTTGCACGAAGTCTTGTTGATCAAATAACCAAAATTGACCGGGGCAACTTTGACGGAATCATACCGGGTGAAATCCGCGCCCTCCACGGCATACTCCTGCAGGAAATATTTTCCCGTTTCCAGCCGGGAATAATCCGGCAGAAATCCTGTGGGCAGGCCCGTTGTCGCCGTCGCGCACCCCGCAAGCATAACGATTCCTAAGAACAATAGAGAGATGGATTTTGTCCCGCATTCATCGTGGATTTTCATGGGTGGATATTCTCCTTGTTTTTTTAACCGCTTTTCACGAACGCAGATTTTACGAGTATAAACCGCCCCTTGCGAATTATAAAGGAAACTCTAGACGGCCAAAATATATTGCGCGTATCCGATTGCGCTGTAACGTGTTGTCGAACAAACGCCCGAAAAGTAAAAAATACCATTGACGTATTTGATTCCATGGAATATAATTCATAGTAATTATATAGGAATAGTTTAGTATGAGGATATCCAGTCGAATTCATTACGGCCTGCAATTCATGCTCTCGTTGGGAGTACAGTACAACAACGCGTCCGCCGTCGTTCGCGTCAAAGAGGTTGCCAGAAAGGAAAATTTGTCGGAAAAATATCTCGAACAGATTGCGACCCTCCTCAAGTCCGCGGGACTCATCCGCTCAACACGGGGCGCGCAAGGCGGATACTCCCTGACGCGAGAACCGGCATCGATCAGTGTAAAAGAAATCGTAGAGTCCCTGGAGGGCTCCTCCCGGCTTCCTGCCGCGCCTAATCGCGCCGCTCTGGAGGACGCCGGGACATGGGTGATTGCAAATCTGTGGAACAAGTTCAATGATCACGTTGCCGATTTTCTCGGCCGCACCTCACTCAAGGATTTAGTAGAATCACATAACAAGACCGCGTCGGTTCCCATGTTTTACATATAGGAACCCTTTTCACCGTAAAGGAGAGAATGCTCATGAACACACCCGCTTCCGATTCTGCCAGACCCAAAAGGATCGGTGTCCTCAACCAAAAACAAAAGGACCTTTTTGTTCTGCGGCTCCGCGCGCTGGCCGGAGATCTGAGCGCGTCTCAATTAAAAATCATCGCGGACGCCGCGGAAAAATACGGCAGGGCCCAGGTCCATCTCTCCACCCGGCAGGGAGTGGAAATCCACAACGTCCACGGACGCGACGTGGAAAAGGCCGTCGAGGAACTGGCCGCCGCGGGCATCCGCCTGGGGGCAAACGGCCCGCACATCCGCGTCATCACGGCCTGCCCCGGCGCCGCAACATGCCGCTGGGGCATCATCGACACAAAGGAAATCGCCGCGGACCTGGACGCCAAATATTTTTGCCGCCCGGTCCCGCATAAATTCAAGATGGCAGTTACCGGCTGCCCCAACAACTGCGCCAAGGCAACCGCCAACGACCTGGGGGTGATGGGGGGAATCATTCCCCGGTGGTCCGGGGACAAATGCACCGACTGCGGGCTGTGCGTCCTGAAGTGCCCGGCGCAGGCCATTTCCAAGAAAGACGCGCGTTACGTCCGGAACGAAAACACATGCATCCTCTGCGGGGTGTGCACGAAACTATGCCCCACAGCCAGCTGGACCGCGGACAAACAGGGATATCGGTTGTCCATCGGCGGAACCCTGGGCAAGTTTCCCCGGCTGGGGAACCGGCTGGAGGGGTTGATCACCGACAAGGATCAGCTGGCCAAATGGATTGAGAGGGCGGTCCATTGCTTCACAAAAAACGCCAAACAAAAGGAACGGTTCGGGCGCGTAATAGACCGCATCGGATTGGAAAACGTCAAAAAAGAAATCATCGAGGAATAACGTGACACACGAAAAACACTACCGCAGTATCGTCAAGGCCTTTTCGTGGAGGGCAACAGGAACGCTGGACACCATCCTTGTCTCATGGATCATCAGCCGGCGGCTGACCATCGCCCTGTCGATCGGCTTTGTGGAATTATTCACCAAGATCTTTCTGTATTACCTGCACGAGCGGATGTGGGACAAAATCAAGTTTGGAAGGGCCGTCGTCAAGACGCCGGAATATAATATTTAGGGGCAGGGAGGAGACCGCACATGTTCATGAAAGAAATCGAACGCTATCTTCAGGAGACGGGCGGCAAGACCGCGTGGCAGATTTTATTGTGGGCCGTGGACCACTTCGGCGAAAAGGATATCGCGCTGGCATCCAGCCTGAGCGCGGAGGATCAGGTGCTGACGGACATGCTGGTGAAAATCGCCCCCCACGCGCGCATTTTTACCATCGACACGGGCCGCCTCCCCCAGGAAACATACGACGTCATCGCCGAGACCATGAACCGCTATCACATCCACATTGAAATCCTCTGCCCTCAAACCGGGGCCTTGGAACAGATGGAACAGCAGTACGGACCCAATCTTTTTTATGAGAGCGTGGAAAACCGCCGGCTCTGCTGTCACACCCGCAAGGTGGAACCCTTGAACCGCATCCTGTCCCAGCTCAAGGCCTGGATTTGCGGCCTGCGCAAAGAACAATCGGTGACACGCGCGGCCGTCGAGAAGATTGAGCGGGATGAGGCGCACGGACTTTACAAGGTCAACCCGCTGGCGGACTGGACGGAAAAACAGGTGTGGGATTACATCCGGGAACACCGGGTCCCCTACAACAAATTGCACGACCAGGGCTATCCCAGCATCGGATGCGCTCCCTGCACCCGGGCCGTTCGTCCCGGCGAAGACATCCGCGCGGGACGATGGTGGTGGGAAGATTCCCAGCACAAGGAATGCGGCCTGCACAAGAAGCCGGTGTGACGCACACCCTCCCCCTTTTCATCCCCCCTCCCCTGCCAGGGAGGGGGGAAAGAGGGGGGAGGGATTATCGGGCATGACCCGTAACGGAAGAGTTAAAAATAGATATCACTTTGCGTGAAAGGATAAAATTTCAATGAACTATCTGGACAAGCTGGAAGCGCACAGCGTCTATATCTTGAGAGAGGCATACAAAGAGTTCAAGAATCTTTGCATGCTCTGGTCCATCGGGAAAGACAGCACGGTGCTGTTGTGGCTGGCCCGCAAAGCATTCTTCGGCCACGTCCCCATCCCGCTGGTCCACATCGACACGCACTTCAAGATCCCCGAGATGATCGAGTACCGGGATCAGCTGGCCCTGCGGTGGCACCTGACCATGATCTACGGCGAAAACACCGCCGCCCTGCGGGAGAAAAAGACGTTTCCCGACGGCGCCGTGGACCGCCTGACGTGCTGCAAAAACCTGAAATCAGAGGCGCTCAAGCGCACCCTCTCGGGCGAATGGACCCGCTGGCGGATGGACCACGCGTTAAAAAAATATGTTCCGGACGCCAACCGGGAACCCTTCACGGGCGTGATCGTGGGGGTCCGCGCGGACGAGGAGGGCAGCCGCTCCAAGGAGCGCTATTTTTCGCCGCGGGACAAGGAGAATGAATGGAACGTCGGGGACCAGCCCCCGGAACTGTGGAATCAGTTCAAGACGGATTTTGCCCCCGGCACCCACGTCCGCGTCCATCCCCTGCTGGATTGGACGGAACTAAACATTTGGGAGTACATCGAACGGGAAAACATCCCCGTGGTTCCCCTGTACTTCAATCAGGGCGGCGGCAAGCGCTACCGTTCGCTGGGATGCTGGCCCTGCACGCACCCCGTGGAGTCGGAGGCACGAACCGTCAAAGAAATCATCGACGAACTGAAGAGCGGAAAATTTGCCAACATCGCCGAACGGGCGGGGCGGGCGCAGGACAAAGACGACGCCGGCGGGCTGGAGACACTCCGCCGCGACGGCTACATGTAGAGGACACGGAAATCCATGCAACGCGAACAAATGAACATCGTCATCGTCGGCCATGTGGACCACGGCAAGAGCACGGTCATCGGCAGATTGCTGGCCGACACCGGTTCGCTCCCCGAGGGGAAGCTCCAGCACGTCCAGGCGATGTGCGCCAAAAATGCCAAGCCGTTTGAATACGCCTTCCTCCTGGACGCGCTCAAGGACGAACAGGCCCAGGGCATCACCATCGACACGGCGCGGTGCTTTTTCAAGACCGCCAGGCGCAACTACATCGTCTTGGACGCGCCCGGCCACATCGAATTTTTGAAGAACATGGTGACGGGCGCCGCCCGCGCCGAGGCGGCCCTTTTGGTCATCGACGCCAAGGAAGGCATCCAGGAAAACTCCAAGCGGCACGGATATCTCATGTCCATGCTGGGCATCCGGCAGATTTCCGTTTTGGTGAACAAGATGGACCTGGTCGAATACAGCCGCGAGGCATTCCAAAATATCCAGCAAGAATACGGCGCGTTCCTGCAACAGATCGGCGTCCAGCCCAATTCGTTCATCCCTATCAGCGCCCGGTTTGGGGAAAATCTGACGGCCTCCTCCGCTCGCATGCCGTGGTATCAAGGCCCCGCGGTCCTTCAGCAATTGGACGATTTTGTGAAACAAAAAGAAAAACTCCAGTGGCCGTTTCGCCTGCCGGTCCAGGACATCTACAAATTCACCCAGGAAAACGACGACCGCAGAATCGTCGCGGGCACGGTCGAGACGGGATCCATCCAGGTCGGAGACGAGGTCCTGTTTCTCCCCTCTCTGAAACGTTCCGTTGTCAAATCCATCGAGGCGTTCAACACGCCGGTCAAAACAACGGCGGCGGTGGGCGAGGCGGCGGGCTTCACCCTGCAGACCCAAGTCTATGTCAAGCCGGGAGAATGGATGGTCAAGGCGGCCGATCCCCTGCCCCCGGTAAGCACCCGGTTTCTGGCGAACGTCTTTTGGATCGGAAAAGCCCCGCTGATCAAGAACAAGACCTACAAACTCAAGCTGACCACGAGCCGCGCCATGGCGCGTCTGGTGGAAATCGTGAAGGCCCTGGACGTCCTGGATCTGGACGCGGCCGGGGGAAAAGACCAGGTGGACCGCCACGAGATCGCCCAGTGCGTGTTTGAAACCAACAAACCCGTCGTCTTCGACTTGATTTCCGAAATCGAGACCACGTCCCGTTTTGTCCTCGTGGACAACTACGAGATCGCCGGCGGCGGCATCATCCTTGAAAAGGCGCAGGACACCTCCTCGATTCTGCACCAGCACATCCGCGACCGCGAAGTCCACTGGCAGAAAAGCGAGATCACCTCTCTCCAACGGGAGGCCGTGTACGGCCACAAGGGGAAATTCATCGTCTTTGCCGGAAACCGCGGCACCGGAAAACGCGCCATCGCCATGGCGCTGGAAAAACATCTTTTCGAGCAAAAGCACAAGGCCTATTATCTGGGCATCGGCAATATCCAAAAGGGGCTGGACTCGGACATCCGATTTGGCGATGAAACGGAAGAACACATCCGCCGGCTGGGCGAGCTGGCCCGGATCATGACGGATTCGGGACAGATTTTCATCACCACGATCTCGGACATCGACGACTACGATCTGGAAAAGATCAAACTCCTCAACGCGCCGCACGAACTGCTGGTCATCAACGTGGGGGAAAATAATTTCACGCGCTACAAGGTCGACCTGGAATTGCCGTCCGGGGAGCCGCCCAAAACCGCTCTCCCGCGCATCTGCCAGTTGTTGAAGGACCGGGAAATTCTCCCGGACTATTGCATTTGAGGACCGGCACAAACATGTACCTTCCCGTTTTTTTTAACCTGAAAAAGAAGCGCATCCTGGTGGTCGGCGGAGGCCGCGTCGCGCGGCAGAAATTAAAAACGATCCTGTTGTTCAGCAAAAACGTCACCGTTGCCGCACCCCAAATCCTCCGCGCCATCCGGAATTCCCGCGTGACCTGCCTGTCGAGGAAATACGGCCGGGACCTTCTCCAGGGCTTTCACCTGGTCTATGCCTGCACCAACGACTGCGAACTCAACCGCCAAATCAAGCGGGACGCCGCACGGCTGCACATCTTGGTGAACGTGGCGGACGACAAGAAATTGTGCAACTTTATCTCTCCCGCTGTTTTTAAGCATAAAACCATGACCGTCGCCGTCTGCTCCGGGGGCACCAATCCGGCAAAATCCGCGCGGTGGAGAGACGCGATCAAGGAGTTTCTCACCCATGCTCTACGTCATTGCTAAAGACCACCGTTTTCCCCTGTCCCAGCGCGAACAATTCTTGGCGTTTGTCCGGCGGAACGCGATCCCCCGCCTCCCTTTTTACGTCCTCGTGACGACCTGCGACCGGGTCGCGGTCTTTTTGGACGCCGAGGAGATCCCCCACGCAATCCATGCCAGCATTGGCACGCCGGGCGGACCGGATGCCATCGCCGCCGGCGCTGAGACCCTGAGCGGCCCAGCCGCCGTTCTCCATTTATTCCGGCTGGTCTGCGGCCTGGAATCGCCGCTGGTGGGCGAAACCCAGATTCAGAACCAGGTCAAAGAAGCATACCGCGAGGCTTCGCGCCGTCAAACCGTGTCTCCCCTTCTGCACCGCCTGTTTCAGAGCGCCCTGCGCGTCGGCAAGAAGGTCCGGACAGAAACCGGCATCAGCCGCGGGGCCATGTCGCACAGTCACGGGGCCTGGGAAATTTTAAAAAAGCTGGGTGTGAATATCTCCCGCGCCCGAGTCACCCTGCTGGGGGCGGGCCGTCTCAACCAAAACGTCGTGCGGTATCTGGTCAAAAACGGGGCCGGCACCGTCTTTTTGGCCAACCGGTCCTACACGCAGGCGGCCCGTCTCGCGGGCCGTCTGCAATGCCGGGCATTCCGGCTGGACCAGCTGGCGGAGCAGTTGAAACACACGGACATCTTGATATGCGCCACATCCGCGCCGCATGCCATCGTCCGTCTGCCCCAATTTCCCCGGGACAGAGAAATGATTGTCATCGACCTGGCGATGCCGCGCGACGTGGAAGAACAGATCGGAACACTGGCCGGGGTGCACCTGTTCAATCTGACCGACGTGGAAAACACTCTGCTTGAAAACCGGCGGCAGCGCCGGACGGAAGCCGCCGCGGCCCGCCGGATCATCGAGGAAGAAGCGGACCGGTTTATTTCCAGGCATTTTGTTTTGGCGAAACACGGGAGGAAACACGAAACGGATGCCGCCGCCACATCCGTTGATCTTTTTTGGCCGCAGACCGCCGGGAGCGTGTTGTGATGAATGCGGTGAAAAAAACAGGCCTTCGAATCCTCAGCAGAAAAAGTCCGCTGGCCCTGCGGCAAGTGCAAGAGGTGTTGTCCGCGCTTCCAGGATTGGCTCACGACTCGATCACCGTCCAAACCTATGGAGACAAACACAGGGAAGTCTCCCTCCTTGACGGTTCGCCCACAGACCTGTTCACCCGAGAACTGGATCGTGCACTTCTGGCAAACAAGGGGGATGTCGCGATTCACTCCGCCAAAGACCTTCCCTTTCCTCTACCCGAAGGCCTGGAGGTCATCGCCCTGACCAAAGCCACGGACAAAACCGACGCGCTAGTGAGCCGGGGCAATCTCGCCCTGTCCAAACTGCCGCCGCGGGCCGTCGTTGGAACCAGTTCGTTGATGCGAAGAAAACAAATTCTAAAAAAAAGGCCGGACGCGAAAATCGCCGGCATCCGCGGACTGATCCACGAGCGGCTGGCGCTGGTGGACTCCGGCAAACTGGACGCCGTGGTCGTTGCCTCCTGCGCGCTCGAGCGGCTGGGCCTGCGCCGCCGGATCGCACAGATCCTTCCCTTTGAAACGCACCCCCTGCAGGGCCATCTGGCCATCGTCGCCCGCCTCGGACGAAAAGACCTGGTCCGGCTGTTTGCGCCGCTGGACATCCGCCGGCAATGGGGCACAGTGTATCTGTTGGGCGCCGGGCCGGGCGATCCAGAGCTGTTGACGCTCAAAGCGGATAAAATCCTGCACTCGGCGGACGTGATCTACTACGATTGCCTCGTGCCTCGCGCCGGCCTTGACCGCTACCACGTGGTCAAGGTCTGCGTGGGAAAACGCAAGAATCACGCGCCGGTCAGGCAGGAAGAAATAAACCGCCGTTTGTATCATGATGCTGTTGCGGGAAAAACCGTCGTCCGGATGAAGGGCGGGGATCCCCTCCTCTTCGGCCGGGGAGGCGAAGAACTGCGCTATTTAAAAGAGCGCCTCGTGTCCGTCACCATTGTCCCGGGCGTTACGGCGGTCTGCGCCGCCGCCGCCGATGCCGGTATCCCGCTGACAGAGCGGGGAACAGCCAACTGCGCCGCCTTTTGCGCAGGCCACCCCATCGACAAGATTGCGGTCCCGCGCGCAGACACGCTGGTCTATTACATGGGGGCCTCGACGCTCGGCCCGATCATTCAAAAAGTTTTGGCCAATGGATGGCCCGCCCAAACGCCGGCCGCAATCATCCGCAACGCCTCCCTGCCGGACCGGCAAATCATTCGCGGCACACTGGAGGAATTGGCAAAACGCAAGACTGCGCCGGGCGCCCCGTCGATCGTCATTATCGGCGCCGTGGCGCGAAATGCGCAGAAAACAGAACAACACCCGTATCAGGCTGCCCTCCCCCGTGTCGTGTCTCCCCAATCCCACCACAGGCGGAAAGGCGGGATCAGGCGAAGGGTTTTGGCGGGGGTGCCGCAATGAAACGGTTTAGACATTTTCGCACGGACGATGAGACACGCCGGCGGCACGCCGAAGTGAGCCTGCGCACCCGGGATTTCATTCTCCCCTATTTTGTGGTGGAAGGAAACGCGATAAAAAAAGAGATTCCGTCCCTGCCCGGCCATTATCATTTTTCCATCGACACCCTGCTGGAGGACCTTGGGACTGCCGCGGCCGCCGGCATCGACAAAATCTTGATCTTTGGCGTGGTGGATCCCGCCCGCAAGGACGCAATGGGAACAGCCGCCGGGCAAAAAGACAATCTCGTGGCGCGAGCCGTGGCGGCTGTCAAAAGGGCATTCCCCTTCCTGACAGTGATCACGGACGTCTGTCTGTGCGCCTACACGACCCACGGCCACTGCGGCGTCGTAGATCCCCAAGGGCAAGGGCCGCGGCGTTGTGCCGGGGCAAAAAACCGCCGGGTACTCAACGACGAGACTCTTCCCCTGCTGGCCCGGATGGCCCTCACCCATGCCATGGCCGGGGCGGATTTCGTCGCGCCGTCCGCCATGATGGACGGCCAGGTCGGCGCCATCCGCCGCGCGCTGGACCAGCACGGTTTGCACAAAACAAAAATCCTTTCCTATTCCGCCAAATATGCGTCCTCTTTTTATGGGCCGTTTCGCGATGCCGCCGGATCTTCTCCCGCGTTCGGCGATCGCAAAACTTATCAGATGGATTATCGAACCGCCCAACAGGCCGTGGACGAAGTGAAAGCCGACATCGAAGAAGGGGCCGACTGGGTCATGGTGAAGCCGGCGCACACCTATCTGGACATCATCCACCGGATCAAGGAACAGTGCGGGCCGGTTCCGCTGGCCGCCTTTCACGTCTCCGGAGAACACGCCATGCTCAAGGCCGCCGCCCGCGCAGGACTCTTGGACGAGACGCAGGCATTGAGGGAGATCCTGACGGCAATCAAACGCGCGGGCGCGGACTATGTCATCACGTACGGGGCAAAGACCATCGCGGCGGAGCTGAATGCCGCCCCTGCGCGGGACGTGTCGCGGTCCAATCGGCGCAGAGGGCAAGAAAATGAGAACAAATCAAAAATCTCGGCAGGCGTTTGAGCGGGCCAAGAGGGTGATCCCCGGCGGGGTGAACAGCCCCGTTCGATCCTTCCTGGCTGTGGGAGGAAATCCTCCGTTCATTCGCCGCGGCAGGAAGGCCTTTTTATACGACCTGGACGGCAACAGGTATCTCGACTTCTGCATGTCCTGGGGCGCGCTCATCCTTGGCCACGCGCACCCGCGTGTTGTCCGGCGCGCACGAAACATTCTTGCCCATGGCACCAGTTTTGGCGCGCCGACTCTCCTGGAGACACGGCTGGCCAAAATTATTCTGGAGTCTTTTCCTTCCATGGATCAAATCCGCTTCGTCAATTCCGGCACGGAAGCCGTGATGAGCGCCGTCCGGCTAGCGCGGGCCTTCACAAGAAAGGACACGATCATCAAGTTCGACGGCTGTTACCACGGCCACGCCGACCATTTGCTCACGGCGGCGGGATCCGGCCTGGCCGCGGTTAAAGATTCCTCCTCTTCGGGTGTGCCGCGCGCGTTCGTCCGGAAAACCATCAGCATTCCATTCAACGATCTTGCCGCCGTCCGGAAAGTGTTTGCCCGCCACGGCCGCGGGATTGCCGCCGTCCTCGTGGAGCCCGTCCCCGCAAACATGGGTGTCGTCCCGCCTCAGAACGGATTTCTCCGGGCCCTGCGGGAATTGACGCAGAAATATCACGCCCTGCTGATTTTTGACGAAGTGATCAGCGGCTTTAGACTGGGGCGGGGCGGGGCGCAGGGCCTTTTTCACGTCCGGCCGGACCTGACGTGCCTTGGAAAAATCATCGGCGGCGGATTCCCCGTCGGCGCTTACGGCGGCAGGAAAAACATCATGGCCTTGCTGGCACCCGAGGGCCCTGTGTATCAGGCAGGCACCCTTTCCGGCAATCCCGTGGCCATGGCGGCGGGGCTGACCACGCTGGAAACGCTTCGCCATAAGAATTTTTATGAAGATCTGAACGTCAAATCGGCCGCATTTTTGGAAGGGTTAAGCAAAATTGCCCGCGCCGCAGGACTGCGGGTGAATGCCCTGGGATCCATGTTCACGGTTTTCTTTTCGGACAAACCCGTTGAAAATTATGAGGACGCAAAAAAATGCGACTCGAAAAAATTCGCGGCCTTTCACCGGAGCCTTCTCCAAGAGGGAATCTATCTGGCCCCTTCACCCTTTGAGGCAAATTTCATCTCTTCCGCCCACACGCAGTCCGATTTGGAACGGGCCCTAGAATCGATTCAAAAAGCAATCTCGAAGTAAGAACCGCTGCGAACCCCGGCAACAGCGCACCGGCCCGGCAGCATCAAGCCAACTCCCGAACAATCATGACGGAAAAACCGTTGCGAGGAGTCGCCGAAGGCGGCGACGAAGCAATCTCGCAGGTGTTCACGTCATCACGAGGAGTCCCGGCGTGCTTCACGCCGGGGCAACGAAGTGATCTCGATGTTATTAAGAGATCCCTTCCACAGGCCGAATCACAGACTCCTCGTCGTGCGCGGGATCGTTGACGCGCGTGCTGACGCGCGCGGCCGCCAATGCCGCGGTAAGGTTTGTCTGCAGCAGCCTCAGAGCCGCCGACGGATCCAAGGACGGCTCCAGCCACGCCGCTTCTCTCGCCTGCGCCAAAACAACGGGCATCCGTCCGTGAATGGGGGCCATCCAATGGTTCGCCGGGGCCGTCACGATGGCAAACGTCTTCGTCTTGCACAGCGGCCCGTCCCCAATCACATTCTCCTCCCACAGCCCCGCAAAGGCAAAGAGGCCGCCGTTTTTAAGCGTGATCCGGTAGGGCACCTTTCCTCTTCCCTCCTGCTTCCATTCATAAAACCCGTCCGCGATCACCAAACACCGCCGCTTTTTCAAATCTTCCTGAAATGTCCGCTTCTGGCTCAGCGTCTCCAGCCGGACGTTGATAATCCCCCCGCCTGATTTGGGCCCAATGTTTTTTATGCCGGAGCCCAACAGCCCCTCATCCTTCTTGTCAAATTTTTTTGCCCACTCCGGCAGAAGCCCCCAGCGGACGAACTGAATCTTTTCCGGATCGCTGTTCAACACCACCGGCGTTTCCTGAGATGGTGCGGCGTTATAGCGGGGCTTCATCGGCGCGTCGAAGCGCGCGCGAAACCGCCCCTGGATCAGGTCCTGATGGGCTGTGATTGTGAACCGTCCGCACATGGTTTTATTGTACCAGGAATGGAATGCTGTGCCATTTTTTTTATTTTTCTTAACGCCTTGACAAAAGCATTTTTATGGTGTATATTAAGGCCGATGTGAGGGCTTGCCATGGAGTGCATGGGCTGTCTGTGTGTGTTTGCGTGCGCAAATGACGGTCCGTTGGAGGAAGTTCGATTCGATGAAAGCATCTAGCTTAATTTACATCTTTGTATTTATTTGCCTCACCCTCGCCGCGGGTCTGGTTTTACATCCGGACGGGCTGGCCCTGGCCCCTCCCTCCCATGCCAACGGCTCAGGTCAAATTGCCTTGTACCGGGATGCCTTGCGCCGGGCCATCCAAAGTCATTTTGGCACGGACCTGGAACACACGCAAATCCCTGAGCTCAAGCGCGCCATCGCGGAGGGCTGCTTCAAGAAAACTGGCTTCCGTTTTGAATGCCGCGATCAATCCATCTTGGCGATGCCTCCCGGCAATGAGACGGCATTCGTCTTGATCGTCCGGGATGGGATGACACAACTTCAAACGATCGAAAATCTGCCGGCACTCAAGACGCGCATCCACAATCTGCTCGAATACCCCTTGCTCAGGCAATGGGACGAAAAGGATCATCACGAACGGGATGCCATCGCAACAGCCCTCGGTCAAACCTTGGTCGAGGAAATACGCGCGGGCATGGACGTAGATCTCTCGCCGCTGGAAAAAATTTTTCTATCGGATTACGATCAAACCGTCACCTTTGCGGCAGCCAAGGCCCTATGTGCCGCCTACACGGAAATGGTGAATCAGGGCAAGGAAATAAGCCTGATCCATCTGGAAAAAGCACTGCAAGACAACACCGTGACCAGACGGAATCAAGCTGTTGAATCCCTGTTTGGCCCTGTTTATCTCGCCATGATCGCGCCGTAAATCTGGATCTCTTGGAACAGCGGCTCGACGACAATGACAAGCACGTGCGCGCCGGCGCAACGGTGGCGGTATCCGCTCTGATCAAGGCGCTGATCGAGCGGGGAGATGACGTCGGCACTCTCAAACTGGCAGAAAAAATAGAAGATGCCGATGAGATCGTGCGCCGCATTGCCATTTGTAAAATAGATGAAATCACTCTTTTATTGAGGGACTGGCAGAAGCCGCCGAATCCCAATCTAGAACCCCTGCTGATCGGGAGACTGAAGGATTATCACCGGGATGTATATCAGGCGGCGGCCATGGCATTGGCCCACATGAATGCCGCACACAAAGCACAGGACAGCACTCGGGGCGTAAAGGCATTGAAAGCCATGGCTGCAAAAGCCTTGGAACGGCCGGAAAGATGGGGACCCTCCTATCGGTACACCGGCTTGGGACAGCGTGCTCTCGCGGCGCTGGAGAAAAACAGTCTGGATCGCCGCGAGGCCGCCGCCACGGCCTTGGCAGCATTTTATGCATCGGACACACAAATGGACACGGGTTCGCTGGAAGAATACCGTACTGGATTTTTGGAAAACGCGGATCCGCGGGTACGCCTCATGGGGCTGACAATCGTCAAACCGATGATGATCCGTCTTGTGCGCCGTGCCGGTTTGCACCATTCCGAATGGCACTCTGCAGAAGCGATATTGCAGAATCTCCTGAAAGATGCCGATTTGGAAGTTCGCGCAGCGGCATGGACAGCCTATGCAGATATCTGCGTGGAAAAAATTGGACTGGGGGAAGAGCAATCCGTGGACACAGGACTCTTCGAGGCTGCAGCCCTTGCGAGCGACGAGGAATCCCGCGTGCGCGATGCGGCCGTTTCCGGTTGGGGCACTGTTCAGAAGAAACGCACCGAACAAGGATGGCGGGTAAGCGTTGCCATGCCGCTGCAGCTGCTGCGGGAGGACAGGACAGCTTCTCACTATTATTCTGCCCTCATCGTCATTGAATCTGTCTGCCAGGCAGTTGCTTCCACCGGCCGGCCGCAGGATGTCGCATCCGTGGAGGCCCTCCTGCGCTATCCCCTCCCACCCGTCCGCATCGCCGCAATCAAGGCCATGACGCCCGTGTATATCGAAAGAATCAAACAGAAGAAGACCGTGGACATCACTCTGCTGTTAAATCTGCTGGAAGACGCGGACACCGAGATGAAGCGGACGCTGATGGATGCCTTGGGGCGCATAATCCCAGAACAGATCCTCGCGGGCGTACCGCATCTCGACATAGACCCGTTTC
>CAZGMX010000008.1:2329-6811 GCA_964526865.1 uncultured Actinomycetota bacterium | reverse complement strand
TACTCCCTTCCTGCAGGATGAAGACTGGTCCGTTAGGAACGGCGCATTGAATGCATTGGAAAAAAACCTTTCGGCGCTTGCGAAACGAGACGGAGAAATTTCGGCCTCCCTCTTGCAACCCCTGCTGGAAGAAGAGGATGATAAAGAAATGGCGACCGCCCGTCTCTCGGGCTATTGCCGCATTGCCATAGAGCTCTTGCACGATGGCAGGCAGATTCCCTTTCCCGCGGACCGCTTGCGCGCTCTGTTAAAGAGCGAGAATTGGCACGAGCGGCAATCCGCCGGCGAGATATTGGGATCTTTTTATGCCGTTGAGAAAATTGCCATTTGTCGAACGAGCAGGAGCGTATGGGATCGGACCGATCCGGCCAACCTGTTTCCCGCGTATCTGGCCGTTACGGCACTGACTACCGGAGTACCGGCCGACAGCCTGCCGGAAGCCTACGAGAACTTCTTGGGGCGATTCCGAGCGATGAACAGCGCTCTTTCAGAGGAACGGCGCATCGAGGAGCGCTCTTTTTTTCAGAAACATACTCCCTGCCTGGTATTTCTCATCCAAATCATGGGCAAGGACACCTTTTCGATGCTCAAGGGTTTGATCGGCAGCAATCCCTTTCCGCTGCGGCGATTTTTTCGGACCCTGGAAATAAAGGATATTCCACCGGAACTCGCCGGGCCCTTGGGCGCATTTTATGCCGCCCCGCCGAAGAAAGACTTGCCCTCGTTTCAAAAGACCTTGGAACTACTCCCCGCCTATATGGAACAAGACAAACTGCCGCTCTTCTTGGAGAAGCTGGCGCAAGGAAAAGACAGGGACGGGAAAGGATTGTACACCGACCTGGCTGAGACCTATCTGCAGGGCATTATTCAGACGCTAAACATCCCGATAGAGCGTGTGCCGGTCTCCGTATTGCAACGCTTTCCGATAAAGTATCTCCCGCGCCTGCTCGTTTCCATGAATTTTATTCAAACGCGGCACCCCCGCCGCGCGGCGGAATACCGCGCCTTCCTGGAGGCCGCCATCGAAGGGCGTTTCCAAGACTACATGACTGACGTGACACAGACAGAACCCACGGGCAGGCGGTGGGCGGCGCACAATGCAAATGTCCGCGACGCGATAAAACAAGCCGGCCCGGACCTTGCAACCTGGCTGCAATATCGCGAAGAGGTGTCCTTCGGTTTCTCGGGAACAGAACAGCCGACAGAGCTCAGACCGGAGACAGCCGTGACGGGGTTGACGCAGTTTCTCGCGTTATTAAAGAATAGATTGGCCGCCAGCCATCCGCAATACAAGACCACCCTGGATAATCTATTCACAAAACAGGGCATTCGAATCCTGGACGGCTACGAGGACGACAACCCGGCGCGCGTCATCACCAGCGAGGGGGAATTGAGACAGGACCAGCAAAAGGTGGCACGGCAGTTTTCCGATGCCAATTTTTTACAGCGCTTGAACCAGGCCTTGACGCACATACGAATAAAAACAAAGGAAAATATTCTTCTGCAAGAAATTCTGGGCCATGTCAAGCAGTCCCTGGACGGGTGGGTGGACTTTATGAAGAAACCGGCTTTCGCGCGGGCCATGGCGGCAAAAAAGAGGAATTTTTCGATTCGTATGTGGCAGCGCGACCCGGCACACGACCTGTTCCTCGGCGATATCACAGGCTGCTGCATGGCCAGCAACAACGACCGGTTCGATGCCATCCTGGATCACCTCCTGGATCAGGGTATCCAAGTGGCGGAGGTCATTGATGAAGAAACGGGAGAAACCATGGCGCTGGCCTGGCTGTTTATTGCCGTGGACGATGCCGGCAATGCCCATCTGGTCATAGACAATATCGAGGTCGCCCCCAATTACCGGTTTGATGCATTGAAAGAAAAAATCCAAAAAGAGCTGGTTGCGTATTGCCGCGGTCTGGGATCCGTGCTGGGGGCCAAATCGCTGTTGGCCGGCCATTTTTCATACGGCCCGTGCCATCACGAAAAGGGCAAGAAACCAATTCCGATGCGGTTGAAGAAACTGGGCGGATACGCGGAGGAATACCGCCCGTATTATCTGGAGTCTCTGGAACACGACTCATTCTATGTCATGGCCGAACAACTGCCCAAGAGACCGTACGCGAGACCGGTCGCTGCAATGAGTGGCGCCGATGCCGCGGTGGATATGGCGCTATAGGAGGAGAATCTTTGTGAACCATTCACGCAATCCTGCCTTTCTCCACCGCGTACCAGCAGGCATCGTCCTCATCGCAGGGCTGGTTTTTCAACCCTGCGCCGATCTAGGAGCGCTGCCGCATCCGGCCGCAATCCAGGCCAAACGCGTCTCTTCGCATCTGGCGCCCCACTCGGCCTTCGAGGGCACCCATGGCACCTCTGACAATTCAACCTTGGCCAAAAACCCCGATTCTCCTCCAGAAGACAACCCCGGTGTCCCCAGCGCACGGCTAAAACATCAAATTGCCGCAATCATTACGACAGTACTCTGCCGGGACATTCATTTGACCGAGGAAGACATCGAAAAAATTTCCGGAATCTTCAATGCCCAAAACCACAAGCCCGAGGAGATTCTTCAGATATTGCGCGAAGCACAGACCACGAGCGGCGACGCGGTAGAACTGTTGTTTTTGGATTTCTTCTCTCCCCAAGACAAGGATGTACGTTGCATCCGAGCCCTTCTTCAAAATGCGAAATTGCAGAGTAAAGATATCGAGGAAATTCTTGACCTGGTGTCGCAGGCCCAGCCCAAAGCGCGGATCTTCACTCCGCAAAGCAGCGAACCGGTGTGGATAGAAATCGATCCGTCTTCGTCCTCTTCCTATGCGTCGAAACTTGCCGGTGTTGCCATGGGAGAAACATCCCTGGAGTGGTTGGACGAAAATTTCCCCCGCGTCATTGCCATGCGAAGCATCAACAATGCCGGCATCAACCTGAGCAATAAAAAACGCCTCGATTACTGGGTGCTAAGCCGGCCTCAACAGCACCTGCGCCTGTGCCAGCCGCGTACAAGAATTGAACAGCCGTTCGGGCGGCTTCACCCCGACACTGCCGATTTGACGTACAACACAGCCCACGTTGTGGATCCAACCGATCCTCTGCATCCCGAATATTTGAGCATCCTGGCCGTATCGGAAATTCAACGCCATACCGGATCGATTCTGCGCACATGGGCCGTCGTGGACGACAAAGGCCGTTACATTGAAATACGTCACTTTAAGAAATCCACACTGCCGGCCGAATATGTCAGCGACGATGCCATCTACAACACGCTGGCAAGATTCACCTACTCCTTTGCGGAAAAGCCGGGGTGCGCGCTGGGCCCCAAAAACAACTGCGTCTTTATCCATGAAGGGCACGACTGGCTTGACCTGCCCCAGCCTGTGGAATTCTCGCTGTAAAATTCGAACGTCATTGCGAGCGAAGACCGCCAGAGGCGGTCGAGTGAAGCAATCTCGAAGTTATAACGAGATCGCCTGTCCCCGCGGTTCGCTTATGCGAGCCCGCCGACGTATTAGTGGCGGGCAAAGCAAAGCGGCGGGGGCCACGTCCGCCACTAAAGCATCGGCGGACTCGCGATGACACCCCACAAAAACAGAACCATTCACCTTTTTGCCAGAAATTGGGCAACGTCATGTACGTCACTTACAAAAATAGAACCGTCCCCTTTTTTTTGTTGACACATTAGAACGATCGTTCTAACATGCCGGTGCGATGAAAAATCCTTCTCATCACAAAATCGCCGCCTTCTACAAGAAGCACCGGCGGATGCCCAGCTACAGCGAGACCGCCGCCGTCATGGGCCTCAAATCCAAGAGCGCGGCGTACTATCTGATCAACAAGATGATTACTCTGGGGCTGGTGGCCCGCGACACAAAGGGCAGGCTCTCTCCGGCCCGCCGCCTGCTCGCCGCGCCCCTGCTGGGAACTGTGGAGGCCGGCTTTCCCTCCCCCGCCGAAGAAGAGATCGCGGACACCTTGAGCCTGGATGAATATCTCATCGAAAACCGTGAGGCGACTTTTTTACTGAGGGTAAGCGGCGACTCCATGATCGACGCGGGTATCCTGCCGGGAGACCTGGCCCTCGTGGAGCGCGGACGGACGCCCAGGGCTGGCGACATCGTCATCGCGGAGGTGGACAACGAATGGACGATGAAATATTTCCGCAAAAAGGGCGCCAAAGTCTGGCTGGAAGCGGCAAACAAAAAATACCCGCCCATCGTCCCGCAGGGGGAACTGAAGGTCGCGGCCGTGGTCCGATCTGTAATACGGAAATACTGAGAGACTGTCCCGGGGACAAAATCTAAGCACTTGTGGGATGTCGTGGACAATGAACCCTTCACGCTTTCGTCTTTTCCCCGCGCCGTCCTTCACATCGACGGCGACGCCTTCTTTGCCTCCTGCGAACAGGCCCGCAATCCTTCCCTGAAGGGCAAGCCCGTCGCCACGGGCAGGGAGCGCGGCATCGCCGCCTCCATGAGCTACGAG
>CAZGMX010000008.1:0-2319 GCA_964526865.1 uncultured Actinomycetota bacterium | reverse complement strand
GAAGATGCAGCCGTTGACCATAAGCTCCTGGCCCAGGGCCATCCTTCACGTGGACGCTGACGCGTTCTTCGCGTCCTGCGAGCAGGCCGTGGACCCCGCCCTGAGGGGGAGGCCCGTGATCACGGGTAAGCAGCGGCGCATCGTGTCTGCTGCGAGCTACGAGGCCAAGGCCAGGGGCATCACCCGCGGTATGCGAATTTCCGAGATGAAGAGGGTGTGCCCCGGCATCGTCCTTCTGCCCTCCGACTACGAGACCTACAGCCTGTTGTCCTGCCGGTTCTTTGCCATCGTCCGCCGCTACACGCCGGACGTGGAGGAATACAGCATCGACGAATGTTTCGCCGACCTGACGGGACTTCGCCGGCACTGGCGGATGTCCTATCCGCAAATCGCCGAAAAAATCCAGCGCACCCTTTTTGAAGAACTCGGCTTCACCTTCTCCGCCGGGCTGGGCCCCAACAAGGTCATCGCCAAAATCGCCTCCAAGTGGAAGAAACCCGCGGGCCTGACCGTGATCCCGGCCCGCGACATCCCCTTGTTCCTGGGAAACCTCCCCGCGGAAAAAGTTTGGGGCATCGGACCCAACACGTCCGCCTTCCTGAAAAAGTTTGGCATACACACGGCCCTGCAATTTGCCCGGACGCAAGAACCGTGGGTACAGAAAAATCTCACCAAACCCTTTTACGAAATCTGGCAGGAACTGCGCGGCGAGTGTGTCCACGCGCTGGACACCGAGGGGGAAAAAACCCGCGCGTCCATCCAAAAGGTCAAGACGTTCACCCCTCCCTCCGGCGACCGGAATTTTCTCCACGCTCAGCTTTCCAAAAATATTGAAAACGCGTGCATCAAGGCGCGGCGCTACAATCTGGCGGCGCAAAAGGTGATCGTCTTTTTAAGGACGCAGTCGTTTCGAGACACGGGGGTGGAAATAAAAGTCTTCCCGCCGACGGCGTTTCCCCACCAGATCATCGCCGCAGCAGAGCCCTTTTTTCCCGGCCTGTACAACCCCGCCGCACTCTACCGCGCCACGGGCGTCACACTGCTGGATTTGGTGGAAGACGCCGATGCGCAGATGGACTTGTTCGGTGTTTCGGCACACAGGGAAAAGATGGAAAAAGTGTATGGTGCCGTGGACGCGCTGAGAGAGCGCTACGGCAAGCACACGGTCTTTTTGGGATCCAGTTTTTTTGCGCACGCCTTCGCCCAACACGAGGGGGACCGCGGGGTGCTTCCCCAGCGAAAAATGGACTTGGTCAAAGGTGAAACCAACCGCAGGCGCTTGAGAATTCCTACCTTGGAGTGGGACATAAAATAAAACGTCCCGACAGGATTCCAACAACAGGCGCACGCGACGTCACCCAAAAATTGAATAACGTCGTGCGCGTCACTTACAAAAATAGAACCGTCCCCTTTTTTAATAGTTCTCGGCGAGGAGCTCAAAAAATGCCTGCGGGTGACTGCAGGCGGGACAGACCGCGGGCGCCTCGGAACCCTCGTGGACATAACCACAGTTGAGGCAGTGCCATTTCGCAGAAACCGTTTTTTTGAAGACCTCTGACCTGGCTATGTTCTCAATGAGCTTGCGATAGCGGGCCTCGTGGAATTTTTCCACCTTGGCGACCTGCTCAAAAGACTTCGCGACTTCCGGAAAACCTTCCTGCGCAGCGATCTCAGCAAAGGCCACGTAGAGGGTGGTCCACTCCAGTTTCTCGCCGGCGGCCGCGGCCTCCAGGTTGCTCTTGGTGTCTTTGATCTGACCCGCCGGATAGGCCGCCGTGATTTCGACGTCGCCGCCTTCCAGGTGTTTGAAGAATATCTTGGCGTGCTCTTTCTCGTTCTCGGCCGTCTCTAGAAAGATGCCGGCGATCTGCTCATAACCCTCTCTTCTTGCGGCGCTCGCAAAATAGGTGTAGCGGTTGCGCGCCTGGGACTCTCCCGCAAAAGCGGCCAAAAGATTCTTCTCCGTCTTTGTTCCCTTCAATGACTTGCCCATGATCAGTCCTCCTTCACAAATTCACTCTTGCTCACGCCACACACCGGACAGACCCAGCTATCCGGAATCTGCTCAAAAGGCGTTCCCGGCGCGATTCCCCCGTCCGCATCTCCGGCGGCGGGATCATAAATGTATCCGCAGACAGTGCATCGATATTTCGCCATAGCGTCCTCCTTCTCTCTTTGGGAATCCGGGGTCACAGATACTGCCGCAATCAGGCGTCAAAGGCAACGATAAAAATATTTTCTGTCCGAGCAAAGTAGAAATGTCCGCTTGTGCTTATCCGATTGACTCCACTTACCACTACGTGTAGTGTTTATAGTGAT
>CAZGMX010000007.1:0-34857 GCA_964526865.1 uncultured Actinomycetota bacterium | reverse complement strand
CAAGCAGACGATGATCAACGATGCGGCGGAGGCCAAAAAGGCAGTTGAAAACATGGCGGCCTTCTTGACCAGCCAGGGGACGGCCCTGATCAACTGCGCCGTATTTTCTCTGGGCGCGTTGCTGGCCTACAAGGCCGGCACGCTCAAGCCCGAGGAGCCGGTGAGCGCGGCGGCGGCCGGAGAACCTGTCCTGCCGGCCGGGGCGCCGGAAGAGCTGTTGCTGCCCGAGGGGGCGCAAGCGATTATGCCGGGCGCCGCGCAGACGGCCGAGCAGGCGTTTGTCGAGGGAATGCCCGCGACACAGCCCCTGGCGCGCCGAGGGGAGCCGGACCAGGGAATTCTGCCGGTGCTGGAAGGGGAAGGTGAGGTCGGAATTCAGGGAGTGATGCAGACTCCCGAGCAGGCGCTGGATCAGGGAATTCCACAGCAGGCGGCCTTATTGAGCCGTATGCTGGCGGGCAGAACGCGGGAAGAGACAGGGGCGCTTGCCGAGGACTTTGAGAGTTTTGTCGGCGAGACCATCCTGTCCGACATCCTGGGCGGTGTCCTAAAGCTGGAAGTGGGAGAGCAACCGCAACAGGGCGCGCTGCAGACGTCCGCCTGGACAATTGCCAACATGGCCAAAAGTGCCGGCCTTGACATGAAGGTTGTCCAAATGGATTTTTCAGATTTGACTGCGATGAAAGAACCCTTTATCGCGCACGTTGGCGGCAACCACTACGTGATGGCGCAGGTGATGACCAGGGACGATGGCAGCCAGTTTGTCAAAGTGACGGACGGGGAAAAAGCCGAGGATCGCGGGATCATGGAATTTCAGGCCATGTGGGCCGCAGGCAATGGAACGGGTGTCATCTTGACGGACGAACAGCTCCCTCCGGGCACGGTTGTCCAACCGGAAGAGCCCGCGATTGCCAAAGAACTAGCTCTGCCAGAGGTTCCCGCGCTTGCCGGAGAAGCGCCTCTGCCGGAAACGCCCGCGATTGCCGAGGCCGGTGAAGCGCCCCTGGCCGTAAAGCCAGAAGCGGCTCTGACCGCAGAACCGGGCAAGCCGGTGGTCCTGGCCGCCGAAAGCGCCAAAGAGATTTTGGGGGCGGGGACGGGTACGGTGACGGGACCCCGGCAGGATGGGAGCTATATATTGAATAGTGGGGACCTGACGGAGGGGGACGTCACTTATCTTAACGGATGCACATTTATTAGGCAAGGAGACTACTTGAATATCTTGGAAGGAACCGTTCGTGAAGTTCAGGATAATGGAAAGATACAACAGACATATTATGCTCAAGGCGAGTCAATAATTACAGCAGAATTCGCCGGCGTGAATCCAGATGGAACTCCCGTAAATTTCGGTACAGGTCTTCCCGCGCGGTTTAATGCTATCCGGGATAGTTTTCAAAGTGTAGGCAGTTACGAGGCGCTTGACAGCGCTATCGACGCTGTACTGCCTGCACTGAATAGCGGTGAAGAAATTGTCATAGAAAAGAGCTATAGCTGGCCCAAAGCCGGTTTTATTACCTATTGTATTACAGGCATAACTCTTCGAAATTCAGCGAGGAATCTTGCGGATGAGGCTATAAGCGGTGCATGGGGTGCTACGATAACTGTTCCGGATTCTTTAAAGGGAAGCAAGAATTATTTTTCCGTCCGGAAGGATTATGCAGGATACACCAGTACCGGGAGCGATGGCGATGTGATGGTAGTGGAGTCAGAGACGCAGGAAGAGATACACGACGCAACTCAGGCCGTAAAAGAAAAAAAAACAATACTCTCCAAAGATTTGGGCGGCAATCAGCGTGAATATCAATATAGGAACGAATATTTGAACCGCGGCGATACCTTTGCAAGTTCAGACGTTACGGTGGCTCCGGGAAAATTGAACACTCTCACATATCAACGGGGGGGGGCAAGCGGTTTTGTAACAACAGATGAATATCAATATGGGTATGATCAGGAAAATACGTATTTCAAGAGGCAAGATGTTGGTTATGGTTTTGGGGCCGATTCCTATACTGTTGTTTTGGGGGAATGGCCAAATCGTGATAACCCGAGTAAAGGACATATGATGATGCTCACAGGCGCAACCGGTGACTGGACCCAGAGCACGCTGGTTGTGGAAGCAAAAGAAACCGGAATGAAAGATCTTATTAGCAGCTATTTTGAAACAGTGAGGAATAATCTTGCGTCGCAAAATATCGCAATAGGGACTGCTACTCCGGATCAATTAGCCCAAGCGGCACAGCAGGCGCGGACCATATTTGCAAATGTTTCTCCCCCACCGGATGTGTATCTGGAAAAGACTAGGTGCCGCACGAATGTTCCAGGCGAAATAAGCCGCCGGTTTATTTCCGACACAATTAGCCCGGAAGTGCCGGTGAACAGTGCGGTTGTGGCAAGCCAAGCCAGAGCGGTGGGTAAAGCCGCAAACCTTCTCGCCGAACTAAAACAGTTGCTGGATGGCACAGTGGTCTATGATGTGGATGCCGCAACACCGACTGTCAGCGTTATGGGGGTATCAGGATTCACCATCATGAGGGGAACTACCATAAGAATGGTGGACGGTGCGGAGCAAATCATAAATGGCACGGTCATGAAGAGGGGCAGCGGAACTGTTACGATGTTCATTTATGAGAACGGCGCAATAAAGAATGGAATGACATTTGTAGAAGGCGGGCCGGTAGAGGATATAACAAATATCACTGCCACAACAGCAGACGCGTCCTGGAGACCGGGCTCGGTTGCTCACATAGATGCCCAGACGGGACTTATTACGGTAACCACAACAGCAGGGACGAAGGTGACCACCGATTATTGTGATGCCTTGGGCAGAAAACAATATTCGGAGGTGAAAGACGGCAACACGCGCAAGCAGTATCAATATGGATCCGACGGCGCGGTGGCACAGACAAAGGAAATAACAATTCCCGCAGTGACAAGAGATGGGCAGCAGGTACAACTGACAGAAAATTTCTCAGATTTTCGAAATATGACACGGCTCTTTGCGGGTACACCCGATACTGCTTTTGGACAAACTGATCAGGAAATAACACAAGGGGTAACCCACATTTCAAGAACAGATGGTTACTGGGCAGAAATCGTTGGTCGCGATACCCTCGACGGGGCGAGGAACCCGTACTTTAAAGTTGAGTTTCAGGTGGATACGCAAAATCTCTCCGGAACATTTATCGAGATCAACAATAAGAACGAAAATGCTGGTGTGGCATCGAAACGGCTGGGAGTTTATGCTTGCAAGGACCCCAGTTCGAACAATTACTTTTTTTATATGGCAAAGATGGTTCCGCCGGATGCGGCGCCGTCGCTATTGTCAGATTCGTCAGGCAATGCTGTCAAATTGATTTCAACCCGCATCGATCCATCAAAATTCTATGTTACCGAGATCGAAATTGTTCAAGGTGCCGCGCAATTATATGTCTATGAAAGGGGCACACAGAAACCGCCGTCGTCCCAAGTGGTAACGGTCGCCGGAATTGGTTTTAATCCAAATCTCGCAATGTTTACCCGTGGTGCCCCCCTGAAGCTGGACAATGTTGAAATGGGGTACCTCACCTCTATCAAGGATGTCCAGAAGGTGTCCGCAACCGAAGCGCTCACAACGGAGACGAAAGGGTGGATGAAATATCGGACGTTCACAGACAATGGCAATCCACAGTGGAAGGAGGATTACATATTGGGCACACCCGATGGCGAGATGCTGTGTAAACGGACTGATTACAAGGCGAATAATGTGGTCGAGGAGAGGTATCACAGGGCACAGCGTGTCGAACAGCAAGTAATGGCCGACAGTTTTCAAAACCAAGCTATTGACGAAAACATATGGAGAGTGAATTCAGGCGTTTCTCTGCAAAATGGACAGGCGCAAATTACCGGCTATGGTGGCTTGGAGTTAAGAAACACCCTCGAAATAGCAAGCAAACCAACACTGGAATTGGATGTCAATTTTGCTGGTGGCGAATACGGATCTGGAGTGGGCTTTGGTAGTTATGAGCTGGCCTTTGCCGATGACCTTGGGGGCCCGTATAGCGGAAAAACTTTGGCATATCTGTGGGATACGCGCAAAGCAAGTAACAATGCGATGTTCATAAAAGAGATAGATAAGAATTCCACTTATAAAATAAAAGCTTTATATGAAGATGGCAAATTGCGTTTTTCGTTGTATAAAAAAGGGATTGCCGGTGCTGCGGACGATAAAATATGCGATTTCAATGGGACGAACCAGGAGCAAGACTTTATTTTTTCAATGTACGGTCCCGCTCCCTTACTGGTGGATAACGTCAAGATCGGACGTATAGCCAATGTGTCTTATGCAATCACTAAAGACACCACGACCCCCATCGCAGGGAGTACCCATGTTCAGGTGCAGACGGATTACTTGACTCAATATTACACGGGATACGATCCAGCAAATCCGGATAAGTCCGCTGTTCGTATTGTCGAAGAACGCGGGCCCGTGACAGGTGCTACGGCTACGACACCAGAGAAATATGACATTTTCAGCCATGAAGAAAGTATCATGGGGGCGGACGGCCAAAGCGTTGTGCTCAACTTAAAAGATTCATGGTCTGCCGGCAAGCAGACAGAGGCGAACAGCCGCTTGATGGAACTGAAAAGGCTAGCTAGTGATCCCGATCCTGCCAAACGTGTTGATCTAACCAACGCTGACTCAATCATCGCTGCGGTTAAAAAACTGCCGGCGTCCGCGACGCCGCTGGAAATCGGCGAAAAGATTGAATTGCCCACCCTGCCCGGCGGACCGCCCAACAGGAGCTTTACACTGGAGCGGACGGGGGCGAATGAATGGAAGGCGACGGAGGTGGGTACGGGTACACCCGTGTGGGTGAGTGATCGTTTTATAACAGGGGGAGGGGCGGCGCTGCCATTTAACCGGGTGGAAAAGACCGTCGTTTATACCAATCAGGATTTTACTGCCAGCGGCAGTGTGGGCAGTGAAGTGTGGAAGACGGAAAATGTCAACCGGACAGATACGACCAAATACAGCCGCAATGAGTATATTCTTGATGCGGGCGTTACGCCTAAAAAACTGCGAGCGAAATATTGGGACTGGACAGATATATCCCAGCCAATAAGTGGAGCAGGGTACGTTACGGACAATCGTGTAACGCTTTACGCCAACATCAATGCGGGGGGCAAGACAGATGCGCTCAAAAATTGGTTGAGTCAAGTTGAAAATGCTCTCCAACCTACAGGCACAAAGCTTAAAGGTGTGACGACGCAGCAGCAGTTTATTACTGCCGCAGAATCGATTTTGCCCGGTCTCGCCATGGGAGAGGTACTTGAGATCGGCGGCGGCCCTGTTTTTTCACGGGTCAGAGAAGATCTCGGGTTCCCGGTTAACAATCCTGGCGTGCGGGAATATATCAAAATAGGAAAAACAGTGTCAGGTACGGGCCGTGAAACAACTTGGAAAAATGCCGGTGGAACGGTTGTAAAGACACGAAGCGAATATGTCGTCGGTGATGGCTATAAATTTATGATCGACAGTTTCCCGCAGGACGGGAGCTCTGTGATTACAAGTTATAAGCAGAACGACCCCACGACAGTCACGAAAATCGAGACCAACATGCCTGCAGGGGGCAAGTGGATAAGGAAAGAGGAGTATCCTTTGGCGCAGGTATTCGGCGGCACGGATCCCTTCAAGAGCAGCAAGGCTTATAACACACGCGAAACAGTCGCTATATATCCCAATTCATCGAGAACGCAATTGGAAGCCAAGATTGACCTAATGCAGGCGCAAACTGTCCCGCAAACAGAAGGGCGCCTTACTAGCCGGGAAGGGGCTACTCCCCTAGCCGTGTGGGTTGAAATTGCCCAGGCAGGCAAGCAGGAAGAGTTGAGGAGTTTCTTTAATCAGATCAAAACAGATGTGCCCAATTTTGCTGCGGCAACCGAGGCCGCTGTTGTTTCGGCGGTACAGGCCCGCCTCAATTCATTGCCTGCCGGGACCAATGTGTATATTCCCATCTGGGACGCTCAGAGCAGCAGCTGGGCGAAAAAGTATATTTTTGCCGACAGGACGGAAGTCCGTCAGAACCTGCCAAACGGGAAATATAAAACGACGGAGAGCAAAATCGTGAGTAACGTGCTGCGGACGACGGAAACGATCTGTTCTAGTGAACCGGCGACAGAGGCGGATAAAAACAGATTGAAAGAAAAAACAACGGTGACCCAGTTCTATTCCGCAGGGAAGGAAGAGACCATCACCTATCATCAGGCATCTGCAGTCCCCGCCGGCAGATCTGCGACGCTGAAGGAAGAATCTTTTGTGTATGATTCGTCTGCGACGCCCAAGAAACTGCGCAAAACAGAGACCTATGTCACGGGAACGCCCGATGGGGCAGGTTATTATGAGAAACAGAAATACTACTCCGCCTATGACGCATTAGGGGTGACACCTACGCAGGAGTATGGTGTGGTTGTCACAAAATCGCTTGTGTCGGGTAGTGTTGGAAATGTAAGCATATGTCTCAATGGACCCACAAACCTAAGTACGGCGGAGACGTGTGTTACAAACGCGCTCACCCGGTTGAAACCGCTGTCTGGCGCCGATTTGGAAGCGGCCATTAGCAATATTGTCACAACGCTGACTCCGACCTCCACGATGTATCGCAACACAGGGCCCGGAAATAACCGCACGATCTATTATCCCTCAGGAAAAAAAGAGGAGGAATTCTATATAGCCGGTACGACGAATTATGAAAAGAAAGTGACCACGGTCGGCAATGTCCAAACCACGGATTTTTACACAACCGGTGCGGTAACAACAACGGAGATCCGCGAAGTATATCCTCCGCCGAACAGTTCAAAGGTGAAAGCGAAGACCACCCTTGACATTGCCGGCAATCAATCCGTGGTGGAAAACTGGGATATCGGCGGGACGCGGCTTCGAAAAATCGAGCAGATCCCAGCGACGAGCCCGGACATGACTTTTACGGCGATTCAGTATGTCAACAGAAGTGCCAATTGGCTGGATGATGGTGCGACGCAAAAGGTTGCATTCCAAGATCAAACGCTGGACTACAGTGTGGATTTTGGCAGTGATAGTCCCAATGTACAGATTCAAGTGTCCGCTAAGAACTGGGGTGCGCCGCTGAATTCCAGCTACACAAACTATCAAGTCGAGGTGTTTGTTGATGGCGTGAGCAAGGGCACGATGAATATTCCGGCCAGCGCTTCCCAATACCAGACAAATACTCCTTTCTCCCTTGGTCAAATGACAGGCACGATGCCCAAGACCGTGCAGTTGAAGTGGAAGAACGATGGCGGTGACGGGAGTACGTGGGATGCGAATATCCAGATCAAGGACATTGTATTCCAGCGCACGCCGCAGGCCGCGGGGCGCACGATCCGGGACACAAATTATCAAACGGGTTTGACAACCGAAAAGGAAATGGATTCCACGGGCACAAAAATCGTGAGCGAGAAGAAAATTACAGGTTTCGGCAATACGCAGAAAACGGAGATCATCGAGTACGACGCGGCGCAAAATCCGAGGAGGACTATCCAGATCAACAACAATACCAGCGGCGGTTCGGAAAGGATCATCACGGATTCCGTCAGTAAGACGCGGGTGACAGAAACGTTCAGCCAGCCAAACGCAACAGGGACAATTACGTCAACGGACGTGATGAAATTCAAGGTGACGCCGACGGCGGGAACTGGTACTAACTACAACACTTATCCTAACTATCCGAATGCGGGGTGGGAAGACGATGTCATCAGGTGGGTAGTACAGGGCAATATGCTCGATGTAATAACCACCATTGATGGAGCTTTTGCCCTGCGGGAAACCCTCCTTTACGAATCGAATATTGCCGATGTCAACAATCCGACCGCAGGCGGGCGGTGTATCCAAAGCATTTATGAATATGCGGACGGCAGAAAAATAACCACAACATATCAATGGGTTGGGAACGCACCGAGATTGTTGGAGGAAGTCACCGAGGATAGATACACGGATGCAACCCTTTTTGCAGGGGCGGGGAGATCGGTGATGACCAAAACAACGGACCAGCTGGTTGTCATCTATACGGATTCGACAGGTAAGGAGGTAAGACGCACTTGGTCTGAGCACGACCCCGCTGTTTCTACGGAATGGGTAAAAGTCCCGAAGAAGACCATTCAGAATTCGTCCATGATGAATTCCACATCGGAATATGTCAATGGGCTGGAAGCCAAGCGTTCTGATACCTATAGGGTCGTGCCGGAGGATTCAACGGCTCCTCAAGCCTATAAAAACCATATGAATACGATGCGAACGCGATTCGGCCAGAATTATCAAAATTGGTTTTCGCTGAAATCTGGGGCGCCAACGGACATTGCATCGATACGGGAGGATCGGACCTATGCAACGCCAGGAAATACCAGCACGGCGACGATCGACAAATATGTGATGACGTATAAAGACGGTCATACAGAAGAACGCGCTGTGATGGGCGGGGGCTGGATGACAGTGATCAGGAAGAGTGACGGGACGGTGATGAAGACCATTTCAGAGACATACAATGGAACAACGACCGTGGAAAACCTGCCCTCCGGAGAGGTTCTTCAGACGGTTCAGGATTATGCAACTGCAACCACAACAACGACACGGACCAGGGAAGGGAAGAAGTTGTCGGAGCGGATCTGTCAAGGGTATGCCGATACGCTGGGGTATAAAGTGACGGAAACTTATTACCGCCCTGATGGAACGACCATTGTCAAGACCATGGCCAGCGAGGTTGTTCAAGATGCCTCCTTAGTCCCCGGAATGACCTATCCTCAACTGTATAGCACCAATTGTACGAAGCAGGTGGTTAGCGAAGGAGGAGCGCAAACGACTACGTACCTTACGCTGGGGGCCAATCCAACCGTGATCGGTACGGTGGTTCAAAGAGGTAACAAATTTATCAGTTCAGGAGGGTCTCGGACGAGCTGGAACCCCTATCCATATTCGGCGGAGACGGAAATGGATGGCGATCAAATTAAAAGAACTGTACTCAACACGGAATACTTTACCGATCCCACAGGAACTTGTGCCGACCCAACGAAATGGGTTTGGAATTACAAAACAACAGAGCAATATGATTATGAAGGCGGCGCACCTGTCCGTTACAAATGCACATATAGTCTGGATAATACGACAAATTCCTATTCCTACGATATTGTTGGCGGTGACTGGATTTCCACAGGCGGATCGGAGGTTTTTCCTCTGCCGGAAGGCACTGTATTGCCCGTGACAGCGAACACACCCATGCCCATAAGCCAGGAAAAAGTGAACGGGCTGGACGGCGCGACTGTCAAGGAACCCGCGACACTCACGCGCAAGAACGGCGATTTGGTCATGGTGACGGGGGTTGTAGAGGTACCGCTGACTGCCCCGGAAATCGGGACGAGGGCACAGACATACCTTAACGGCACATTGCAAAGTGAAAAGAAAACGACAACGGCGACGGACGCCGCCGGGAATTCTGTCCCCGATGTGACAGAGACGTTCATGCGCGCGTACGCACCGAATTGGACTGCTACCGGGCCGGTAGGCGATGGAAACACCATTGTTTCGCAATCCATTGGTTCGGATTCCAAACTGGCCATGACGGGCAGGAGTACTTATGTCGGACTGACTTTCGATAAGCCCTTGAAGACCACAGATCTGCCGGAGATAAGTTTCGATATTAAGGCGTCTACAAATCCGGGTACAAGCCAGAATGACTGTTTTATTCTGGATAACGGATTGGCGGCGTTATCGACCGGGTATCGCAGGTTGGGTATTTCTGTTGATGGCGGAAAAATCAAAATTCAAAGGATGGAAGACAATCAATACCTGACAGCAACCGGGACGCGGGGCACAAATAGCAGTTATTGTGTTTATCAGGTGACGCCGGCCGCAGAGGGGAGTCCTTCCAACGTGTTCTATTCCGTGAATGTCCGCTATGAAAAAAACGCGACCACTGGAAAAATAGACGCCAAGGTCTTTGTATGGCAAAGGGATCAGCAGCAGCCAACTAATCCTGTCTATACCTGGAGTAGTATTAGTGACGATGTCAAAGCGGCTGAATTCATACCAAGGTTCACATCCCGTAATCTGCTTGCTACGGCCGCCCCCATGCTGGTGGAAAATGTGAAGATCAAAGGTGAACCGACACTCGCACTTTCGGAAGAAGTGGCTGCCGGCCGGGAGGTTAAGACGGTGGGTGTTACGACTTCGGACAACTATTCAGTGACTGAGACGACCATGAAGACGGTCACGATCGCGGGCAAGCCGGTGGCCCAGTGCCAGAGCGACGTTGTTACGGGTAAAGAGGGCGGGGTTGCATTCAAGGAAATGGGGCTCTATAACAGCGCGGGAACGGATCGAGTCCTCACCCTGCGCGGTGCCTCGGCGAAGGTGACAGACACGGCGTGGAACACGCTCAAGACGGCAATCGGAGACCCTGCCAGGACTGATTTGGAAAACGTTCTAAAGACCGTCGTCACGACGTTAAAAATCCCCGTGGGTACGAAAGGCCAGGTGGTTCAAGGAGACTTTGTCTATAAATTTGAACAGAAAACCCTTCCAGGCGGCGGGCTACCCGGCACAGGCAATTGGGAAGTGGGGCAGATGGTTGAGGATCCAAATGATGCGAGCAAAAAGATTTATGTCCCGAAGACAAAAACAGAGTACACCGCTTCGCAAAGAGTGTTTCATGAATACGGATTCGAGATGCCGCCTGCTCAAAAAACACTGACGGATAATTCGGATCCGGACAATGTCAGGGTGAGCGTGCTTCAAGAAAGAATGCGTGCTTATCCATTGGCGGGGGGCGCGGCCGCGTGCGACATATGGAAGTGGAAACTGCCCAGCGGGGAAATATTGGAGGACAGCAGGTCGGTAACGTCCCCTTCAGGGCCGGTTACCATTTCGCCCGCAACAGGCAAGTATGCGGTCTATACGGAGGCCGTCTACGATGCAACGATGGGCAGCGACAGCGCGTCGTTCGGCCGGATCGATCCGCGCAACATCCAAATCTTTACTCCTGATCCGGCATTAAAGACGATTCTTGAGAACAGCGGGACATTCGGCGCATTGTGCATTGCAAATGGCATAACGTCGCCTTCTGGTTGGAATGTTCATAAGGCTCCCGATGCCGGCAAGGCCGCTGCTTTTGTTGCAAAGTTGACCGATGTTCAGGGGCACCTGCAGAGTATGGACGTTGCCGATCTTCCAAATTTTGCCGCACAGATTGCCGAGTTGCAGCGGGATTATTCGGCCATCATGACCCAGATCGAAACCGCGTGGGGTATCAAATATGCCCAGGATCAGGCGTCAAGGGACGCGGTGGCAGCTGCGTTCGGATTCAACAATGAGACAAAGGCGGTCGGGGCGGACATTAACGCGACCGCTTACGACATCAGACACATTAAAAGCGGCGATAAACACATATTGACGGCGGCGATAGAAGGCACATCGTATATTGCCACCCGGGTGTATGATGCCGAATACAACCTGATCAAAACCGACATCACGCAGAAGGTGAGCGGCGTGAACAATCGTGAAATAAAGACTTTTCTGCCGGGGGATTCTGTGCATCCTGCGATCACCATAAAGGGGGCCGAGTCCGAATTTGGCGACGTGGGCAGATTCTTCGACAGCATGCAACGCCAGCTGGAAAGCAGGCGCAGTGACGATCTCGCATATCCAGAATCTCCTGATCCCGGAGAGATGACGCGGTGGGCGAGAAGACAAATTTTGGATAACTATGTGCCCGACAATGTCGATTTCACTATCGATTACGGCGGCATTGTCAACAAATTCAAAGTCACGAACGGTGTTGCGACGCAGGAGACAACCGGATTGATGGAATCAGGCACGCCCTTCAGGGAAATGACCGAGACTGGCACGTATCAGCCCATAAGGATGAACGGTACTGCGGGGCTCAAAGAAAGGGCGCGCAGATTTGAGGGGCAGACGGGGAGCGAGACCGTAATTTTTGATGAATGGAAATGGCGCTGCAACGGCAGTGTCGTTGACTATGACTCTACTCCAGGAACTACGGACAACAGAACGGTGGGAGCATCTTTTGATTTTGTGGATCGCAATAGCGCAACCGGTGTCTCAGCCGGATATCCCAAGGTTTGGGATTCACAGGGGACAGAGATCACGAACAGTGTCTTTGTTTTCACAAGCCAGGCCGATACAAGCCAGGTAACGGGATTTGGCAGCGATAGCGCCACGCAAGGCAGGTTCGATGCGGCCGATCTCCAAATTAAGCAGTTTTCCATGAAATCCGTGATGGATTCCAGCGAGATTTCCGGACAAGTGGCGGCAAGTTTTGGATTGGCGGCAAATACGGAAGCGGAAGCACTGATGCTCTTGCAAGGCTCGTCATCTGATATCACAGATTGTGTTGAGGCGTTCAATAGTGTTCAGAGGGAACTTGGCCGGATTCAAGCCATTGCACAGCCCAAGCCCGACAATATAAAGTACACGGCAAATGTGCTGAGAGATAACGTGGAGATCAACTCGCGGAAGGCGGGGATTACAGACGCGCAGGCGCTGGCGGCCGTCAAACAGATCGTGGGGATAGAAAAGGTCAAGACGGCGTTTGAGTTTGATTCTGCTGAACTTGATCCCGCTGTTGCCGCTAACGCGCGGGATTTTGATCTGGGATTGAATACCGACGGCAGTATCACTGCGGCCCTAAAGGATGCGGGCGGCAATCAAATCGGCCAGGCGACGTTTGCATATATTCAAGGCACAGGTCAGAATGCCGGCGCAATCCAGCGCAAGGATTTTGTTCTAAAAGCGGGCGGCAGTCCGGCGGGTGCAGTGATAGAAGACGAGATCGGCTACACATATCTTGGCGCTCGAAACATAGTGTCAACAAGTCATTATGTGGGAGGAAAAACCCCCAATCTTGGTGTGGGAGTAATAGATCCCAATCTTGCATGGACTCGCGATGTGACGGATGAACAAGACAACAACTCGAAGACACCGATAAAGATCGTGACCATTGACCGGAGCGTGAACCCTGGTGGTACTCCTCCGGGCGCAGTGACAAAATTCATTACCAAGTATGCGGTCGATAACACCCAGAGCCCGGCGGTATTAACCTTGCAAGAAAAGGAATTGCGCCGGCAGGTAACGGATGCGGCCGGGAATGCCGTCAAGTTCGCGGAAAAATATGCGCCGCCCGTGACAGCTAGCGGCGGGCCATCAAAGGCATCGCCGGATCAGGGCACGATTATTCCAAGCCCGGCTACGGGATATCCTACGCTGGTGGATGCTGCGGGGACTCCCATCACAGACGGCTTCTTGTATCTTGCAAATGACGCGATGTTGAGCGAAACCGACAGGGCGGCGAATGTCGCAGCGGATGACCCCAGCCGGCTCTTTTATGATCCCGAAAAGATCGGCGCGTATGTTACGGGCAACCATGATCTGTTGGTTTCCACGGGAGTGGAGGCCAACATATTGGCCGACAAAGGTGTAACCGATCCGTTCGATATGACAATGCGGCAGATCACGGATGTTCTTGCGGCATTGCGGACAGCGGATGCGGCCATCGATGGTATCGCCTCCGTATGGCAGACCGGCAGTGACATTGCCGCGCTCAAGGGCGCGATCGATTCCATAAAGACGCAATACAATCTGCCGGACAGCGCGATTCAAAGCATCCTGCAGGACAGGATTGGCACGAGCGCCGTGGTGGGTTATGCCAACAACATGCTGACAATTTCCCAGGGTGGAGCGCCGGCGATGCGGATGGAGGTCCTGACGGGCAATTATGTGCAGAAAAATCCGAGCAATGCCTCGGAGTGGCTGATTTCTGTGGGCGGGACGTCTTACAACATGTCCACGCTGGCGACGGATTTGGAAAACAACAAATCAACGTTTGATAATAAACTGCAGGAGGCGCAGACCTTTTTGGCGCTACCCGAAGGGAACAATCCTCCGTCGCCCACTAACAATGTTTTGGCCTGGAACATTACTGCAACGATTGACAATGACCTATATTTTGCCGGGACATTGTTGCCAATTACGACATTCACATCGACTGCGGATTGGGACCGATTGGATTCTTATTATGATCTGAATGGTTTGAGTGAGTCACTAGACGTAGCGGATGGCAAGATCACGAATGCCGAAAGCGTGAAATCGGCTTTTCAGACAGAAAAGACAAAATATGACGCCATTAAATCTGCCACCACAGCGACGGGTGCCGGGACATTAAATGAGTTGGTAACGGCCGACCTGGGCAATCTGGATTCGAAAGTGCCGGCTTCGGGGGCTCTCATTCTCAATCCAGCTCAGAACGCCGTGGAGACGTCTCTATCGAGCGCGATTGCGGGGCTCACAAATTACGCCCAACAGCAGTATGCAGCGCGGATTGTTCCGGCAAAAGAAAATATCTATCAGCAGAATATCAATCTTGCTGTGACCAGTCTGGGTCAGCCATCTGCCGGGGCGATTGAGTCCAGCGGCCTCAAACAGGCGATTATAGACGACTTTGAGATGAATGCAACCCAGGTGAACATGGGCAATGATTCGACCTTCCCTCATCCAATCGCAAAAATCGACGCACTCAAGTTGGTGCTGGCCAGGGCGCAGGTGGTTCTGGGAGGTGTGAACGCGGCAACGCCCAATTCGACAGTGGCTGCAGTGGCGCAGTTGGATGCAGAATTAGATCTCGCGCTGGGAACCGCGGCAGATTACGACACATCGGAAATGAAAAATTGCACGACAGGCACCATTGCGAAACTCATGGAGGCGCAGGTGGCCGGCCTGACTTCGACCACGGATCTCATCACCGCGGCGGGCAACATTTTGGCCGTGGGCGGGAATGCGTTGGCCGCGCTTAGTCAGGCAAGGACGCAGGCATTGTCGGAATTCAAATCCAGTAGCAATCGAGAGACATATGTTGCGGCCCTGCGCTCGATCGCGGCCCTCTATGATCAGGCGGGGAATGCCGCCTCGGCCGTGTCCGTTAGAAATGATGTTTTCACGCTGGAGGCAAATAGAGCGCTTACCCTCATGTTGGCGGTCTATAGGAGCGCCATGCCCACGGCAATGCTGGAGGGGTTGAAGGCACAGGGCGATTTAAGCAGTAACACGGCGCTGGACAGTAAGATCGATCAATATCGCGCGGCGTTGACGGCGATCAATGGTGCCCTCAACAATGCCTATAGCAACCTAATCACAGATGGTCGCGCTTTTGCCCAGCTTTGTCTGACAATGAAAGACCACAATGTTCCCGAAGCGCAAGTCAAGGAATATGTCCGGTCGATTGTTAATGCGGCCTGGTTTGTTCCCAGCGGGGTGGCTGCGGAATGGAATGGCGACTCTACTGTTTTGCAAACACGGGAAACAGCGGCTCCAAACAGAGTGACGGCATCGTACAACCTGATAAACGGCAAGACAACGACTTGTATAATTTACGACGGCAGCACCAGCAATATCAATACGATGACGATAACAGATCCCATTGCACGGACATCGACAGTGGAAAACCGGGTGAATAAGAGCAAAACTATTGTGTCCACTAATTCTGCGGCGCCGATGACGATCAAGGAATATTACAACAATGTGGATCAATCAACAGGTATTTCAACAGGTCTTTCCGGTCTGGACATCTCTTTTAAAAGCGAGGGAACGGTGGCGGCCGGAGGAACCTATGTTCAGACGTGCACGTCGTATATGACGGATACGGGGACAGGGGCAATCGTTCCGGAAATTGAACTGATCACTGGGGAAAATAACGGTCAGCAATATCAACGGCTCATGAAAAATAATGTGAATTATTTTGAGGTTGCATGGCCGATGTTGACTCAGCGCCGGCAGGCGATGCTGGACGCCAGGGCCAGTTTTACAAGTCCAACGCTGTTTGTTGACTCGGATGCGGGCGCTTTGAATGCAGAGAGTTTGAGCGCGCTGGAGGGACACGAAAGCAGATACGTGACGGCGGCGCGAGACACGGTGGCGGCCGCGGTGGGCGCCATCGACGCAAATAATCCATGGAACAGCGCTCAGGCGGTCCAAATGTTTGGCTATATCAACCACATGATGGACAAAACGATATCTAGTGAACGCTTGAGTCTAAATACTTATTTGGCGGCCACAAAGAATGCGTATGCCCGCAGTTATGGGGAGGAAGATACCGTTAGTTACTCGGGTCTGGTGAACGACTACGATACCGCGCAGGAAGCGATTCGCACACAGCACGCGGCCATTGCCGGCAAGATTCTCGAGAAATTCAATGCGGGGCAGACGGCGGCATATTCTTCGCTGAGTACGGAAAATGCCGCCGCGGTTCAGGGGTCGGGGTTGAAGGATGCCATCAGCACGCTGTTTGTCGGCAGGACTGTGGTCCCGAGTGATCAGTGGACCACGGGCGATTTGTTGCCGCAAGGAGCTCTCAGCTATTATACCGCGGCGGTCTATGATCCGGTGAATGGCACGGTAAGGCCCAGCGGAACTTTGCCGCCGGATCGTGACATTAGTGCAAGTCCATATTTCAAGCCATCCCAGTGTGTTGCCGCCTTGGAGCGGATTGCCGGCGCGACAAATTCCGCGATGTCGAGTGCGACGTTGCTTGATTTCAAGACGATCGGGACGGCAATCGAAGCGGTGCGTTCGGCGATCGGCAATGAATATAGAACGCAACTCGTGAGCCCCATCGAGACGGCCCAGTCGCAGGCGATGGACGCGTCCGTTGCGGCGGCGTTCGCACAGCGCCTTACACAGGGGACTGTGGCGCCCACAATCAATCTTGCCAATGGGACCATTGAGTTCACGAGCGCGACGGGCAATATCATCCGCGGAAACATAACCGACGGAAGTTATTCCATGTTCCAGTCGAATGGCACGACAAAGATATGTGACGCAGCCAACACCTACGATGGCACCGGCAAAAACACCGTGCGGGAGTTCAGTTATCCCGTGACGCTGGCAGGCGGCGCCACGGCTACGGTGACGGACCGCTGGGAGCTGGATACCGGGACAAATACCCTGGTGCCTGCCGCTGGCTATCCGAGGGCAGTTGCCGCGGACGGCAGCACCAATCTGCCGATCGTTGCCTCCAGCCGCACAACGGACAATCTGATCGATGTCGCGAATTTGGATGTTTCACCGATTTCCTGGGGTACGTTGGGGACGCCGGCGGCACCCAACGCTGACGGAATAATTGCGGCAGTTGCGCAGATGCAGGCGGCAGGAATTACGACGGTCGCACATATCTTGAGCGCCGCACTTACGAATGACGACTATACGGCAGTTTATAACACCCCAAAGAGGCTACTGACGATTCTTGCCGAGTCGAGCGGCGCGCCGTTCAAGCTGGAAATCGGCACGGGCAACTTTGCAAAGAAGACCGGGGCGGATTGGGTGGTGCGGGTGAACGGTACGGAGCGCAATCTAAGCACGGTGGCGGGCGATATCAGACGAGAAAACGGCGACTTTACAGCCGTATGTAATGATACCGAAGCCTATCTGGGTGTCCCCGCGACGGGGACGGCACCTGCCGCCAACACAGCGGCCAAGGCGATCAAGGACGCGGTTGATCAGGGGCTGGTTGCGGCCGGCAATATTGCATCGCCCATGACGGAGGCGGCGTGGACCAATTTGAAGAGTGGTTATGCGACAGCTCTGACAGCGGTGCAGAATGCCATCACGGATCCTGTCAGCGGCAAGAGGGCCGCGTTTGATCAGGCGCGATCAGAACTGGTAACAGCGATAGGAGAATTTACTGCGGTGAATGATGGCGCGAGCGCGGACCTGAAAGCGCTGATCAGCACAAAGCTTTCAGAAATTCAGGGCACGGCGTCTGTGCCGCTTGCTTACCCGCAAAATCGAGAGGAGACATTGACGGGATATGTCTATGACCAGCAGGACAGGTTTATTGCCGGGATGGCCGCTGTGTATAACCAGGAAGCGGTTTATGTTCTGGACAATGTCCATTACCCGGGACTCAATACCCGGCTGGACAATGCGATGGCGGCGATGGCGGCCAGTGGTTTGAAAGATGCCCTGCTGGCGGACATTAAAACGCCGTCCGGCGCTGTGGATATGGGAGGCGTCGTACGGGCGGCAAACGGGATTTATAATTTGTTTGATGGCCAGCACGCGGCGCCTGCGGCCGGCGGGACAGCGCCCTATGGCGCGATTGCGGCGTTTCGAAATACGGTGAATAATGCCGGATACCAAATCAGCCTCATGTCTAATGATCCGAGTGGCGGCGCGAGTCGGCTGGCGTTTATCGACACAAGCGTATTAAAGCCGGCTTATGGAGCAGTGCACGGCACGGGTGCGGTCTATGAAAATTCGACACTGCACGCAAAGGTTGCGGGCGCTTTGATCGTTGAACTCAACCGGATATCCGCCGAATCGAATATTGCCGGCGTATCCGTTGGGGCGGCAAAGAGTATTTTGGCTTTGGGCGGGGATGCGCAGGCGGTGTTGGACAAGGGGATTCCGCGGGCGGCGCAGGCCGATATTTTGGCCAGCTATAGTGTGAGTGATTTGGCCAGTCTGGCCTCTCAGCCGGCAAGCAAAATCACTCAGGTATTTGAAACGATGTCCTCTGTCGTTAATGCCGTCTCCCAATGGGGAAGCTATGCCAGTCCCGATGTGGAAAGGATTTATGCATTCATGAGGGATAACGCATCCCCGAATTTCTACAAGTTGAGCGACACGGCGGTGAAGAGCCTCATGGAAGCGAAATTTGCCAGCACAAATACGGGAGAATCCGCGGTGTATAACACGGACAAGAAAACCCTCACGTTGTCCAATGACCTCGGCATTTTCTATCGTCTGGATGTCTCCCGCGGCGAATACGTCAAACGGAGTGGGAATGACTGGATATTTGGATATCGTGGGAACCCGAACAATGTAGGTGTCAGCGACAGAAATCTTACACGGTTGGTGAGCAATCTCTCGTTAGGAAAAGACAGCCTGGTCAGAGCCTATTCGGACGCGGTCAACTACATGGCTGTGCCGGCGGAAGGAACTGCTCCGGCGGCTGGCAGTGCCCTCAATCTGGTTGCGGATGCTGTTGCCGGCGATTTGGGCGTGACAGTGACACAGCCAGTTACTGCGGCGGGATGGGATTCCCTGGAGGCCAATTTCAAGAGTGCGTTAGCAGCAGTGCAGACGGCCCTTGGCGATGGTTCCGGGAGCAAGGTTGTTGCTCTGGGGACCGGATATTCAACATTCTACTGGCCCAACAGGGACTGTGCATATATCAAGACTGCGGCCTCGCAGGGGGCGGGTAGTCTCGGCGAGTTGATTACGGGGAAACTGGATGAAATCAACCAGATTTTGTCGGACACTAATATCCCGACGATACCAACCTGGGATACAGGGACAGCCACCGATAAGGCAAAGATAATGTTGGCGGGGCGTCCGGAGGCGCTGACAACAGCTGTCTATTCACAGCAGAACAATCTTATTGCGAAGAAAAAAGAGGTGTTGTTGGCGGAAATCGACCGTGTGGCGGTGGGATTGGGTTCTGATCGTGCACAAGTGATCAATCAAAGTGGGTTGAAGATGGAGTACTTAAGAGCGTGCGGTTATGATCCAAATGCTGCGGATAACATTCTGAATATGGGGGACAGGGATCGTTCGGCAAGTCTGTTCCCGCCGCCTAATACTGTGGGATCAGCTAACCCTACTCCTCAGACCGCTGTGGCGGGCTATTCTACAGGGTTGGGACGAATCAATAGCGCCTTGAATGGGATCACTGCCACAGATTCTGCCAGTGTGATCACGGCCAGAGGGAATATTAAGACATTAATGCTGAGTGTGTTGAATTTTTCACTGAATGGCGGCTGGGATCGGCGGGAAGTGCGGTATACGACGGATCAAATTGCCGCCCGTTATGAGACCTCCACGCTTAAACAGAGCGTGGATGCGTCGGTTGCCGGCGTGATCGCTCAGCAGGCGGCGGCGATGACCAGTGCGGCGGATCGTATCGCGGCCGCAAAGAGCATCATGGCGATCCAAGGCAATCCCCAGGCGGTTGTGGATATGCTTGCGCCCAAAGCGGTGCAGGACGGCGTGCTGGCCCATTTTGGGATCGCGAGCCTGGCCGACCTCGCAGGCAGTCCCGCGGATACGATCGATCAGGTCTTGACGGCCATGAGCGATATCGGCGCGGTCATCGGGGGCGTTGGAACGCGCGCAGAGCCCAATGCAGATGGGATCATCACCTTTGTGAACTCCCTGCAGAATCTGCCCGCCGAAGCAATAAAGCAGATTTTGGAGGCTCACTTTAAAGGGCCGGGGGTGGGGGACACGGCGGTATATGACACCACAAAGAAGATGCTGACGATCTCCACCGACCCGATCGGTGCGGTGTTCCGGCTGGAGGTGGCCAGCGGTAAATATTCGAAGTGGGTGGGCGGCAAATGGACTACATTTGAAAATCTCGGCGGCGGATCGATCAGGGAGACCGTCGTAGAAAGTAATGTAACGACTATGCAGGTTAAGACCAATGGCGTCCTGCAGTCGCGCACAGTCATCGACAACGTCGCGAAGACGGAGACCACGGAATATTTTGAGGACGACGGCGAGACGGTTGCCAGCCGGGTGGAGAAAACGGAGACAGTGGGTCAGGGAGGAACCCCTATTCTGACAGCAAACATATTTTATCGTAACTCGAGCGATAATATGGAGCAGGTCATCGGTCTGAGCGGTAGTCCTGCCGTGGTGAACCAAATGACGTGGGCTCAAGTGGAGGCCTTGTGTGTCCGTATCGCGGGGAAAAACGGCAGTGTGCTGACCGATGAATTGGAAACCATTCTGAAAGCCTCTTCCTGGACGACCGGTCTCACAGCGCAAATCGCGCGGGAGGATACGATCTATCGTCTGGAGAAGGGTACGGAGTACGGCGAAATGGGCCGCTGTGTCGTGTTGAAGAAGAACGCGGAAGGGAACTTTGTGAAGACACGGGACATGATCATCACGAATTACTCAGGGCAGACGCGCAAACTCCTCTACGACTATCTGGTCGGCGAACCGCCTGTTCAGATGGTGGTGGGTGAAGCGACGATGGTGAGGCGGTTTAGGAATATTCCTTCTGATACGACAAATGGTTGGTACGCAGAGACATTTGAGTGGGTGATGCCAAACGGGATCACGGTGAGGTTGAATATCCCGACCGCGAGGCGGGATACGAATGGGATATTACAAAATCCTTCGGATGAAGAAAGCGCCATTGAACATGGTCTCATTGCGTACTCAAGCGACTACAAATCCAGAATTATAATTTACACAGGTGTTGAAGGAAAGATTAACGACACAATATTAGATGACAATTCATTTGGTGTTTACGATCCGTCAAAGATGGTGTTTGTGGACTATAAGATTGGTGGAGATATTACGACGACTAATATGAAGTGGAGAATTGTTAAAGAAATGGCATCTGCGTATGAATCCAGGTCAATAAGCAGAGGGGAATTCCATATGATCCCGCCTGAAAAAGCAACTGACTTCAATCGGGATTTGGAGAATGTTCAAAACGCTCTCGGGGGTTTGAGCGCGTCCACACAGAGAGCGCTTGCGGAAGAAACGTATGGCGGCGGCGTGGTATTTGATCGTTCCAAGAAAATGCTGATGACGGGTGACAAGGAAGTGCGTTGGGAGGTTGATCATTATGTCACAACCAAGTTCACGGCAAAATTCATGGTGAATGCGGACAGCGGCGCGTACGCGAGTCTCGACCAGGCGACGGGTAAATGGAAGGCCGTTGTGAACGGCGCCGAGTGCGTGGTGAATGATGCCGCGGCAGCCCAACAACTGCTGGAGGCAACCGGCGCAGTGCCGGCGATTGGCACGCGCACAGCGCCCAATGCAGATGGGATCATCACCTTTGTGAACTCCCTGCAGAATCTGCCCGCCGAAGCAATAAAGCAGATTTTGGAGGCTCACTTTAAAGGGCCGGGGGTGGGGGACACGGCGGTATATGACACCACAAAGAAGATGCTGACGATCTCCACCGACCCGATCGGCGTGACGTTCCGGCTGGAACTAGGCACGGGTAACTTTGTGAAGCGGGACGGGACAGATTGGGCCGCGCGGGTGGGCGGAAAAGAGATGAACCTCTCCACGCTGAAGTCGGATTTGGTGAATAACAAATACGGATTCAATAACGCGTATCAGGAGGCGCAGAATTATATTACGGGAAGGCTGGACCCGGCTTCGTCATTTCCCGTGTCGAGACAAATATGGATGCGGTCGCTTGCGGAGTTGATTTCGACGCCGGAAGGCGAGGGTGACGACTATGTAACAGACATGAAACCCAGCGCCGAGGCGCTTCTGAGTAATTTAAAGACGGATTTTGCCCAGCGCATGGGGGTCAGCCCGGAAAATATTTCTGCCGAAAATATTTTTGTTCGACATTCATCGCTCAATCCCGATTACATCGGGCGATTTATACCAGGGCTGCAGGCGCAGCCGGACGAAGACGGCTGGATTGACGGATTCAATGTCACCATATTGTACGCGGGCAAGAAGTATTCCTATCTGACCGCCGGCACGGCGGAATTGGGATTTATGCCGGCGGAGACCAGAAGGCTTTCAGCGGCGGAACAGATGGATTATGCGGTGTCCCGTCCGTTGGACAACGTGAATACATTTGAAGCCATTGTGCCGATGGAGGCGAGGTTCGACGGAGTTGCGGGTGAAATCAGGGCGCAGATTGCCGGCGATGTCACGGCAACGCAAAACATGATGGGGGCCTTGACTGATAATATCGCCGATTATAGATCGGTCAAGGGACTCAGCCAGGATCTCTTGGGGGCGGTGGACAGCGCTGTCATGACAGCGCTGGATACGGCCGTTCCAGCGACGGCGGATCCTGTCTATGAACTGATGGAAACTGCCGAAGCCGAATTAAAACTGGAGACGGGTGACCTGGCCACATACGCGCTGGGACGGAAAGACAAGTTCACGCAGAAAAGAGCGGAGCTCTACAAGGCCGAAATTGATTCCATCGTGTCATCTTTGGGAGGTTCGCGCGCATGGGAAATGGAATCGAGCGGCACAACGCAGACGCTCATGAATAATTTTGGATTGAGCGCCGCGGATGTTGATTTGGGCGGGAAGAAATTATCCGCGGATTGCTTTGATGTGTTTACGCCTGCTGGCCCAACGACAGCGGCCGCCGCGCTGCTCTCGCGAGCGCAAGCGGTAGAGAATTTTGGGAAAGTAATACAGGCCATCGATGGGGCAAAAAATATCCCATCAACCATCCTGTCGTCCACCTTGAAGGCGATTGCCGCAAAACTCGCCGACCCTGATTTTGATGCAGGGGCGGTTGTCCTGGATGAAAAAATCATCCGGTGGGGGGCAAGAATAGCGGCCGTGGATACGGCGATCAAGGTCTGGAACGATGCACGGGATGATGGAAGGGTAGTCGGAAGTCTCTACAATGTATTGCTCGCACAGAAATTGAGTACAGATGAGGCAAAGAACATTGTGGAGACGGTCACTTCTTATAACGGGATGCGGCCGGCGCTTGATATGGACAAAGGTACGCTGGAGTATTATGGGACGACGAAAGATGGTGTTGAACTTCTGGCAGAAAAAATGGATGTGATCAACGGGACGGACACACATTTTTACTATTATCCTTCGACCACAACGCTGCCGTCGTATCCCTTGCGGGAAACGAGCGCCAATGATCCTATCGCGGGGACTTATACGATTACGGATTACGATACGGATGGAGAGACGGTTACGGAACGAAGTATCAGTAGAAGCAGCGATCCAGATTACGGCGGCGTCTATACATACACAACGGAAGACTGGGTCAAGAAGACGAAGGAAATATTCGGGACCGACACGGATGGGGTGTCGTTTGCCGTGCGGGAATTCTACATAGGTGTGGATCAGGCGGTTGGTCTGACCGGCCGGGACCTTGCGTGGGTGACGGAGGGCCAGCCGTGGGTGGAAGATGGGAAGGATTGGAAGTATAAGTTTGTCACCTATCAGGCGGATCCGGACACAGGGGAAAGTGTCGCGGACATTGAGCTGGTGTATGGAATGGTTAACGGTAGTCATGTAGAAATGCTCAACAAAGACGGGGTGGATTATTTTAACGAGCCCATGAAGTTGAGAACGGAACGCCGGCAGGCGATGCTGGAAGGGGCAAAGTTATTGGTGCCCGGCAGTTATGTGGATCCTAATGCGGGTGATTTGGCGACGGAGAATCTGGCGGCATTGGAAACCCATAGGGCGGATTATTTGAGCAATGCAAGATTGCAGGCGGCCGGTGTCCTGGCGGGGGTGCACGCCAAGGATCCCTGGCTGTATGACCGGAAAAACATGCATGCCGAGAAGTTATTCGCTTACACAAATGCCTTGATTGATAAATCAAATCTGTATGGGCGGACGGATTTTGTGGACGTGCTGGACGCAGAGGTCAAGTATGGCTACCTGCGCAGTTTCACAGAGCTGCCGGAGTTTGCGGCCCCCCTGAATCAGGCTGACAAAGATACGGGCAGGATAACATTCGCAGCGGCCTATGAGTCGGTGCAGAAAAAGATTCAGAGCGAATATGATGCGGTTACAGCGGTTGTGAAAGACAAGTATGACGCGGGTGTGAAGACGGCGTGGGGGACGGATATCGCCACCCCGACCATGGCCACAAACGCTGTGGTCAATTCCGGGTTGACGGCAATGCTGGGGACGCTCTTTGCTCCCGACAATTCACTGCCAGCGATTGAGACGGTGCCTGTGGTGACGGCGCCTCCTTCCATGACGATGGCAAAATACAAGGGAGGAGAGGTGATTCCTGGGCAGGAACTAGTACCCGGTCCTGCTGCAAAAGAAGAAGTAGAGAGACAAGTATTGAAACCTTCCCAGAGCCTGAATATCCTCCAAAGAATTGCCCCTGCCGCCATTCAGTCACTCGAAAAGGCCAATTTGACAGATCCCAGGACGATCGCGCAGGGAATCAATGAGGTGAGCTTAAAAATCTATCAGGAATTCCTCAATACCGTGAATGTTCCGTCGAGGCAGACAAAACCCACAGGAGTAACAGATCTAAATACTCTGCAGGCGTTGATTTCCACCTATCCGGGATATGATGCTGGAGTGCCGGTGAAGGTTGCGGCGGCGTTTGCGGAGGTTCTCAAACAGGCCAAAAATATGCCGGTGATTAATCTTGTTGCCGGGACCATTGAGATGACGGATCCCGTGACGGGCAATGTCACGCGCGGAAAACTATCCGATGGAAGTTATTCCGTGTTTCAGCCGGGCGGCACGACCAAAATCTTTGACGTGGTCAACACCTATGATGGGGCGACGGGGGCGAACATAGGACGCAGTTTCACGTATCCCGTGACTCTGGCCGATAGCACTGCCGTGCGGGTGGAAGACGTGTGGGATATCAATTCTTCCAACGGGGCTGTAACGCCCAGGACCGGCTATCCCAAGGCGTATAACGTCCAAACAAGCAATGAGATGCCCATCACGGTCGCCGGGGATCTCCGCGACCCGCAGACAAATCTGCTCAACATGGCCAATATCTCGCTCTATACGCCGGCCACACTGCCGGAGGGGCAGAGTTTGACGATCAATGTGGATACGGTGGTGGCGGAGAATGTGAATGGGTATTCCGGTGTTACCTTGAAGGCGGGGGCGGTGGTGACGCGGGAAAATGGACTGTTGAAGGTTGTGAACGGGCATCTCCTCCAGAATAGCGCGGTGGAGAACGGCAACAAACAAAACGACACAGAATTTAGAAGCAGGCAGGAAATATCGATGCTGGAAACCACCACTTATACCACTGGTCCGGGCGCAGGCAAGGTGCAAGGATATTTTCAGCAGTTTGCGGATACCGGGCACAATTTGGTGCGGGCAGAATTGAATACCAATGTATCTAATTCTGCACAGGATATTGTTGCGTTACGAGAGTTTGCCCGGGATGCGCAGGCGGCCTCCAATCCTACTAGCGCAGCCGGGATGGAAGAGTTTTTGAATAGCCATTTGGAGTTGCTTGGAAAGTTCCCACTGATCGAGAAATTCCACCCTGGGGAACTAAATTTCTTTGCGGCCCAATACACTAAAGATGGGAATAATATAGCGATAAATTATCAGGATATTAGCCATAGTTTAGGTTCCGTGCGTACCATCGACGGCGTGCGCCGGGTTCTGGATGCAAACGGTGTCAGCGCGGCTGTGGAGTAGGAGAGCGCTGCGCAGATTGCGGCGGGGACGATGAATAGCGCGCTGGAAACGGCCAAGGCGGCGACGAGTATCCAGTCGCTGGTTGGCAAGAAAACAATGATACCGGTGCTGAATGTGCTGTGGCAGGCAGATACGCAGATTTCGGCAGCCAAAACTCTAGATCAATTAGACGGCATTGTCGCGGGCTTGGACGATCCCGCAGGTGCGCTTGCCTCTGCCAAGGCATCGATTATTGCCAAGGCCGACCGGACAGCCGCGGATTATCTGGGTGCGGGATTGGAGACAAATATTGATAGCGCGGGGACAACCTATACCAGTGCCGTGGGTAACGCTGAAACGACGCAACAAGCTCGCATTGCGGGGCTGGGATTGCCAGCGGAGATCGCGCAACTGCACACCAGCGCCTTGGCCACGGCAAAAAGGGCACAGTTGGCGGATGTGCCTGCCACGCTGAATCAGGCTAATGATGATGTGGCCGCCGCGATTGTGGCGGAAATTGAGTCGGAAACACAACGCCTTACAAGCGGCGTGCAAGACAAGATTTTGGCGCAGGAGGAAGACCTGATTGGTTCTCGTACGCAGTGGACGGGGATTGCCCGCAGTTTGGAGACGTTCTTTGCGGGATCGGAGGCGAATCAGGATGAAATCAAGGTCGCTATCGACGCGTATCTGGCGGACACGACCCACAACCTGGCCGGCAAATATGACAGCGGACCCTGGCAAAACACATACGTCACAGCGCCCGAATTTCCTCAGACAAAATATGCCTACATTGTATGGGATTTGAGCCGCAGGAATCTGGAGGCGGTGGAGGAGATGAATCTGGAAAAGAAGATTCCAGGCCTGACGATACCCAATCCAAAATATGTTCACCAGACCGCCGGCGGTTATGTCTTTGACTTGAAGAGGGGAAGGGATGGGAATTATATAGTGGATGGATACGTTGTGCCCAATGATGATGGCACACCGCTCGTTCCCGGCCCGGGGCAGACGGTTTCCGCCGCGACAGACAAATTTGTGTTTGAAGGCCGTCGTGTTGTCCATTTTGGAACGCGCTGGACGGACGACAGCGTGACGGGCGTACACTCAGAGTGGGTCAATGAGCGGGATCTGGTGAATGGGCAGCCAAGACGGACGGTGAGTGACGGCACAGACACTATAACGGCCGATGCTGTAGATACGGGATCGCCCAGAGTCACGACATGGCATGAGGAGTATTCCCGGATTGCCGGAGAAGATCAGACCATGAGATCGACCTCTGACGTGCAATTCACGGGGGTGAATTTGACGGTGCATCAGGAAACTGTGTATGAAAGGGATACAGCGGGTGCTGAGACAAGGGAGACAAACACTACGAGCATTGACAATCCTGATCAAATAGCGATGGATATTGGCAATGGCCCAGAGACATTTTTGTCTTATGATGGAACCAATGTTTATGCCATTTCTGGAGGAGCCCTCCGGATGGTGTCGGATACGGTCACAAAAGATTTCGGCAGTTACAGCCAGGTTGTGGACCAGACAGGAATTAGCCACGATGATTCTGGCAATGTGACGGCGGTTACGCTGGCCATGTCGATGACAACCTCCGAGGGCAAGACGTTCCAGGCCAGCATCGTGGATCATCCCGATCTGTTGACATCGGAAGATGATTATTTTGGCCAGGCGCAAATGCTGACGACGTCTTTAGAGACCTCGCTTTTGGCGGCAAAAGACTCAATCAGCGTAGAGAATATGGGCAATGTCAATATCCTAATGTCCAATCTGATGAGTTTGACGGTGACCCCCGCGCAGGCGAAGGCGCTGATTGAAACCGGGTTGTCTGACGCGAACAACAACGCGGTGGCGACGTTGAGTGCCAGCAACACGGTGGACGAAATTTCCCTGGTGTCCAGGGCTGACGGCGCTCAGGTTTTTGCGGGGGCCCCGCAGACGGGGGACAGCGTGACGTATGTGCCTGGAACCGAGGGCAGTCCGGCCTCGCTGATTGTCAAAATCGGCACGACGCAGATAGTGGTGCCAAACGCCGATGCGGTTCTTTCGTCTTTGCCTGCCGCTACAAGATTAAGCGCCTATCTCAACAGAGTGCGCGATGTCTCGGCGTTTGTCAGCGGCACGGCCTTCCTGGGCAGGCTGGCGTCCCCGGCGACCGTTTCGGGCGCTATTCGGGACTGTATCGCCCAATTTGAATCGATGGGAACAAGATCCGAGGCAAAAACCGTCCTGGAAAATATCTTCAACGGCACGTCGTTTGATGTGTATGGCACGGGCAGGGCCAATGTGAATTTGACTACCCAGACGGTGCAGGTGAGAGGCAACTACTTCGTGGATTACGCCAACGATCGTTCGGTCAGAATCGAGGGCGGCGCATTGCAATTGAATGAGGCGGGTGTGACGGTGTTTTCTGCGGCGACGGCGACACAGGACACGGCAGATTTGAACGCGATTCTGGCGAATCCTAACCTGACCAGCCGCGATGAACAGGCGATACTCACGGCGGGGATCGCGATGCCGGCGGTGGCGACGGTTACTGCCGCGCAGGTGACGGCACTGATTGGTCAACTGGACGCAAACAAGGGGACGGAAGAGGCGACCATTGAAGGACTGAAGTCAGCCAAATTGTTGGAAGTGGCCGGTCAGATAAGCGTGCTTGGTGCGACGCTCAATCACCGCCGTGCCGTAGGACGGGAGATGCTTGCCAAAATGTCCGGAGGCGCGTTGGCATCGACCCTGAGTAACAGCGTAAGTACCAACTCGGCAAATCTAAGGGTCTTAGAAGGCGCGCGATCGTCCAGAGAAGGCGAACTGACAGTGCTCTACGACGGCAAAAAGACGGAGTTGGGTACGGCACTTAACAACGTGCTGACAGGTGCGGGCACAAGTATTTCGGCGCAAAACGATCTGATTGCCAATGCCATATCCACAAGAAAGACCACGGATTTGTCGGCAGTGACGGGAGTGGGAAGCGCAATCTCCAACGGCATGGTTACCATGGATGCGCTGAAGACGACGATGGCGGGTAAGACGCCGGCTCAAATCGGTACAGCGGCCACGGCTGCGCTCTTAAACGTCAGTCTGCTGGATCCTGCCGACAATGTCGCCTCGCAGGTGGATGGTGACATTTCGGGGATGACTGACAAAATCGCGGCCCTGGGGGCATTGATGCCAAGGCTTCCGCCGGGTACGGGCAAGGACACCTTGACCAGTGACGTGACACGGCAAACGGCCGGCGTCGCCGAACTGGCGACGCATCATGCAGATATTCAATCCAAGATCCAAACCCTCCAGAATTCGATCACCCAATACAACGCAAATGTGGAACGAACTGCAACGACCGCTGTTTTTGGCGGCGTGACCATGGCAACCGCTTTTGTGGGCGGGGATTTACTACAGCAGAGCGGGCTTGCCGCAAAATTATTGGCCGCGCAGCAGACAAACACAGATATCAGCCAGCGGTTGAGCGGTTATGCCGCGGCATTGCAGACGGCCGGTCAGATCGTTGCCGACATTGACCTTTCTGCCGCCAGCGGTATTTCCGCCATTGTGCAGAGGTTTGATACGTTGGGTGTCCAGACGGAAGGGGTAAAAGTGGTGGAGGCGCTCTATTCCAGCCCAGGAATTACGGCTGTGTTGGATACGAGTGCAGGGACTCTGCGTGGCGTCAAGGCTGATAACTCAACGGCCTGGACGGCCAATTTGAATACGGGTGTCTTCACGGTGAGTCCGGGCGAGGAAGGAATCGTCTTCACCAAGCCCTTGGCGGCCGGCGCCAGGATGGACTGCGTACTCAAGGCCAATGGCACGATCGACAAGTACTCTTTCGGTGCGGATGGAACTCCCAGTGCCGTGCTCACGGCCAGTGGTGCGGCCTACAGCTCCATGGCCGATTTCGATGCCCTGGGAATTCCGGAGAGCTTCACCGTAACGGGGCCTGGCCAGACCTGTCAAGTTGGTGATACCACGTTCACCACCAGCACAACGAATTTTGAAATGACGGCCGGACAGGCGGCAATCACTCCCAAGGGGATGACGATCACGATCGTGGAACCGGGCAGGGATAGGGATATTGCCGTGACATATGACGCCGCCGGGCAGAGGACATCGATGGTGGATAACGCGACGGGTGTGGATCTTTTAAGCGGCAATGAGCCGGGATCTGTCATCAGCAATGTGATAGCCCGCGATCGTGACGGCAATCCGACCGCTTATGACCGTGCGTTCGCCGTTGAGCGAGTGATATCTCTTCGTGATGGAAGAATACAGGTGATCGAAGCAGGAACCTCTTACAGGGTTAGTTCGGATGGAACGGTTAGCATTTTGGACGGCGCCGTCAGCGAGTCATCGGCCGATAGGCTAAATACCCTTCGGATGACCTATCAAAGCGGTATGGTGACCGGGACGACGCTCAATGGTCGAACCGTCGCACAAAGACTGCTGCCGAACGGGCTGGCGGTGGATCAGACGACTGATGTGGTCAACGTCAATATTCCCAGCGAGTTGGGCGCGGCGGATCGTTTGGCCATCAACAATGCCTTGAATAATGGCAGTAACAGGGCGGATGCAGCGACGATCGAAGCGGCAAAAGCCGTGATGCGAACTGCCGCGGCGTCTCTGCCGGCAGGAAAGGAAATCAGCCTTGTTCGATATGATGTGAACGGGGGGATTCTGGGCGAAACGCGGTTCAGCAAAGACGCGCAGTACGGCGTGCGGCAGGAGACCATACAAAACGCAATGGGTCAGAGACTCACGTGGAATAGGGCCGAATCACTCGATGGAATGGTGCAAGACGGGTACGGTGGATATGTGAACGATAATGAAAGATTGTGGGTGAGTGTTTCTGGCAGCCAGGTTGGCAGTGGAAGGGTCATTTTGAATTCCGGGTCCCGCATGATCTATCGCGGCGGCGCGAATAGCGCAAAAATTGAAGCCGGTCTTACAGTGCTTCCTGCCGATGGGGTGGTTGTTTTGCGCCTCGGTTCAACATCTCTCAATTACATCAGCGGCCAGTGGACGCTGAACGGTGCGCCTATCACCGGTTCCCACTCTCTCCCGACGTTGACACAGGGCGCGCAATATGTTTTTGAGGCGGATAATTCGGGAGGCAAAAACAATGTCTATGCCTATGTGGCAGGACAGCCACGGCCTGCGACCCCGCAATTTAGCGATTCGACGACATACAGCCTGTACCGGGTTGAGATAGAAATATTTGGGGGCTCAAAGATGGAAGTGACAGGTCTCTGCAGCGGGAGTTCTGCGCCTGCGCCGTTGGAGGGCCAGCCCAGCCGGCGGGAAGTTATCCTTGGCGATCCCGCCAGCAACTTCTTGAAAAATACCATTACGTACAAAACGGCCCTAGTGGGCGGCCAGGACGTTCCCGCGACGGCTCTCATTGAAGGCAAAAAGGACGGTGTGGAGTTTGCCGAGACGCTGACGTTTGACCCGGCGGGGCAAAAGCCGTTGTCGGCGGTTGTCACCAAACCTGTGCCGGGGACCAAGCAGTTTGCGTATCGGGGGGATGGGTCCTTGGAAAGGGTGTCGTTCGGTGGTGTGCCGGTGCAAATTCCGGGCAAGGGCAGTCAAAGGGTTGTAAAGAATACTGTCTATGCGACGGATGGAACAACACCGGTGTCAGAGGTTGCGACTTTAAACTTTATTGGCCGATATGTTTATCCGAATGAAGATGCGAACACATACACATGGACGGTTTTGAGCACAGAGTCCATCGACTACACCAATGGGGTGAAATCAAAGCAGAGGCTGGAAGGCGAGGTTTCCAGAACTGTTGGCGCAAATACATATCGATACAACTATGTTGTGGAAAATACTTTAGGTTTGGATGGGATTACCATCACGGGCAAGTACGTGGATGTCGTGGATTCGACAAATCTCCGATATGGATACCACGCCACAAAAATGTATAGCGGCAGTCCGCTTTCCGTCGATTCATATGATGAACGTCCGACTGTTGTGGATGCCAATTGTCCCTATAGTCGTCATGTGGAGTTTGTCCCGGGGACATCCAATCCAGCGCTCTTGAAGGAAACAACGACCTACTGGACGGGAACAGCATATATTCCGCTGGAGCGGACGTGGCGGTATGATTCCGCGGACAACAAGCCGGCAAGCCTGGATCTTACGTTCGGTGGGAAGACGGTGACGATGACATTGAGCAAGACGGAACCGCCCAAAGTCATTCGGGCCATCGGGACATTGCCGGATCAGGCATTGTCGACATCCGGTGCGGTTGTGCCGCCTGCGGGTATTCCCAATCCAGTTCCCGGCGGCACTTTCTGCAAAGCGCTGGATCCGAGTGACGCATCCAAGACACTTGTGACGTACGGCGCGAAACAATATTTTTACAACAACAACCCCGCTGTCTTGACGGATTGGCCAGCCAATATCTCGTATATCGAAGTAAAAGAGGGCAGTCAATATCGGACTAATACGGCGAGCGTGTCTGGTGACCCAAACAGGCTTGAATACGGCTTACAGGGCCAGGCGCTGGACATCAACAATATTTATAACGGTGTGATCACCGTATGGAAAACAAACGGCAAGAAGGCGGAGTTCACGTTTACCAATGGAACAATCACCGGCCAGAATATTGAGCCGGATCCTGTTGTTCCGGGGAGTGGTACCACAAGCGGAACAACCGTGGACAATTTTTCTAATTCCGCCAGTTCGGCGTTTAACTTTTCGCGGACCATGTTGGAAGGTGGAGTTGTTCCGGCAGGAAATCCTACCAGTGCGGTGATCAGTGGTGGCCAGGCTGTGCTGACCGCAGAACAAGGCGGATACGCCCGAATGATGGAGAAAACAGCGATACTTCGAACGGACAACCCAACGATCAGCTTTGATTTGACTCTGGATGCAAAATGGCCCTCATCTGGGGGGCTTACCCAAGCTTATGTAGAAGATTTGCGGGGATGGGAATTCGGTTTGAGTAGCAACCAAACATATCCCACTGGTAATATCAGTCATGATTACATCATGGTTAAAGTAGACCGAGCCCCCGATGGTCTGCAACGTCTCGTAATAGATAGTGTAATTGGTGGGGCTCTTGTCACAAAAACAGCAAGATTGGATTGGGACTATCAAACGCCCTGGACGGGGAAGGTGGAGTGGCAAACATCCGGCAATCAAGTCTTGCTTTGTATGTATAAGACGGGCACTTCACGGCCGGCAACAGCGACCGCGACATTTGACAACGTTACATTCAATCCATACTTATTTGCAGGAATAAATGCGGTTACGCAAAAATCCATGTCATTGGATAATGTGTCTTATGGGCCGCTGGCTCCTACCCCGCCGCCGCCACCGCCGCCCATCACCGGCACAAATCTTATTGCCTCACCTCCAAGACAGATGCAACTGGTTCCTGGCGGAGTGTGTTTTGCGCAGAATAGCACCAGTGCCGTGCCGCCGTTGACAACGACATTGCCTACCGGCACAACGATGACCGCGGAAGATTTGACGCAGGCGGTAGGCTCGGTTCCAGCGACATATGACTACAACGCGACGTGGAACATGAGCGCCGATTTGGGGAGGATCACGCCGCCTGCTGTTACGGGGACCGCGACACAGCCGGCTGCTACCACCATTGACCTGCAGGTACCGCCGCCGCCGGCAATTCCCGCGGCGCCGGATTTAACGCCGATCGCCAATGCGCTCCAGGATCCGCTAAACCAGATACCCATTCTGACTTCCGGCAGTGATGCGCAGGCGGTTGCGGCATCCGCGGCTGAGCGATTGCAGACGGATCAGGCGGTTCTGGCAAATTGGGAAAAAGACGCAGATGGCCATTCAATCAGCGGGGAAATCAGCGCGACGTTGAATCCGGTAAAGACCAAAATAACCGCAGATATTGCGGCCGCGGCCGTGACGTCCGCGACATTCGAGCAGCTGATAACGGATGTCAAGACAGCCGCAATTACCGCTACCTCCCTGCAGGCGCAATTGGCGTCAAAGAAAACATTGTTGGATACGACGGTGGGCGGTGTCACCAGTGGGTCCATTGCCGCGACGAACACGATTCTAGCCGATCTTGCGGCGATGAAACGGACGATAGAAACGGTCTATCCTGATTCTACCACGCGTCCTGCACAGGCCCAGCGTATCTGGAGCTATGCCGATGGGGCTATCGGCCAGATGAATACACACGCTGCCGCGCTGGCGAGCGCGAAATCCGGCGCCGCGACGGCGGTCACAAACAGCGCCAGTGAGATCAGTACGTTTGAAAGCAATGCCATACGAGACATTGTCAGTGGTTTCGGCAGCCGGATACTTACGCCGGCGTCTGGTGGTGTGACAACCGCGATCAGCGGCTACAACAATTCGCTGACAGGATTCACTGCCCTAAAGAATACCGCGGATGCCGCGCACGATTTGGCGGCGTTCACAGACGGTCTGCAGGGCAAGACGGTCGCTCAGTTGGGCGCGATGCTTGGGCAGGGCAGAGTGACCGAAGCGACGGTTTTGGCGAACTTGAATGCCATGCAGGCGGCGATGAGCCCGGTTCGTGAAGCGCTCAATACGGCTATCGTTAAAGCTGAGGCGATCAGGGGGCAGATCACTGACGCAACGCAGATCGCCGCTATAAACAGTGCCCTGACAGTGCCCAAGGCTTCACTTTTGACCATTGACGGGGAACTTTCGGATATCGCAGGGGAATTGAGAAC
>CAZGMX010000006.1:25160-36251 GCA_964526865.1 uncultured Actinomycetota bacterium | reverse complement strand
GGCGAGTACAATATAGAGTGGTAACTAGAAACAACCCGATACCCACGTAATTTAAATCACGGACCCATGAGCAAAAAGCGCAAACCATTTCATTTCTTGCAGCGCGGCCTGGACTATGTCGTCTATATTCTGGCGCGTGGCGCTCTGGTTATCATTCGACATCTACCCCGGCGCTTCAGTTATTCCATGGCCAGGGGGCTGGCTCAAGCCGCATTCTGGCTATTCCCAAAACATCGCGACATCATTTTGACCAACCTGCTTGTGGCCATGCCCAACATCCCCAGAGATCAGGCAAAGCATGTCGTCTTGAACACCTTCACCAATATCGGACGCGTGGCGGTGGAATTGAGCCGCGTCCCGCTCTTGAAAGGAAAGATTCGCGCGGACAGCACCGGTCTTTTTCATGTGTCAGAAAACGTGATAACCACTGTCCGCGGACTCTTGAGCCGCGGCAAGGGCCTCTTGTACTTGACGGCCCATTTTGGCGTCTGGGAATTGCTGCCGAGCGTGCACGCGCTCGTTTTGCCCGATGTTCCCCTGTCCATTGTCGTGCGCCCCCTGGACAATCCCTGGCTGGACCAGCTGGTCAACGGACTCCGCTCCACCCTGGGAATCAGGATGCTGCCCAAAAAAAATTCAATCAGGGAAATCCTCGCGGCACTGGGACGGAATGAAGCGGTGGGCATTCTGTTGGATCAGAATGTCTGCCGGGAGGAAGGCGTTTTTGTGGATTTTTTTGGAAAGGACGCCTGCACCAATTTTGGACTGGCAGCCGTGGCTCTGCGGACGGGAACGCCGGTGCTCCCCATCGGGCTTTTTTACGACGAGGCCGCCGGCGTCCACCGCGTGGCGATGGAATCCGAGGTGCCGCTGATCAGGACAGGAAACAAGGCCCAGGACATCCAACACAACACCGCCGCCTTCACCCGCGCGCTGGAAACCATGATCCGCAAATACCCCGACCAGTGGCTGTGGGTCCACCGCCGCTGGAAAACAAGACCGGTGGATCAGGCCGAAAAGATTTACACCTAAGTGGCCGATGCCATAAATACGGTGAGGCACCGACCACTAATCCTTTCTCCACCCCTCAGCAGCAAAGAGGGGGAAATTTTCAAACACACTCACGGGACCATTTTGTTCCACGGCAACCGGCCGGACACGCGCACCGTGAACTTTTAAAAAATATTCCGCCTGCGACAGCCACACCAAATAATAGGGCAAATCCAGCCACCCGTACGGCCCGTTGGGGGCAGGCGGCAAAGAAAGATTTCCATGGGTCGCCCGCCCCAGTTCTCCAACCCACCAAACACGGCCTCCGCGTTTGAGGGTTTTTTTCATTTTTTCCAGCACCGGCCGCATCGCATCCGTCGCCATCATTTGTTTCTTCAACAGGTCCCAACGGTGAAATTTGACCAACGCCATTGGCGGAACCGTAATCCAGGGAGCAGCCCCTCGATAGTATCGGTCAAAGGTAATGCCCGCAAACCACGGCGAAACCACCACGAGATCGCCCGGTCTCGCGGATTCTTGAACCGACGCCGCAACAAAATCCACATTGGTCATTCTCTGTTGCACCGCCCGCCAGACGGGCAAAATAGAGCAGGCCACGGCACAAATCGCCAGAGCCATCCTCCAAATTTTTTTAGAATTGTGGAAAAATCCAGCGGATCCAGACTGCGCGCCCCCATTGGGACTGGCCGCAGCAAATATCCCGTCAAAACAACACGCCGTCAAGGCCATCCAGGAAATGTAATACCATGGGCGCGTCACAAAACCCAAGACACGATAAAAGAGCAGAATCCCGGCCGAACCCGCCAGCATCACCACCAGAAAATACGTGACCCGGTCTTTTTGTCCGCCGGCCGGACAGTCCTTTATCCGGCAAAGCCGCACACCAAGCGCGGCAAAAAAAACAAACGCGCCCAGCCACACCCAGGGCAGAATGCGGCCGGACATAGCCAACGCACCGTACAATTGCTGCAGCAGCCACTCCATGGTGATAGGATATCGAAAGAGTATATTCCAATCCGAAGCCCCCTGGATAACTGGAACATAAGGGATCAAGGAAATAGCGGCCGCGAATCCAACCCCTGCCGCAAGCACCGCCCGCCGCCATGAACGGTGTTCCCACGCCACGGCAAAGCCTCCCAGGCAGGTTGCGGCGACAATCGTCGCGTTTTGAAACTGACATTGAACGCTGACAACAGCGGCAATCGTCGCCAGAACAAACCGGCGAAAGGTGGGAGAATCCAACATGTCCCGCACGCAGCCAATAACTAATAGACACACCAATGTGCCCAGGCCGTAGCCCCGGATGGAGTCACCAAACACAATGACCGCCGAATTCAATCCAAACAGGCTCAACGAAAAGAGGGGAACATCCCGGCGAGTTCCCCGCGCACCGTGCCACACAACCGCCAGGATCAGCAAACCGATGACAAAGCCAAGTCCCCGGATCCCAGCGTCGCTAATACCAAATCCAAGGGCACACCAGCCGCGTAGCAGACAAAACCAGAAAAATGGAAAGGAACCAAACGGGCTTCTCTCCCAGACAACTCCCAGGTCCGGCAGTCCCGCGATGTTGACACTTTCCACCTCGTCGCGCCAAAGGGCTCCGGCGTGAACAAAAAAAACGATGTGAAAAAAAACGATCAGGGATGTGAACACAAGCCCCAAGAGACGCTCAGCCGATGGAATCAGACCGTTCTGTTTTTCGTGGTCACAAGGGGCCGTCATTTCCGATTCCTAGTAACAGTTTAGAAGCCCATCGCCGCTTGAAATCGAGACGCAGCGGGTGGCGCGGGGCGGACGCCCTACAGATTGCACAGCCGCGCGACGCAATCGTTGAAATCCCGTGCCCCGGCGCGGATTTGAATCTCCACGCGCAGAAAGTAGAGGGGAATACTTTTCTTTTGGAGACCTGGAAACCGTACGGCATCCTTTTCGGTCGTGATCACGGCGTCGATCTTCTTGCGGCCGGCCTCCTTGATCACCTCGTTGAGCTCCCGCTCCGTGACCCGGTGGTGGTCCGGATAGCGGACGGTCAACGCAATGTCTGCGCCTAAATCTCTCAGGGCCTTTTCAAAACTGTCCGGACAGGCGATCGCCGTCAGGACCGCGATCCTTTTCCCCCGAAGAAGACCCGTGGGTTTGACAGACCCGGTCGGTATCTCTTCCAGATGCCTGGGTTCGTGCCGGCATTCCACGACGGGCACCTCCACGTGACACTGCCGGATGGTCTCCATGGCAGAAGAGGTATCCACGCCATCCACTTTGGTCAGAAAAACCATGGTCGCACGCTTCAAATTTTTCAACGGCTCTCGCAAAATTCCCCGAGGGAGGAGCTGTCCGTTTCCAAAGGGACGAGCGGCATCCACCAAAACGATATCCACCCGCCTCCCCAGCGGCAGATACTGAAAACCGTCGTCCAGGATCAGTGTGTCCACTCCCATTGTTTCAACGGCATACGATCCCGCCTTGACGCGGTTCTTGTCCACCAGCACCGCCACGCCCGGCAGATTCTTGGCCAGCATGAAGGGTTCATCCCCAGCCTCCTTGCTGCCGGCAAAAACTTTTTGACCGTCCGAAACAATGAGGGGATGGTAATGAAATTTCTGCTCCCACCAGCGCCACAAATTGAAATGGGGTTTGCGCATGTACCCGCGGGACAGGATGGCGACCCGGCGTCCTCCCCGGCTCAAAGACCTGGCAAGCATCTCCACCACGGGGGTTTTGCCTGTCCCGCCCACGGTCAAATTCCCGACACTGACAATCATGCACCCCAGGGTTTTTCGCCGGAGAATCCCAGCGCGGTAAAGCAGGAGACGGGACTGGACCAGAGCCCCATAAACCTTGGCAAGGCCCGAAAGGATTCCGGCGATCGCGCGGGCCTTGCGGCCCTGCCTCCGGTCTTCGATGATATCCAGAAAATATTGTTGAATTCGAGGATTCAAATTCTGCTTTCGCGGACCCTGTTTTCGCCAATGATTTTCAACACCGCCGCAGGCGTCTGGGCTTCCAGTAAACCCTTGCGAACAAGAGCCCTGCTCATGAGGCGGGAGATATCAGCCAATACGTGCAAATAATCCTCTGAGGCCTTTTGCGGGCCGACTACCAGAAAGACAAACTGCACCGGTCTGAAATCCGGCGCACTCCAATCGATCCCCTCCCTACATCGCCCCAGAGACACGAGGATATTTTTCACCATATCCGTGCGGGCATGGGGAATCGCAACACCGTTTCCCATGCCTGTGGAGCGGTCCTGCTCCCTTTTATGGATCGTATCTAAGATCATCTGGTAATCCGCCAAACCATGCGCCTGACAGAGTACCGCCGTCATCTCCCGAATCACATCGTCCTTGGTCCTTCCGGTCACATCCAACCGGATGACCTCAGGATTGATATATTTTTCCAGTTCCATACGTTGTGCACCTCATCATAGCGATAAAAATGCGCCCGCAAAACGGGCCGCTTCCCGGCCTTCCTGAATTGCCCACACCACCAGCGACTGCCCCCTCCTCATGTCGCCGCAGACAAAAACCCCTTCCCTGTTGGTCATGAACTTTGTGTCCGCGGCAACGCATCCGCGCTCCGTGCAGGAAACTCCCAGCTCCTTTATCAAGGTATCGGTCTCGGGACCCAAGAAGCCCATTGCCAAGAGCACCAAATCCGCATCCAGAAAAAATTCGCTGTTTGGAATCTCCGCCATCCGGGGCGGTTTTCCCCCGCCTTCACTCTTCCACTCCAGCCGCACCAGATGCACTTTTTGAATCACCCCGCCGCTGCCGGAAAACCGCTTGGTCATGACACTCCAATCCCGGACACCACCCTCTTCATGGGAACTGGACGTCCTCAAAATGCGCCGGTATTCCGGCCACGGGTTTTCAAAATCCCGCTTGAGGGGCGGTTTGGGAAGCAGTTCCAGCGACGTCACATGTTTTGCCCCCTGTCTGAGGGCCGTGCCAAGACAGTCCGCCCCCGTATCCCCGCCTCCAAGAATGACCACATTCTTTCCCTGGGCACTGAGAAACACCGGCGCGGGTATATTTTCTCCCGCATTGCGGCGGTTCTGGCAGGTGAGATAGTCCATGGCAAAATGGATGCCCTTCAATTCCCGACCGGGGACCGCAAGGTTCCTCGGCTTTGTGGATCCTCCTGCGAGAACGACAGCGTCAAAATCCCGCGTCAAATCTTGGGACGAAACATTCAACCCGACACACGCGCCGGTCTTGAATTGGATGCCTTCCGCCCTCATCAAATCCGTCCTGCGATCCAAAATCCACTTTTCTAATTTAAAATCGGGAATTCCGTATCGCAACAACCCGCCGATACGATCCGCCCGCTCAAACACCGTAACGGAATGCCCCGCCTTATTCAACTGATCGGCACAGGCCAGGCCTGCCGGACCGGACCCCACCACCGCAACCTTCTTGCCTGTGCGTCGGGCAGGCGGTTTGGGTTTGATCCATCCGGAGGAAAAGGCGCGTTCGATGATCTCCTTTTCGATACACCGGATCGTCACGGGATTCTCATGGACATTCAGGACACAGGCTTCCTCACAAAGCGCGGGACAAACCCTGCCCGTGATTTCTGGAAAATTGTTGGTCAAGCAGAGAAGTTCGGCGGCCTCTTTCCAGCGGCCCCGATAGACCAGGTCGTTCCAGTCCGGGACATCGTTGGTCAGAGGGCACGTGGGATGACAAAAGGGAACGCCGCAGTCCATGCAGCGGCCGGCCTGACTCTTTAGCAGGACCTCCGGAAATGGGACATGGACGTCCTTCCAGTCCTTCAGCCGCTCTTCCACCGGACGGTCTTGAGGAATGATTCTATCCGCCTCTAAAAACCCGCCTGTCTTTCCCATGGTGTCACCTCGCCGCCGGATTCCAGCAGACTGCCAACTGATTTAAAAAACAAGGGATAGATTTTATCATCTATTGGACATTCCCTCAAGAATGAGCAAATAGTTCCTGGCCTTTTTGAAGAGTTCCTCATTCTTGGCAGGAATCGACAATAGATACCGTTTGGCCATTTTATAGTCTTTGGTCTTATAGCAGGCAATTCCCAGGCTCAACAGCGCATCATCCCGCAGCGGACTCTTGGGATTCTTTTTCACAAAGGACTTCAATTTCTGAAACGCCTTGAAGCTTTGATCCAGGAACAGGCGGTTGATCGGAATTGCCAGCCGCGCATAGGGAGCAAGGTATCCGTTGGGCCGTTCCTTCAGGAGCATCCCATAATATTCAATGGCCTTGGCGTGCTTGCTGCAAGCCTCTTCCACCTTTGCCAGCCGGTAAAGAATTTCTTCGCGATACTCATTCGGCGGCAGGGCATGCAGGGTGAGAAAACACGCCCGCGCAAACTGGAGGCATTGCGCGTCGTGGTATTGTTGCCCAAGATCAAGCAGACGTTTTACCAGCCCGGCATCCCCTTGCATCAACTGGGGATTTATCCGAACCTGTTCCAGGAATATCTGGTCGAATGCCATGGCCTCGTCCACCCGTCCTTCCGCGAAAAAACCCTCCGCGATCTGCAGGGCATAGTTCGCGATCCAGTCCCCCGTTTCCCTTTTTCGGCGCATGGCCAGGGCATCCATCCAGGCACGGCTGGCGGCCGAAAAACGGCGGATCTGGCGGCACAACTGGGCAAAATCCTCCAGCGCCTGAACCCCCACGGAGGCATTCTGTTGGGCCTCTTTGAGAAAAGCGGCATAAATCCCCTCCTCAAAATCCCTCAGGTCCGCGGTGAAAATATAATCCATATACCGGCGCATGAACGACAGCCGCGAAGAGGCGTCCCCGGGAAGGTCCTGCCCCATCTGCAGCATCTTCCAAAAATGCCGGCGCGTGAGCGTCCCCGACGTCTGCCGCGCAGCGATCAGCGCCTTCAACCATTCGCAATGGATCCGCACGACCGGCGGCGTCTGTGCCAGCGCCTGACATGTCTCCAGAATTTCTCCGTACGCCTTCGGGCTGTGTTTCAGATACCGGGCAAACGAATCGATGTCATCCCTGGCGCAGAGATCTTCCATTTCCTGCATCCTCTCCTGCGCCTTGCACAAGGACGCCGGGGCTTCTTTGGACACCGGCGGCAAGGCCGCGGCTTCGCGGTGGATGAGCGGCCTGGAAGAGACCTGGCCCTTGGCCTGTTTTGTCAACCCGCAGGCCTTGAGCCCGTCCTGGATGACGGAACTCTTGTGAAGCGTCTTCCAGATCAGGCCGTTTCGATAATTTTCCAACGACAAGAGCAGCAGCCCCGTGTCCAGTCCAAAATCGACATTGGAGAACCAGTTGCGCTGGGCGTTGTAGGAATTTCGCAGGCCGTAAGGTCCCCAGAGAAAGGGATACGCCGTCAGCTGATATTTCAAATCCGCCAGGGCTTCGGCGGGGGCAAACAGGATGCTCGAGGCGCAGGAAATGGGAGAAATGGTCCCGTCCTCCTGCTCCTGGCCGCTGCCGTTGGGCATGATTCCAAAATGCATGACGTATCCCTCGGGCCGGTCGCACGAACTGATCCCCCACCGGTGGGGACCATAGGCATAGGGTTTTTCTTTGTGATACCAGCAATAGTCGCGATTCGCCCGCACAGCCCGCCGGGAATTTTCCCACCAATCCCATGCCGTCTTGTCCTGCATCCCCCGCAAATCCAGCCACGCCGGCACATATTGATGCGTGAACAGCGCCCCGCTCCACGAATAGATGTAATCATCCCCGTCCCGGACGTGCCCCTTTTCCCTGAGAAAGGCGTAGAAGGATTCCCCCTGCACGCGGGAGGTGCGGGATCCCGCTGCCAATATTTGCAGGAGAAGCGCCTCGTCAGTGTAGTAGTCCCACTGCGTGGAAAAATATCCCTTCTCCGGAGCCCATCCCATGCTGAAACAACGTGTGCGTTCGTCGTAGAATTTGTTCCACTGTGCGTTGTCATAGACCCGGCGGGCCGTCCCCTGGATATCGCCCCCAAAATATTCCCCTGCCGTCAGCACCCCCAGCATCAACAGGGCAGTGTCCACCACAGAAATCTCGCAATCGCCAACACGCCTGCCGCTATTGGGTTTCACAAAATGATAGAAGAGCCCGTCTTTGGCGGACGGAATGATCTTGCATTTTTCCGGCAGAACCGCGCACAGGACACGCGCCTTGATCTTGCCGGCCAGCGAGGTCTGCTTGTTCTTCAATTCCTGTTCTTTCTCCATTTCCTGCATGCGCTCATACGTGCGCAGGGTCTTCAAGGCGCGGCTGCGGGCCTCCTCTTTTTCGATCCAGCCCTCCTGGGCGCCAATCACCATGGCCGCCAAACCAAAACCCGCCACCGCCGTGCTGGCATTCCCGCCCACGGCGTCCAAAAAAAGACCCGTCTCGGGATCTTGATTGTCTACAAAATATTGAAAGGCCTCACGGGTCAGCCGGTCGATCAAATCGGCATCGGAACAGGTCTGCAGTTGGATTTCCAACCCTTTATAGTCCATGACGCGCTGGCCGCCCGTCCCCTGGGAAAAGGTGTGCACCAGCACCTTCTGCGAGGGCGGTAGAATGGGTATCCTCCAAGGGACACTCGCGCATTCCTTTGATAAATCGTAGTCTATCCCCACCAGATACCAGCTGCGCCCCTCATCCCAGCTGACTTCAAAACCCGTCCCCTCCAAATACTCGCTGGGGATACCGCGGGCGGTCAGCAGTTGGACCGTGCCCGCCGGCAGAAAGTTGTACCCACCCACTGGAATTGCCTTGGACGGCACAAGCGTCGTCGGTGCCGGCATCACGACGGGCCCTTCGACCGCGCGGTATTTTTTCGTGCCCAGCATCACTTCGTCCATCAGGATAGTCCCCTGCCGGTTTCCCCGGAGATTTTCAAAAACGATGACGATCTCCATCGCACGAGAAAGGTCCTTGATATCTTTGAAATCACTCAGGGGAATCACCACCTTGCGCCACTGGTCCCGGAGTCCGTCACTTCCCACATAGGCATCGACATACACGCTGCCTGAGGCATCCTCCCCCGGATCATAACGGCCGCTCTCATTCGTGTCGCAATGCAGTTCAATCTTGAAGTTCTCTCCACGCCGCGGGGCCTTGACCCAAAAGGACAAATAGGAATAGCCGGTGAGATTTTGTGTTTGGATTTTCCCGCCGGGGCCCTCCGGCCCCAAATGCATCCACAGGTAGGTGTAACTGCCTTTGGACCGGACATCGTAATCAATCTTGATCGAGTGGGTCGCCTTGCCGAAGGTATCCTGCTGGCGCCACGTGAAACAGAAACGGCAGACACCCGGGGATTTTATGTCCGACCCAATGTACCCGCCCAGAAAATTCTTCATGGACGCGTTTTCAAAATTATCAATCAGGATATTGCGGGGCGCACCCGCCTCCTGGGAAAGAAGCGGACTGGGCCCTCCCCAAAAAACAAGAAGGAATGCCGACCAAAAAAAAAAAAAACCATTCCGTTTCATGGCACGTCCTTTTTGGAACATCTTGGAAAATCCCATTTGTTAACCGTGCAACCGCTTTGGGCCAGACAAGCGATCCGATCCACCAACAGGGACGCATTCCTTTGCGTCGCTCCGCACAAATTCTCCACTGCCCGCTGAGCATTCAATCCCATGGCCCTGATTTTCCCCGGATCCCCAAACAGCTCTGCCACCACCTCATAAAGACCCTCCTCATCGGCCACCTGGATCGCGCCCTGAGCGCGCAGCAGTTCGGCCGTCTCCTGAGGAAAATTTTCCATGGCCGGCCCAAACAAGAGCGGCTTAGCCGCGCGGGCCGCCTCCATGGGATTCTGCCCTCCTTTGGCCGCCAGACTCTTGCCAATGAACACCAGGTGCGCCCACCGATAGGCAAAAGAGAGCTCCCCGAGGGTATCCAGCAAGAGGATATCGGCGCCATTCAGGGCCTGCGGGGAGACCGAAGCGGCCTGCGACCGCCGGATGTACGTCAGCCCCATCGCGTCCAATTCCCTCATCACCTGATAAATCCTCTGCACATGCCGAGGGGCAATCACCAGAATCAGCCCCGGATAGTGCCCTTTCCAACGGCGGTACAACCTGGCCAGAATGGCTTCCTCTCCCGGATGCGTGCTTCCGGCAATCAACACTTTTGCGTCCGGCCGGCGGCACATCGACTCAAACAACTGTTCCAGGTCTTTCGGAACCGCGCCCCGAACCGCGTCCTGATCGGCCTTCATATTGCCGGTAACCACCACCCGCTGGGGCGGCGCACCCAGCGCGATGATACGAGAGGCGTATGTCTGGTCCTGCATAAGAAATTGTTCTATCCAGGGGAGAAAAATTCGTGTGAATTTACGGATACAGCGGTACCGCCCAAACGACTTGTCAGAAATCCGGCCGTTCACCAGCACGACCGGGATGCTGCGGCGGCGGCATTCGCGCAAAAAGTTTGGCCACAACTCCGTCTCCGCCAAGACTACCAACTGCGGCTGAACCCTGTCCAGCGCCCTGCGAACCGCGCAGGGAATGTCCAACGGGAAATAAATCAGATCGGCCTGCGGCCCCAACCGATTTCGTGCCAACCTCTGGGCGGCCAGTGTCGTTGTGGAATAGACAAAATTCAGACGTGTCAGCAGGCGCCCTCCTGGCATAGCGGGCTTTCCCCCGGGCGCCTGCGCTCTAGTCTCTGCCCCATCCTTCCCTCCCGACGCCGTCTCGAGACTTTGGCCCAGATTGATCAAAACCTGGATCTCACCCACTGAGACGCCGTGGAGCCAAATCCGTAGGGCCCCACCATTGCATCGTTGGCGAACGCCCACCGAAGTGGTGGTGGCAGGCGCATGTCCGTCCGGCGGGAAATGGATTTTTACGCCGCCAAAGCGCTGTCTCAATCCCGCACGATAGTGCTCCTGCAGAAGCAGGTGGACGGCATAATACGGCAGTGTCAGCAGAAAATACAAGAACAGGCAAGAGTTGTATAAAAAATAGGGACAGCGCCCTATTCTTTCATCCCATAAAGCATACTTGTTCACGGTCGTCATAATATCCATCCAAAAAAGTAGTGTAAAAAAAAAGGCGCTGTCCCTAATTCATGCCCGCGGATGCGCCTTGCCATAGACCTTCTCCAGCCCCCCAACTGCCCCGCCCCCCCA
>CAZGMX010000006.1:24400-25150 GCA_964526865.1 uncultured Actinomycetota bacterium | reverse complement strand
GGCCGTCACGTGTGTGTAGCGCTGGGTGGTGGACAAATTCTTGTGCCCCAGCAGTTCCTGCACGGCCCTCAAATTTGCCCCGGCATCCAACAGGTGCGTGGCAAACGAATGCCGCAGGGTGTGTGGCGTGATCAATTTGACGATGGCGCAGCGCCGGCGATATTTTTCCAGCAATCGTTGAATTCCCCGCACGCTCAAGGCCTTTCCGGACTTGTTGAGAAAAACTGTCTCGCCGGAACCCTTCCGCACAGCCAGATAACTGCGCAACACGCGGATGGCCACGGAACCGACGGGGGCCAACCTTTCTTTTTTGCCCTTTCCGCGCACCTTGACCACCTCCCCGATGAAATCGATGTCGGCCATCCGCATGCCCGCGATTTCACTGATGCGCATGCCGGTACTATACAAGGTTTCCAGGATGGCCCTGTCCCGCAGTCCCGCCGTGGTCGCCGTGTCGGGCGTGTCCAACAACCGCCCCATTTCCTGGACATCGAGAAATTCCGGCAGGCGCCTGGCCTGCTTGGGACCGTGAATCCCCACCATCGGCGTTTCCTTCAGACGGTCTTCGCGAACCAGATAGCGGAAAAAAGTGCGCAGGGCGGAAAGCTTGCGGCAAACGGAACTTTTGTCGTACTGGCGCTCCTGCAAAAACACCTGGTAGCGCCGCATGAGAAAACGGTCCACAGCCCAGGAAAAACGGCCAGCCTCAGGGGACTGCTTCCGGCAGACTTCTTCAAATTGTTCCAGATC
>CAZGMX010000006.1:0-24390 GCA_964526865.1 uncultured Actinomycetota bacterium | reverse complement strand
TTTTTCCAATTCCAGAAACCGCAGGAAGGACGCCACCGCAGATTCCATGGGATTATTGCTCCGTACCCGGACTGGATGGTGAGTCGGACCCGTCCGGCGGCGTGGTGTCGCTCCCAACCATACCGTCATCGCGAGCCCGCCATTGAAGCGTCGGCGGACTTGCAGCCCCGAAGGGGCGCGGCGATCCCGACGGAATTTCTTGATCAGCCTGCGAGCCCTCCGCAGCGTCTTCGGCCTTCTTCTTGAGCGGCCCCAAGGCGCGCGTCACATAATCACAGGCGGGATACTTGCTGCACCCGTAGAAGGTCCGTCCCATTTTGGACCGCCGTTTGACCACGTCCCCGCCGCACCCCTCCTTGGGACACTTCACACCCGTCGAAAGCGACTTGGTGTTCTTGCATTCGGGATATCCCGAGCATGCCACGAACCGGCCGAACCGGCCAAACCGGATAACCATGGGTTTCGAACACCGCTCGCAAATCTCTCCGGTCTTGGACAACTCCGGCTTCATTTCCTTCATCTGTAACGTGGCGGCGGCAACCGTCTTGGAAAATCCACAATAAAAATCCCCCAGCAGGCTGACCCAGTCGGTCTTTCCTTCCTCCACCTTGTCCAGATTTTCCTCCATCTGCGCCGTGAACTGTAGATCCAGAATCTCTGAAAAATGCTTCACCAGCAGTTTATTGACCAATATCCCCAGGTCGGTCGGATGCAATTTCCCTTTTTCCTTGTGGACATAATCCCGCTTGAGAATCGTGGCGATGGTGGGGGCGTAGGTGCTGGGCCGGCCGATCCCCAACTCTTCCAGCGCGCGGACCAATGTGGCCTCCGAATATCGCGGGGGCGGCTTGGTGAAGTGCTGTTCGGGTTTCAACTCCAGCAAGTTCAGCGGGTCGTTCACCTCCAGTGACGGCAGTTTGCCCGAGACCTCTTCCGGCGCCTCTTCGTCTTTCTGCGCATCTTCGGATTCGTCGGACTTGCTTTTTTTGACCGGCATGTCTGCGCTGGTGATGTGATACACCGCCAAAAACCCCGGAAAGACAATCTCCGTGCCAGCGGCGCCAAAGACAAAACGGCCGGCGGTGATCTCTACGCTGGTGACCAGCATCCGTGCCGGCATCATCTGGCTGGCCAAGAACCGCTCCCAGATCAACTTGTACAGGGCAAATTGATCGCCGGACAGATAGGCCTTGACCGAATCGGGCGTCCGAAAAACAGACGTCGGACGGATCGCCTCGTGAGCCTCCTGGGCGCTCTTTCTGGAGCGGTACCGGTTGGGCGTTTCGGGCGCATAGTCACTGCCAAAATTCTTCTTGATGTAGGAAAGCGCCTCCGTCTGCGACTCCTTGGAAACCCGGAATGAGTCCGTACGCATGTAGGTGATGAGACCGGCCCTTCCCTGCGGCCCCATGTCCAAACCTTCATAGAGCTGCTGGGCAATGACCATCGCGTGGGAGATGGACCAGTGCAGGCGGTTCACCGCCGCCTGCTGCAGGAGGCTGGTGGTGAACGGCGGCACAGGGCGCTGCATACGCTCCTTTTTCTTGACGTCGCTGACCACATAGGATGCACCCTGCAATTCCGCGATGATTTTTCCCGTGTCGTCCTGGTTGCCCAGCTCCGGCTTCTTGTAAGCCCCCCCGGGCGCTGTGCCGGGGTCGTGGATCTTCTTGAGCGCAGCCCAAAAGACGCTTTCAGGCACGTTCGGCTTTTCCAGCCGCGCGTGGATGGACCAGTACTCCTTTGGGACAAAGGCGTTGATCTCCACCTCCCTGTCGCAGATAATCCGCACGGCCACCGACTGGACCCGGCCGGCCGACAGGCCGCTGCCGACATTTTTCCAGAGGACAGGGCTGATCTGATATCCCACGATGCGATCCAGGATGCGCCGGGCCTGCTGGGAATACACCTTGTCCATGTCGATCTTGCGGGGACTGTGGAACGCCGCCTTGACCGCGGAGGGCGTGATTTCGTTGAAGGTGACGCGGCTGATCTTTCCCTGGTCCTTGGTGAGTACTTCACTCAGATGCCAGGCAATGGCCTCTCCCTCGCGGTCCGGGTCAGGCGCCAGATATATCCGGCGCGCGCGTCCAGACTCTTGCTGCAATTCCTTGACGAGTTTCTTGCGGTCCCGCAGCACCAGATACTGCGGGGCAAAGCCGTGCTCGAGATCCACTCCCAGCTTGGACCTCGGAAGATCGCGCACATGCCCCATGGATGCCCGCACAAAGTAATCCGGCCCCAGATATTTCTCGATGGTGCGGGCCTTCGCCGGAGACTCCACCACGACAAGATTCCCCTTCATTTCCACGGCGCGCGGTTTTCTCTTTGCAGTCTTTTTCTTGACGGCCGGAGGTTGCGGCCCGGTGTCAGGGCCGGACACAGCCTGAGGCGCGCCGGAAGCAGAAGGACTTTCCGGGACGACCGGGGGCACAGGAGAAAGCGAATTGTTATCGTCGGATTCGTTCATAGCCATCGTCATGTTGTTATTGTCTGCGCTCTACTGAACCGCTGGCCGGGCATCTGCGCGACCAGCCCCTTCATTTCCAGAAGCAACAGATTGCCGGAAACCTCCTGCGCAGGCAAGCCTGTGAGCTTGATGATTTCTTCGACCGGAGTTGGCTCGGCCTCCAACACATCATAAATTTTTCTCTGCGCGGCCGTCAAATCCGTTGGTACGGGCATCGAAACGGACTCCGGCTGCCTTGGCTGTGTCTTTCGCGCCGTATTCAAGAACGCGGCGGGTAAAAGATACTGCAAATCCTCCACAATGTCCCGGGTCGACGCAATCAGTTTGGCCCCCTGTTGAATCAGCGCATTTGCGCCCTGCGACAATTCGCTGTCCAGCCGGCCGGGTACGGCAAAAACGGACTTTCCCTGCTCCAGGGCATGGGATGCCGTGATGAGCGATCCGCTCCGCCGGGCGGCCTCCACGACAACAATTCCCAGCGACAGCCCGCTGAGGATGCGGTTGCGCCGCGGAAAATTTCTGGGCAAAGGCGCACGGGTCAATGGAAATTCGCTGACCACCACGCCGGCGGCGGCGATTTTTTCCATCAGCCGCAGATTTTCTCTGGGATAGGGATCGGCAAACCCGCTGCCCATGACCGCGATGGTGCGCCCCTTGGCCTCCAGAGCACCCTCGTGTGCCGCCGTGTCAATTCCCCTCGCCATCCCGCTGACAATGGTGAACCCCATCGCCGCCAACTCCTGCGACAGCCTTTTGGCGATTTCCACGCCGTAGCGTGTCGCCTGCCGCGCGCCCACCACCCCCAGCGCACAGGAATCTTTCCGCGCGTCAAACGCACCGCGAAAATACAGGATGGGAGGGGGCTGGGGAATCTGGCGCAGAATCTCCGGGTAGCGCTCGTCGTTCCAGTCCATCCATTGGACAGAACGCCGTTGGCATTCCATCAACTCTTTCTCAAGATCAAAATGTTTTTCCCATCGGCAGATATTGGACGCCATTGCGTCCCCGGCCACGGCCCCCAATAGTTTTCTGTCCTGCGTCAGGATTTCCCGTGCCGATCCAAATTTGGCGAGCAACTCCAGGAGAAGGCGCGGTTCGAGGCCTTCGATGGAATTTAAGACGAGAAATGCCTCTCTATTTTCCATCGCTCTTGCCTCCGGTGCATTCCTGCAGAACCGCCTTCAACACATTTTCCGGAACCTTGTCCGACACCACCACCTCGCCGATCCGGCGGGGCAGGACAAATCTCAACACTCCGCTGCGGACCTTCTTGTCAGCAAACAACCTCCTGAACACATCCTGCGGCTGCGCCCAGCGCGCCGTCACAGGCAATCCAGCCGCCTTCAATAGACTGATCTGCCGCTGGACACACTCCAGCGGACACAATCCCATCCTGGCCGCGATCGTAGCCGCGCAGACCATCCCAACCGCGATCGCCTCTCCATGCACATAGCGCTTGTACCGGCAAGCGCTCTCGATCGCGTGTCCGATGGTATGTCCATAATTGAGAATGGCCCGCAGGCCGCTCTCGCGCTCGTCCTCGTGTACAACCTGGGCCTTGATCTGACAGGATTTGTAGATGATCGCCGTCAAGACCTCCGGATCACAGCCCATGATTTTGGGAAGATTCTTTTCAATGTATTCAAAGAGGGCATCGTCCCAGATGACACCGTACTTGATCACCTCCGCCATTCCCGCCCGCATCTCCCGCGCAGGGAGCGTGGACAACACCTTGGGGTCGATGAGGACCGCCCGGGGCTGATAAAACGCCCCGACGAGATTCTTGCTCTCCAAAAGATTCACCGCCACTTTGCCGCCCACACTGGCATCCACCTGGGCCAAAAGCGTCGTAGGAATCTGGATGAAGTTGATGCCGCGCATGTCCGTTGCCGCCACATAACCCGCGATGTCCCCCACCACTCCGCCGCCCCGCGCCGCGACAAACGATGCGCGGTCAAAGCTTGCCTCCACCATCTGGGCAAACAAATCCTCCGCCGTCCGCATCGTCTTATGCTCTTCGCCGTCACGCATCGTCAGCACTTCCACATGCGCTCCCGCCTTTTCCAGGCTGGCCTTGGCCGGCTTGGCGTAGAGAGACCCCACCGTGGAGTTCGTGATCAGCACGCACCGGGCCCCCAGATTCAACTTGCCCAGGACATCCTCCGCATGATGCAGCAATCCCTTCATGATGGAGATGTCGTAACTGCGCTCACCCAAATCCACTTTGAGCTTTTTCATGGCAACTCTTTTGCCCCGTCCACAATCCTCATCACTTCCTTCGCCACCGCTTCCACCGATTTGCCGTCCGTGTCCACCGCCACATCCGCCATCGCGTAATACGGCCGCCGTTTTTCCAGCAGGGTCTTGATTTTTTCCAAAGGATTATCCGTCTGGAGTAAAGGCCTGTGGGTCTCCAGTTTCACCCGCTCCAGAACCGTTTCGGGGCGGGCGCGCAGACACACCACCACGCCGTGCGCCCTGAAATCCGCGATGTTGTCCTTGTTCAGGACAACCCCTCCCCCCGTCGAAATCACAAACCCCTCACAGGCGCACAGCTCCTGCACCACCACCCGCTCGCATCCGCGAAAATATTTCTCGCCCTTTTTCGCAAAGATCTCTGCAACGGTCATTCCTTCCTTCGTCTCGATCCGCTCATCCATCTCCACCAGCGCGCGACCCGTCACGGACGCGATGTGCCTGGCAACGGCGCTTTTGCCCGTGCCCATGAATCCCACCAGGACGATGTTGGGCTTATTTCTCATTGAAAAAAATTGTATCAGCCTTACTTACTCTCTTGCGGCATAGGGTAGTCTCTGAATGTGCGCCTTGCAAGCGTGGGATCAGCCGCCATTGCGAGGACTCCCGCATTCAGCGGGACGAAGCAATCTCAACGTTAAACAAACCGGATTGCTTCGTCCCGCTATTGGCGGGACTCGCAATGACAATTTTAAATTACAACTCGGACACCTGTTTCATGTATGACTGATAGTTTCTCTTGGTCTCCGGCATGCTGTCGCCGCCGAACTTTTCTAAGAACGCCTCGGCCAAAACAAAGGCCGCCACCGCTTCCCCCACCACTCCGGCCGCTGGTACGGCACACACATCCGAACGCTCCACGCCGGCACGCGCCGCCCTCTTGGTTCGAAGATCGACAGAGGCGAGCGGCTTGAGCAGGGTCGCGATCGGTTTCATAAAACCTCGCACGATGAGATCCTCCCCGTTGGTCATTCCCCCTTCGATCCCTCCGGCACGGTTGGTCTTGCGGAAAAATCCCAGCCCCGATCCCCTGCGGGCCCCTCCTCTGTCATAAAATATCTCGTCGTGGACTTCCGATCCCCGCAATCCCGCGTCCACGATGCCGTCGCCCACCTCCACCGCCTTGTGTGCTGGAATGGAAAGAACCGCCTGCGCCAAACGGCCGCACAACCGCCGGTCCCATTGAACGTGACTACCCAGTCCTGCGGGCAGGTTTCTCACGCGGACCTCCCACACCCCGCCCAGCGTGTCCCGGGCATCTTTCACCGAGTCGATCAGCGCCATCATCTTGCCGGAGGCCTTCGCGTCCGCGCACCGCACGGGAGATTTGGCCGCACGCGCCTTGACCTGGTCAAACAACAAGCCGCCTGCGGCCGCGCGAACATCCCCGATCGCCGTCACATGCGACACGATGTCGATCTCAAATTCTTCCAATAGGATTTTACAGACCGCCCCCACGGCCACGCGTGCCGCCGTCTCCCGGGCGCTGGCGCGCTCCAGGATGTCCCGGATATCGCCCCTGCCGTATTTGAGTATTCCGGCCAGATCGGCGTGACCCGGCCGTGGACACGTCGCCACGGGCAGTTCGTCGATTATGAAATCCTTGTTTTCGATGCAAAGGGCCAGGGGACTGCCAATCGTTTGTCCTTTGCGCAGGCCGGAAAGAATCTGCACGCGGTCGGATTCGATCTGCATCCGCCCGCCCCGTCCATAGCCCTGCTGGCGGCGAGCCAGTTCTTCATCTATCCGCGCCGCCGCAACAGCAAGTCCCGCCGGCATACCGTCCAGAATGCCGACCAGGCACTTTCCGTGGGACTCCCCCGATGTCAAGAACCGGAGCATGGTTCACTTCCTTTATAAGGGTCTGCCACGCAAACACCTTCTACTGCAAGATATAACCTTCCGCACGGAGAAGGTTATCAATGCCCCGCAGGTGCTGTCAAATTCATTCACACTGAATTTTAGTCCTGACTATATTTCATCGCTATATAATTCAGCCGGATCTTATATCGACCTCTCTATTGAGACAATCCTGAACTGTGCAATTTTGATTCACACTGCCTGAAAAATGGAGAAAAAGAGGAAAATTTTCACAAGTTATGCAGCGGATCCCATCAACGCTCCATCCCGATCGGGAATTTGAAGAGGGCGTGGGGTAAAACCGTCGGGAATTTTCTGGGGCGGGAACTCTTCCGCAACAGCGATTACTTTACTAAGCAGAACATGTAGATTCTTCATTCCGGCGGTTCTGAAAGTGTTTGTCAGATTACATCCTGGAACAGACGTCTGTAGATATTTTTCAACCGCAGAACCGGCATCGTCAGGGGAACAACTCATCAACACACTGATCGGAACCCATTGAGGGTTGATCATCTCATCGGTCTCATCAACATGAGGATCCTCCGAATCGCTGATGTTTATAAAACAACTTCCCAAAATACCCTCATGCTCTCCTCTAAAATCATCTGTCCTGCCGTGTAAATCCGAAATGGCCAGTTTGATATGACTCTCCTCGTTCAGTTCACGGACTGCGGCGCACGCAACGGACTCCCTCTTTCCTGCACTGTCTAAATCTTCTTCGGCCATGATACCCAAATCCATCCTTGATTTAATCTGATCCGGCGTATCAATTTTTGGATCAAAATCGTAATCGACTCCCCCCGCATAGGCCGCAAACTCTGACAGACAGTCTGCTGCTCTTTCAGGATTCCTTTGCGCCAATAAAAAACACCACTGGCCATTGATCTTTCTCATGGGAATGACACTGGCCGCAAGCACCTTCTTTTTGTCGGATTGCAAGTCCTTCCATTCCTTAAATTGAGAGACCCTCTTTATAGCGCCGGAACGATACCCGTTCAAGAACAGGCCCCTGAATTCAACGGCAGTCAAGGCGTCGACGGGCGTGACGTCCTCCACAGGCCGCTCGGCGGGGGCTGCCGGGCGATGCGCCGGCCGGACCATTTCCCCGCTTGCTTCCGGAATTTTTTGAAACAAGGGCTTAAAAACCCCTTGTTCGGAAAGAAACTCAAAGGGCGCCTGTTTGGCAAGCATCCGAAGCAGCAATTGCCGGACGGGTCTCTGATCCACTTCGGGGTTGGAACTCAGGATCATGCTCAACACCCCGGTGAGAGTCTGCAAGGCCTGTTCGTCTCCCCCCTGGGCAAAGACAGAAAGGATGTTGTTTTCTGATTTTGCCGCGCGGACAACCAGGGACGCTTTAAATTGACCGGCGCCATCCCGCACCTGAAATCTCGCGCAATTGGGTTCGCGCGCGAGCCGGATTTGCCTGATCGTGGATCCGGGAAATGCGCGTGACAACACATGACGGAGCCCGCTGGTGATCCGGCTCATTAAAACCATGCGATCCGTTCCCGGCCCGATGGCCGGCCGCAGTTCCTGCGGCAGGGAGGGATACCAGGGCCTGTCGATCATGGCATGGATCGAGGCATTTTGTTTGGCAAGATGCACCGCCTGCGCCGCCGCATAAAGGCCCGCCCAAAGTCCGTCGTCAATGGGATCAACATTGGGATCTTCCGCAACCGGCATGAAGACATGATAAGAGCCTTCCACCGCCACATTGGCCCTGGCACGCCTCATTTCCTCCCGCACGATCGGCGCGCCGGGGGAAAAATAATTTGGAGTCTCAGAACTCAACTCAGCGATTTCCTGCGGCGAGCGGATATCCAAGATTACGGGGGCACGCGGATCTTCCTGTGCGCGCGCCGTGTGAAAGAAATAGGCCATCTGGGGATAGGTCAGATACTGGTGTCCCCCCTCATCCGTCATCCCCAGCCGGTCCCCGTCTCCATCCAGGGCAATGCCCAGAACAATTTTCCCCGGATGTTCTGCCTGGACTTGCCGCACAACCTGGGGGAGGTGCTCTTCATAATACTCCCGAAGGTTGGGATCAGAGGGATGCGCGGGGCGGGCGTCCACGCCGCCCATCACCTCGTCGTGGATCCCCGCATATTGCAGACCGAGCTTTTCCGCGGCATTCCGGGCAATGGGGCCCATGACCGCATTGCCCGGATCCACGACCAAAATTACATTTTCCTTGTCTTCTCTCGTAAGATTCAGCCGCCGCGTGAGACCATCGAACCGTTTCTCCAGACAGTCATAATAGAGGGGAAGAACGTCCACCTGGTTTACACCGCCCCACTCGTTTTGCGGCCGCAGGACATGGGCCTGTTCCGACACGCCCTCATCCAACATATTGGCCATAGCGTTCCCGTAGATGGCGCGCAGGTATCCATCGCCGTCTTTGAGGCTCACTTTGAATCCGTTTTTCGGTGCGGGACGCGTCCAGGGGGTGTGGCTTGCCGTGATCTGGACAACGCCGTCATAATCCTGCCCCGGCTGGCGCGACACAATATTTGAGGCAGGGGTCGAAACTGTTTCGTCGCTGTAACTCACATCCACGCCCCCGCGCGTCAAGCCTTCCATCAAGCCCGAAAACAGAAACGGGGTGCTCGCCCTGTGATCCCCCGTCACCAACACTCGCGGCCTGCGTTCCGGCATCCGGGCGCACAGGCGCAGGGCCATTCCGATTCCCAGGGTGTAGGCCAAGTCCGGCGTCATCGTGGCATCCGGTCCCTCCGTAATCCCCCTCACATCATAGCCGTTGACAGTGTTATCCCAAATCCGGTGCACAATTTTTCTGCCCCGGTCGAGGCGTTCCACGTGGGATTTTTTCGCGGTATCAAAAGAGAATATTGAACTGGGAGCCAGCATTTCCGCGGCGCCCCCTTTGGCCGCGTGACATTCACCAGTGGATTTCACCCCGCACAGACTGCCGGCGCCGCTTTCAAAAATAAAAATCCCCAGGATAAAGAGAATTCCCATTTTGCCCAGGCGATGTCCGATCATAGAGACCTCTCCAACATACCCAATGCGCCGTCCCTTTCAGTGGACCGCCCGGCCGCCCACATCACAAAGCCATCCCCGTGTACAATCTGCGGCCCCTTTATCGAGGCGTCTGCGCGCACCGCCCGAGCGCCCTTCGCCGAAGAATCCATCATGACAAAACCGGGCCCTTCAATCACACGGCCTGCCGCCTTGCCTGCCGTTTTCATGGGCTTGGCGACCCGGTAGAGTTCTCCGACGGCCCGTTTTCCCTCTTGCGGTCTAAACGCCGCGGTCACTAAAACGGCCTCCGCGATGACCATATCGAAAGAGTTCTCTTTGAAGGGAAGATTGAGGATGTCCCCCGCAACAACATTCAACCCCCTGTGGCGCGCGGCTTCGCGCAAGGCAGGATCCGGCTCCACGCCGATGAAAGTAATCATTCCCACATCTACTTCCGGGCGCTTCATCCGGATGAGGGTCTTGATACGCCGCATCAGCGTCCCCTGCCCACACCCCACGTCCAGAATTCGCAGGGCCTCGATTTCCTCCTTTGTCTTATTGTTTAGGAAAATTTCGATCTCACGCAGGATGTATCCGTCGAGAAATTCTTTGTCCAAGTTGTAACCTTCTGTGGTGATCATTTCGGCCCAAGAAGGTTGAACAACCTCTCCCTTCTTTTCGTGTTCGCGCGACACCTGCATCAGCCAGCGCTTATCCCTCGGGGCATTTTTCAAAATAGATTTCACCGTTTCCGCATCATCACGCGGCAGAGGGCAGACTTTAATCTTGCATTTATCGACCCCGGTCATCGTGACGGCCTGGTTCAACGGCCCCGCCACGAGATAGACGGGCATATTTTCCGTAGCCAGACTGCCCGGACCTGTAACCAAATACCGCGGAATTACAAATGAGTAAGAACCGAGCGTGTAAAAAACAGCCTGCGTCGGCAAAAACCGGCTGATTGTCCCGGCACCGGCATCTAAAGATGGATACATAAATTCCTGCTCCACAACACGGGGATTTTTGTCGGCAATTTCTTGAAGAATCCGCTGGTCACGCTGATAGGTTTCACTCATCGGATAGACCCTTGTCGAATCCGCGGACAGTCTTTTTTTATAAAGGGCATAAAATTGTCTGGCCGTATATCCCCAGGGGACTCCCAGAATTTTTTTGTAAGGGACCCCTTCCCAGACACTGACCCCCGCAATCGCAAATTGCTCTCTAAATCTTTTTTGCGGGGAAGCAAACGGATTGTCCGGATCGGCAATAAGGGATCCGCCAATTTCTCCCAGCATGACCAATCCGCCCGAAGGAGAGGAATATTCCTTTTGACCGCTCTGTTGGACTTTCTCCAAAAGTCTTTCCACGGTCGCTTTGTCCGCCGGAAGATAATCCCTCTTGCCCTTCAGGAGATCCTCCGGATTCTCCCCTTTTTGCGATACACAGGAGAAGATGTATTTAATGATCGCCCGATGGACCTCCGTCACCGGCATTCCGGCCGCCGCCGCACACCCGGCTGGATCCAGCCGGTACAGTGCATTCAACTGGTCCCATTCCACCTCCGGCAGCAGTGCCCTAAACTGGGCATGCTCCAGGACGGTCACGACAGGACTGGCCGCAACATCTTTCAGCCAGCCAAACAGGCGTTGCGCCGTTGCATCGCCCGCACCAGTCGATCCGGCCAATTTCAATTTCGCCTTAAGCTCCCCGGATATCACGGTCTGTCCGGAACTTTTTAGCGGTTCTCTCGTTCCCGCTGTCTCCTGCGCATTTCTTCCTGGTACACCACCAGCGGCTTCTTGAGAACTCCCTGCCAAATCCTTGACCAGCACCATGTGATCTTGGCGGGAATGGCGGTATCCCAGCCTGCGGTAGATTTGATACGAACTGACATGAATGGAGGAATCAGGCCGGGCCGCGCGGACAAAGACCGTTTTCGCGCCCGCTGTTCTCATCGCGTCTTCTGATGCCTCGATAAGCCTTTTGCTAAGCCCCTGTCCCTGAAACTCGGGAAGAACACCCAGGAGAATTTCGTTGCCAATGGGCCGTGCCAGTGCTTCGCCGGTTTCCATTTGCACATCATCCGGATGGGCCTCAGGGAAAAACAGGCTTACTCCAGCGATCTGTTTTGTTTCCCTGTCGCGGGCAATCAATACCCTCGTCAACTCCATGAACAAACCGGGGTCGTCATTAAACAAGTCTTCATAATATTTGACCGTCCTCTCCCAAGCCGGCCCTGTCTGGCATCTCCTGAGTACGGAAAATACCGGCTTCATCATGGCGACAGGATTTTTTGAGCGGCCAATTTCGATATGGGGATTAAGAATCGATGGAGCCGGCCGGGGAATTTCGCACTGCCCTATCACTTGGGCCACCACCGGTTCCCTCTCTCCTCCGGAGTCGATCTCCCGGACCATTTGCGCCGCAAGCGGCGCCCCATCATCGCGTGGACAATCGCTCTTGCGGAAAAAACACACATTGATCTGTTTGCCGCCCGCCTCAAACATCACATACAACACGCCCCCCTTAACAAACGTCAAATCCGGACGGATCCCAAAAGATGTATCCTCCCGAATCCACACAAGATCGGGCCTTTCAGGGGAAGACGGGTATTGCAATATCTTGTCCACGATAGCCTTTGTCAAAGTTTTGTCGTCCCTCTGCCTCGCCGACTCGACATCGTAAAGAAGGCCCATGGCATGAATGATTTCCTCCCCAATGAGATCGTTTGCGCTTGAGCGCGGCGCAAGCGCCTGCACTTTTGCACACGGGCAGATAATAACCGCGGCTATCACAATAGCGATCGCCTTGCGTATTCTCAAAATACACCTCCGTCGCAGAACGCACACTCTGGACTGATTCGGCCCCAGTCAACAGTCTACTGAATGCATCCAGCGATCTGGCAATATTTTAGCTTAATTTTCTTGTTTTGTCAAGGGGGGCGGCGGCATGGCCTTCGCTGAAAGGTTGCCGCAGGCCAAAAGACCATGTCCAAACTGCTTGAGAGAATCAGGGGGGCTAAATATTTAAAAAACTCCTGGGCTATTTTTTTCTTCCCTCCCCAACACCGCCTCCTTATGTTGCGTTAGCAACCATCGGGGCCGCCGTCAAAGTCAGTAACAAAATTCAGCTCCAATATGATCAGTGTGACGGTATCGGCAGAAAGACTGATCGTTTGCGCCCAGTGCATTTTGTGTCACCCGCCAGTGCAACAATTTAGAGCCGCACGGCCGCACCCGTTGACAATCAAGAAATTCTAGTGTAAGATACTGCCCAAGAAAGGTCATACGTATGTTGACCACGCGTCCGAAGAAAGGATTGTGGCAAAGCGCTGTGTGTCTATTGACGGCGGCTTGTCTTTTGCTGCCGCAATGCGCATTTCCCCTCGCCCCGCCCTCCAAAGTAAAGGAAGCCGTGCGGGCCGCGCGAGCGGCAGAAGAACGGGAGGCAAAAGAATTCATAGCGGCCACACCACTCTTGGCAAAGTGGGTCAATCAAAATCCCCTCATCGTCCGGCGTTGCGGCCATGCCGTGTGGAAGGTGATCTATCAGACGGCCGGCCCGGAGAATTCGGCACAAGTATTTTCCGATCTTTCGGAACTTGGAAAGAGGAACCTCATCAAGAACGCGGCCGATGCCCGGATGCTGGCTCAAGCCCTACCCTGCTTGCGGCCTATTTATGGAGAAGAGTTGGTCGATTTCCTGCGGATCTCGTATCCCCGCTATAAGGAAAGTTTTCGTCGCAGCCTGGAATCGAATTGGCCTGGCATCCTGGACTTGTTCGTCGCGGTGGCAGGAAAATTTGGGCCCTTTGCCCGCGGCAATGTGAGGATTGTGTCGGGTATGCTTCCCTTGCTGAGGGATGGATGGGGCAGGCAATTTAAGATTTTGTTGCCGTACTTAAAAGAGGCTGCGGATGCACAAGGACCTAATTTTTCCTCCCTCTGCCATGGATTGATGAAGTTTAGATCTGGCGCCAGATTGAGTTACGACGACCAAGTGCGCGACATGGGGATATTCCTGGTGCGGCATAAAAAGGACAATGGAACGTGGCTGAATCATTTTCTGAATGACACACTTCCAGAAATCAAAAGGGTCTCGGGTCGATCGTGGACGAAGGACTGGCCGCGGGTTTTGGAATTTATAAACTCCTTGGACAAAGAGGATTTCCAACTCCTCCTCATCCCGATTTCTCAACTGCATTGGCCATTTAAAAATCTTGAAGAGATTCGTCAGGCCGCGGCCGAACTCAAGGCGATTGCCGCCGACTACGGTCCATCGGACGCCCCTGCTGTATGGTATTTTCAAAAGCGTTACGGTCATTTTGCCAAGACGCCTGCAGATATTTCAGATTTAATGGACCGGTTGCGGGCTGTGAGTAGAGATATGGAAGGGAAGGAGCGATTTGTCCCCCTGGGCAAAGGTGGCGCTGTCCGGTTCAGCACGAAGACTGCCATGTTCATGCCCCTTGGACATCAGGCCAATTACAGGGCATTGTCTCTGCTCAAGCACGTTCGGATGGAAAATGTTGATGATTTTCAACTGGGGCTGGAGACATCCGCCGATCTTTTGACAAAATATGATTGGGCGGACATCGTGTCTCTTCAAGAGCAATTGCTTTTTCAAGACACCTTGGATCCCGTTGACTTTCTGATGTTGTATCCCGTCCTGATGGAGCGCAATCTGCCCCTGACGCCGGAGTTTATCAGGGAATGGGGCGCCGTACGGGAAAGCGCCGGCACCATCGACTGGATAAAAATCCACCGGGGAGGGCGCGTTGGCGAGATACGGAGGCATTATCGCGCCTCCCTGCGAAAACTGCTTGCGCGATATCCCAAAGAAAGATGCGATAAGATTTATGTCCCCGCCAGGGTCCATTTTCAGTCCACCGAACAGGCCAGACGTTTTGTCCAAATCCTTAAAAGGAAAAAGAGTCACGACTTTATCGCGTTGGGACGAGTCATTGGCCCGGACCAAGAGGTCTTGGCGGCAGCGCCCAAGTTGAACGCGCAACACGTCAAGAGATACGAACGACTCTTTGGCACAACCGACAATCTCTTTTTGGTCCCCGTGCGTAATACCCTCGCCTACAGCTTCGAGACATTCCACAATCGATCGTTTGAACCGGTCCATTCCAAGAAGGTATCCAAAGAGCGTGTTTTAGTCGGCAAGGGGGGCGGTATCCCCGAGGGAAAGAGAAAGAGGGGCGTGGTGGCTTCGTACGACCGGGGAGCGGGGGTGCACCGTTTCTACGGCGGATTTGACGTGGAGGAAAAAACGGCCGTGGCAGACGCGGAACAACAGATGAAATCGGCATTTGAGCGAGCCACGCAAAACCCAACGTGGCGGGCTTTGGCAGATATCTTTGCCATTCGCGAGGACAATTTGTTTTTAAACAGCGTGGCGGAATTCAGGCCGCTGGCCCTGCCGGCATATCTGACCAGCCGGGGGGCAAAGGCCAAGTTTAAGGGCAAGACGGTGCGCCTACCATCGCACAGCCCTCCGTTTGGGATACGGCTTATCAGGACACAGCCCTTGTTGAGACACATGGGCATCGGAAAGATCGACGCGCATAGAAAAGTCATGAACACCGCCACTGTGCAGAGGATATTCTACTATCAAACCCCAACGAAGAAGCGCCTGTCCGAACTGCCTGTCCTGAATGACGTGGCGGCCTCCATGGGCGTCTATCCCAAGGTACTCGAGGTGATGGGAATCACGGTGCGGTCAAAGGGAGAGGGTAAAAACCGCACAGTGGAATTTATAACGCTGGGTGAGAGGCCCCTGCCGGACCGTCTCGTGCGCGCCTATCTGTTCATGGGATTCGTGGTTCGTACGGCGCTCCTGGCCCACATACTCCATCACGACCTGGGTGCATCAGGCTCCAATAAATGGGGGTCTATTTTCTCGTCCATCAACCTCAATCCCTTTACCATTTTTGACTACGACACGATCGTTCTGCCCGGTGATCCGCGCTTTAAACCGCGCGACATCCGGCGTTTTCAGGCGGCTGATAAGTCATATCTTTTAATCGGGGGAAACGCGTCTATCCCGCTTTTTTATCATTTATTGGGCGAATTCGAAGGTCCGTGGGATGTCACGGCGGCCTGGCTGGCCTTATATGACGGGCGGTTTGAAGATTTTTTCCGGATGACGGGGGCGACGAGCGCAGAGATGGCCCAATTGCTGCAATCGGCACAGGCGCCTCGTGCCCAGCCTTTTCGCTGGGACAGTCCTGATCTTGAAGCAAATCTCCTGGCCCCGCACACGCAAATAGCAACGCTGGAGGAGATACTAGCGGCATTGCGGGGGGACACGCATTACGAGGATTTGGTCCGGCTCGCAGAGGCCAAAATCATCAAAACGCCCCTGGACATTCAACTTCTGCGTATTGGTCTGGCCGAGTTAAGGCCCGTCTTTAAGGAGCACACCGTGACGTTCCTCGAAAACTACTATCCGTTTTTCAAGAAAACGTTGCGCAGGGATTTGGAATTCTGCTGGCCAGGGGTTTTGGAGTTGATGAAACAAGCGGCTACGGCGAAGCATTGGGAAGGCTTCAACCCCCTCCAAGTCGTTGCGGGTACAATCCGAGATCTAAAGAAATCCTTCGGAAGGGGATTTCGGGGATATTGGCCATATCTCGTGCGCGTTGGGAAGGCTGCGAAGGGGGATATAGGCCTTATGTTCCCATCTTTGGAAATGCTCAAGTCCCCGTTGGAATTGAAGCCCGGGCAGCAGTTAGACGGCGTGGTCGAAGTGCTGGAACGCTTGAGCCCATGGCAGATGGAACGATTCTTGGATCACCTGTTGCCCCAGATCATACGGCTTTCCGGTATTGCATGGGATTCAAACTGGCCCAGGGTAAAAGAGACATTGGACAAGATAGGGCCTCACACAATGGATTTGATCATGATCCCACTGGTGCAGTGGGAGTGGCAGTTTTACAGTCTTCAAGACCTGGAGGAGACCATCGAGGAGCTTTACTCAGCCACGTCCGGAGCGGACACCAATAACGTGGCCGTTCTCTGGTATCTTGAAACGCAGCTGCCTCACATCGCACGGAATGCGGCACAAGTTAAAGAGCTTCAGGGCTATGTCCTGGGACCGGGACGGGAGCGTTTCAAAAATCTCCCCCGTGGAATGGTGCCAAGAGATTGGGAGGCAACGGCCATCATTTCCCTGCTGAGCAAGAGGAATGTGGCCTTGAGAAATATGAAAGATTTCAAACTCGCGGTGACAGCCGCAAGGGAGACTTTGTCCCACCACAATATCGGCGATATCGCCCGATACGAGGAAAGACACCCTCTGGCGGGACATGCGATGGATGCCGTGACATTTGCCACACTCTATCCCGTCTTGGTTGAACGCGACATGCCCCGCAGCCTGGAACATTTGCAACAATGGAAAAAGGCGTGCCGCAATGTTGCGCCTCTAAATTTGGCGGGGGTGGAGGATCAAGCGCTATTAAAAACTGTTCAAACACATTATCGGGGCGCCGTGCGCCAATTCGTGCGGACAGTCTCGCACAAGGATTTTTCTCCACAAGAACTGGAAATCGAATCTATGTTAGTTGGCGCTGGGACTGCGGTGGATACGAGCCAGGAAGAATCTGCCAGAAAGGCCATGGAGTCTCTGCCAGACCTCATGGAGTGGGCGCGCTATCATCCCGATTTGGTTAGTCAAATGGGATTTTCAACGTGGCTGGATATTTACAAGTCTGTGCCGCCGGGCGATGCGATGCTTCTCCTGGGCTGCGTGTCCAGGCTTTCTGCCCTGGAAGTTTTGAATAAAGACAGTAATCCGGAGGATGCGCAAATGCTTGCGCATGCGCTGGCCATGTTAGTTCCTATGTTTGGGACGCGTGTGGTTTCACTGTTGGCCGGCAGCTATGACCGGTTAAAAGAGGTCTGTGAACCAAATTTCAGATTGTGTTTTCCAGAGATCGTAGAATTGCTCATGATGGGAAGTTGGGAAAACGCCCTGGCCCTGACCGAGGCGATAGCCAGACACGAAGGTCATTTATCTACGGAAACGATCCATCTGATAAGAAGCAAGTACCCGCGGTTGTTCAGGATTTTTGGTTCCAATTTGAAAGAACAATGGGGGTCCGTGATCAATCTTTTTGACAGCCATCCTAAAGATGCGGCCCTCTTGATGAAAGGAATTGCGAAGCTGAGTCCTGTCTATCGGGAGCAAACGGTATCGTTTGTTGCGGAATGTTTTCCTGGTCTTAAAGAAACATTTGGAGCCCAACTCCCGGCGGAATGGCCTGCAATCCTTGACCTCTTGGTGGCCGCCGCGGGTCCAGAGACGAAGAGAAATCCTGAAAACGCGAAAAATGTTGCCGCCGGTATCCCCCAGCTCAAAGATGCCTTCAAGAATAAGTTTCTTACATTCTGGCCCGCCGTTGTCCAAATGGGGCTGGAGGCCAAGTCTCATAGTTGGTCCGTGCTTAGACGGCTTCCGTCTCTGCAATCTGGATACCGGCTGGATTCGCCCGGGCAATTGGTGGACGTCGCAAGGGTCTTGGTTGGTCTCAATGGCGAGGAAGATAAGATTACCGTTTTCACCAATCATCTCTTGCCTCACATCCGAGCCATTGCAAAGAAAGAATGGAAAGAAGATTGGCCAAGGGTCAAATCGTTCCTGGAAAAATTGAGCAGTGAAACCGTGTTCATGCTTGGGATTATTATAGGGCAGTGGCAATGCCGGTTTAGAAACCTCGAGGACTTGGAAAAGACCATCTCGGACTTGCATGAAATACGCAAGGGTTATTGTACGCCCAACGAGGCTCCCGCGATTTGGTATATCCAAACACAATGGGATCATTTGTTTGCCGGCAAAGAACAATTGCAGGAAATGTGGAAGCTGCTCCGGGGGGACCGGTTGGATAGCGAAGCGCTTCATTGCATCATAGCGATGCTGAGAGATGTAAAAATGAAAGACAGGAACGATTTTCAATTGGCCGTAGGGTGTGCACGAAATCTTGTTGAAACATACGGTTCAGAAGTTATTGCAGAGACTCAGGGGAAACTACTATTGGAGGGTTCTCTGGACGTTGTCGATTTCGCCGTTCTCTATCCCATGATGCTGGAGCAGCGCATCGCCATCACACGCGAAGTGATCGACGAGTGGAAAGAACTTCGCGCGGGCCTGCCGCAATTCCAGCTGCCCCGGGAGCTTCCCGGTACGCCGGTTCTATTTGCCCAGGTCGTTTATGAACATTTTGCGCCAGCCGTTGAAGAGATGGGCAAACGGTATCCCGGCAAAGCTCCGGACATGATTCACTGCCCTGCCCGGCTGTGTGTCCAAACAAAAGACCAAGCCAATCGCATCGCAAAGTTCCTCACCGGGAACGATCAGCGGGCGTTTATCCGCATCGGGCGGCTGGTGGCCCCGGATGGGACTGTCCTTTTGGAAGAAACCCCATTGGCCTCGAAGTATCACGGGCTTTTCGGTTCGACGGACAACCTCTTTTTGGTGCCCGTACGAAACCCCCTGGCGTATCGTGAAACAACATGGCATCAGCGGTCCTACCGTGTCCCCGATAGCCTCTATGAAAGGAAACCGGACCACGAATTGGTCGGCAAGGGTGTTGGCTGCCCGTTTTATACAACGCGCAGGGGCGTTTGCGCCTCTTTCACCAAGGGAATCGGTGTTCACAGTTTCTTCGGCGGGTTGGATGACGAAGAAAAAGCGGCCGTAGAGGACTCGGAAATCAGCATGAAAAAATACTTTCGCAGGATGATGAAAAGACAAAAATGGCGGGACCTGGCGGATTTCTTCCACATCACCGAGGACAATTTGTTCATCACGGGCGTGGCAGAATTTCAGCCGCTCGCCTTGCCTGCTTATCTAAAGACCCAGCGGGCCCGGCTTAAATTTAAGGGACAGACCGTGAACCTGCCTGATCAAGACCTCCCGTTTGGATTGTCGCTGGTCAAGACCCAGCCGCTATTGGAACATATGGGAGTCGGGACCATCGCCGCCCACGGCGGCGTGAAAAAGACATCAGAGGTGCAGAGGATATATTATTACCTGACGCCGGAAATGACGCGCATTGGTGAAATGCCGGCCCGCGAGACATTTAAAGACCAGTACAAAGAGCCCTATTCTTACGTGCCATTTTTGCATCACTTGGGCATTGAGGCATACCCGCGTGGGCCAGGTGCCGATACGCCATTTGTATTCAAGGACGCGGCAGGCCAGGAACTCTCTGAGCGCACCGTGCGCCAATACGTCTATGTTGGTCTCTTGGTTCGCACGGCCATCGTGGCGCGCATCCTTCATCACGACATGCACGCGGCCGGAAAAAACAAATGGGGGTCTATTTTTTATCCACTCAACACCAATCCTCTGAGTGTGTTCGATTACGGCACCATCAACCTCAAGGGGGATCCGCGCTTTACCGAACAGGAATTCGCAGAATTTCAGAAAAACGACGAAGACTCGTTGATCGGAAAGGACGGCCTTCTTGCCCAGTTTGCGAAAATGATGAAGGAAGAAACGATGTTTGCTAAATCCTGGAAAGAAAACCGTGACTATGGCGTCACGGTATTATGGCAATTAATTTATCTGGGCGAATTAAAGACCTTAAAAAGCCTTGGCGATCCGTTGGTGAGGTCCCGTTTGATCAGCGAAGAAATAGGCCAGCGCCTGGCAGAATTCCTGGACGCGTCCAGACGTCAACGCGCCAAACCGCGCGATCCTTCAAACCACGAGCAGGATTTATTGCAGGGGGCGGCATAACTGTACTTATAGGTTATCCAGATTGGTCCGTGCCTGGGTCAATTTTGGATTGCAGCGCAGGGCACTGCGGTAATGGACAGCCGCCTCGCCAGTCCTGCCTTCCCTCACAAGAAGCGTTCCCAGATTATTGTGCGCCTCGGCAAAATCCGGATCGAGGCGCAGGGCTTCCTCCATGTGATTGCGGGCATCCTCCATCTTTCCCTGCTCCAACAATACTGCGCCCAGATCGTTGTGCGCAGGCACGTAACGGGGATTCAGGCGAAGGGCCTTTTCAAACTGCGCTTGCGCGCCGCCCAGATTATTTTTTCCAGCCAAAATCACGCCCAAAAGATACTGGACATCGGCGCCGCCGGGTTCCAAATGGAGGGATAGGGCCAGATGGACCTTTGCAGCCGCCCATTCACCGCGATCAACCAGGGCCCCGGCCAGCCGGCCATGCGCGCGCAAATTTCCGGGTCTCTTATCCACGGTATCCTTCCAGAGTGAATACGCGCTTTGATAATCCCGGTTGCGGCAAAATGTGGTCGTTCCCAATGCCGCCGTCACGGCGACGCTCAATAGGATGGCTACCCCACGCCGCAGAGCTATGGAGGGCAAAGCACGGCGCAGGAAATACCACACCGCGATCACCGCCAATGTGACAACGCCCGCCAAAGGGACAACCATGCGATATTCAAACGCCGGATCCGCCAGCGGGATGACACTGGAACTGGGTGCCAGAAATAAAAAAAACCAGAGCCCCAGAAATTCCAGGGGAGGATTCCGTCTCAGGCCGATCGCACTGAGAAAAATCAAACCACCCAAGGCGGCGCAGGAACCCCACACCTCCCAAAATGATACCGCGACAGGCCACTGATAATCAAAGACCAGCGGCGCCGGCCACAGCGCCAGCCGCAGATAATGTAAAACGACCTGTGTCTGCGTCATCGCATACGTCCACGACGTCACTCCCTTGATTGTCCAACCCACGCCCCACTCCTGGATGATGGGCGGCGCATTGGCCGTCAATGAGACCGGCACGATCCACATCGAGGCCAGGGCAGCGTAAAACCATCCTCGCCGGCGAAACATCTCTTTGACGCTTTTTCCAAAAAAGATACGGTCATACAGGAACACGGCAACCGGAACTGCCGCCATCACGGCCTTGCAGAGCATCCCCAGAAAGCAAGCTGCCAGCGCGGCCGCAAACCAGCCGGACGATTGTTTCCTGGCATGCGGTTCGCCAGATGTCAGACCCCGGCAGGCGCAATAGAGCGTCAAAAAACAAAACAGCCCCATCATCAATTCGCCACGCTGAACGAGATAATTGACGCACTGCGTGTTGAGAGGGTGAACAAGCCAGATGAGCGCGCTGACAAAGGCAAGTCCCCGGGAATCCTGTGCGAGCCACCCCCCATCCTGCCCTTCCCCCTCAAGCCCGCCAAAATCCGGCTTCTGTTCCAAACTCAAAACGGGGAGTGGGCGGGCAAGGGGGGAAGGTACTATCATCAACGTCCTTCGGATCAACCCATACAGGACTAATCCAGAAGCCAGATGCAGGGCAACATTGACCATGTGATAGCCCAAAACATTCAATCCGCCCAGGGCATAATTGACGGCAAAACTAAACGTGACGAGCGGCCGGATGGACCAGCCCATGGAAAACCACACGGGCCAGAGCGCGCGAATCCTTCCGTTTTCAGCAATCTGGGGAATGTCGTCAAAAACAAACGGCCCCCACAGGCTGTTGCTGTAGGCCAGAATCCCGGCGGCGGCAAGAACCAGGGGCAGGAATGCATACAGGACTGATGGTTTCGGAGCGCGTTGGTCGGAAGCTTCCACGAATCACCAGACAATCAGCCGCCGGACGGTGGTCCAGTACAGCCAGAGAATGGGATTGGCGATATACCGCACGGCAGGGCTGCCCACTTCGGCAAAGACAATCACCGGCGCAAAATTTCGCACGATGCCGGCATCCTTCCTGACGCGCAGCGAACGCATCTGCCGGCGGTGCCGCGCAATTGATTTCCATGTCGAGAGACGCAAAAAATGTCCCCACAGCTTCAAACGGATCATTCCCCATCCCCGAAACGCAAAATATGCCATCAATGCCATCTCACTGGCAATCAGGCACGGCAGAATGAGAAGGATACTGGGCAGCCGGCACATCGCAAAAAACGTCCTCAGCCGGTTCCTCTCCATGCAATAGACCGACTGCAGTGTCCGGTTGAAATCGTACTTGTGGTGGCAAACTGATGCCTGCGCCAGTCCCACGCGGAACCCCGCCAGTCTCGCCCTCCAGCAAAATTCCTGGTCCTCGTAATACATGAAATAATCCTCACGGAAAAATCCGATGGTCTCAAACACCTCCCGTTTGACCAGCATGGCCGCTCCGCTGGCAAAATCCATCGCCGGCAATACGCTCAGAGAGGACTCCGTTTTCCCGTAGCCGTTGCAATACCCAAACCCCAGAAATTGAATCCGGTTGCCCAGGGAATTGATCCTGCCGGTGCCGTTTAGAAGTATCTTGGATTGAAGGACATGCACCGATGGATTGCGCTCGGCCTCCTCCACCAGGTGGCCCAGCCAATCCCTGTCCACCACCGTGTCCATGTTCAACAAGACAATGTAATCGAACCCCTCCGCAAGCGCCCGGCGGATGGCCGCGTTGTTTCCCCCGGCCCACCCGGTATTCTCATCCAGGCTCATCATCCTGGCCGCCGGGGCAATATCATGGATCAAACGACGGCTCTCCCGGCTTGCGCCGTTGTCCACCACAAAGAGCGCCATGCGGTCTTTGTCGAAGTTCTGCGCCTCAAGACTCCCATAGCACTCCGAAAAATAGCGTTGCGCGTAGTCCCCGTGATGGACCAGAACCACGGCAGTGCGGGAACACCTCGTCGTGGGGGAAGCACCCGGCGTCACAAACGGTTTTGTGTCACACGTTATCATGGCTCACATTCCCGGCGATAACTTTCAGCTCTTATAATTGCGGCATAAGGTGGTTCTCTGAGGGTGTGTCTCGCAGGCGCGAGAAGCTTGGTTTTTGCGCAAACACCACCCCCATCGCCGGCCGCCGCAACAAATAATTCTCCACACCACACCAAACCAGTGCCAACGGTCCCAGTATGGCCCCCGTCAGGATCGCAAACACCCTGAACGCCACCGCACCCACCTGAAAATGCCGGCGCGCCAACGCCGGGATCAACGACAAAACCAAAACTCCGGCGCAGTTAAAAAACGAGTCGCTCTCCAACTCAACCGTCTCAAAACCCGCTTCCCTGCACAGCCGCTGCAACCCATCTCCCGATGGAACCGATACGTGCCGCGGCGCCTCCGAAAAACCGGTCCACCGGCCCTTGAACACACGCGCCTGAACACTCTCGACAAGCGGAATCACGGCCACAAACCATCCCCCCGGCGCCAGGAGATCATAACAATCCTTGAGAGTCTTTCGCGGATTCAGCATGTGCTCCAGTACATGAAAGGCGCTGATCAAATCAAACGAAGCAGGAGAAAAAATCTGTCCCAATTCACCGGCATCCGCGCACCGAACCGGAATATTCCATTTTTTCTGGACATACTCCGCCGAATTCTGCTGAAAATCCACTCCCTGTACTTGAAAACCACGCGCCTGAAATGCCGCCAGCCTCATGCCGCGCCCGCACCCGACATCCAGCATCCTGCACTGCCCCGAAACATTCCCGATGTATTTCAAAATCCCGCGCGCCTGCAATTCCCTCTGCGGCCGGAAGAAGAACCAATCCTCCACCCGCTCCAAAATATTTTGCCATGAATTTGAGCTCTCTCCAAAAACCCCATCGTACACAGGCGGATAGTACAATATCAAACCGTCTGGCGACGGCCGGGGATAAAGCATCGCCGAACCACACCGGCGGCATCGCAAAAATTGCCACTCCCCTGGCACATACCCCAACCTGTCTTGCACGCCGTCCACCAGCGGTTCAAACTCATCGCTTGAGCAGTACAAACATGCCACAGCCACTTCCTCACCCACCGTATTACTGCGTGAACCTTCACTGATAATTGGCAAGGCAGAAGTCTTTGAGCCTGACTCACCGGGAGCGTGC
>CAZGMX010000005.1:30854-38402 GCA_964526865.1 uncultured Actinomycetota bacterium | reverse complement strand
CCAGGGAACCTGTGTCGTGATAGTAATTGACGCAGCTGCCGATGTCGTAGGCGTATCCCCGCTTCTCCCGGACTTCCTGAAACAACCTGGAACTCATGTTTCCGCCCAGGATGACGCCCAATATTTTCAGGGCGGCCCGCTTTGCATGGCGGCGGGAATATCCGGGGAATGCCAATGCCATATGGACCTGTTCGGTCTTTTGAGGGAGCGTCTGGGCGACTGCATGGCTCGAAGTGACGGTGACGGGTTCAAACTGGACTTGCTCGCCCGCGCGCAGAACGTCGAATCTTTTCCGGACCATGTCCACGAACCGGCGGTGTTCCAAATTGCCCGCGCCGGCTATCACACAGTTTTTGCCGGTGTAATGTTTGTCCCGGTACGCGATGATCCCAGAACGTTTCATATTTGCCACCGTGCGCGCGGTGCCGATGACCAGACGGCCGAGCGCCTGCGTGGGCCACAACAGGCCGCACAGCAGTTCCTGCACGTATTCTGAGGGATTGTCCTGGGCCATCAGCATCTCTTCCTGGATGACGGCGCGCTCGCGCGCGATTTCTACCGGGCGGAAGGCGGAATCAAGGATCATATCGCTCAAGATATCCAGGGCAAGGGGGCAATGACGGTGGTGGATTTTTACCATGTAGCATGTGTGTTCTTCGGTGGTGAAGGCATTGATACTGCCGCCGGCCCCCTCAATCTGTTCGGTGATCTGTTTGGCACTGCGCGTTTTAGTCCCTTTGAACAGCAGATGCTCCAGAAAATGGGAGACGCCCGCCATCGAATCGCCTTCGTAGCGGCTTCCGGCACCGACCCATACCCCCACAGAGGTTGAGCACACGCCGGGAATCGATTCGGAGATAATGCGAAGTCCATTGTCCAGCACCGTCATATCAGGCATGGTCCCACCGTTTTTTTTCTTCCTCCCTGTTCCGCGATATCCTCTTGGACTCCAGATAGCCCTGCAGGATCAGTTGTGCCGCCATGATGTCGATTTTTGCCTTGCGCTTTTTCCGGGACAGATCGCCCTCGAGCATGGCGCGGTTTGCCTCCACGCTGGTCAGTTGTTCCCCCCAAAAAACAATGGGGACCGGGCAGATATTCTTGAGCCCGTCGATAAAGCCGGTGATCCTCTGCCCCATCGTGGACATTCCGCCCGCCATGCGGTAGGGCATTCCCACCACAACCTCCGTCACGCCGTGCTTGGCAATCTGTTCCTTCAGAAAGGCGGCGTCCTGCCGCGGTCCCTTTCTCTCATAAACGCCCAGGGGCTGGGCCGTGAAAAGGAGCTCATCGCTGAGGGCCATGCCGATGCGTACGTCCCCTATGTCCAGTCCTAAAATTCGCATGGTCTCAAACATAGCGTCCTTTCTTTGTGTCCTTGGCCAGAGCGCCGACCAGTTTCTTGATTTCCTGCGCGCGATGTTTCGAGCAGACCAGCGTCGCGTCAGCCGTGTGAACAACCACCAGGTTGTCAACTCCGAGGATGCCCACCAGATGGCCTTTTTCGGAACGCACCAGATTTCCCCGGCCATCAATCACCACGGTGTCACCGCTAAGGACATTGCCGGCGGTATCTTTGGGCAGATGCCGGTCCAGCGACGCCCACGACCCCAAATCGTCCCAGCCAAACCGTGCCGGCGTCACCACCACGCGCTGGGAACACTCCAGGACGCCGTAATCGATGGAGATTTTGGGGAGGGTCTTGTAGAGTTGTTGCACCAGGCGGCGAAATTGACTGTCGTTTTTTGCCCGCAAAAGCTTCAGACACACGTGGCCGTGGATGGGAAGATATTTGCATATCTCCTCAATGAGTGTTTTTGCCCTCCAGACAAACATTCCGCTGTTCCACCAGTGGTCTTTGAGAGACATGAAACGTCTGGCCGTCTGGAGATCGGGTTTTTCGTGATACCGGCGCACCTGATAAAAATTACGGTCCTTGATTTTTGCCGAGATGTTTCCCTTCTGGATATACCCATACCCTGTGGCAGGCTCCGTGGGGACAATCCCAAAGGTGATGAGGACGTCTCTTTCTGCGGCCAGGCAAGCCGCACCTTGGAGCGCTGCTGCCAGTTCCCTGGATTGGTCGATCACGTGGTCGGCCGGGACCACCGCCATGATGGCGTCCGGGTGCTTGCGAACCAGCATGGCCGCCGTCAACATGAGACACGCAGCGGTGTCCCTGCCGCACGGTTCGGCGATGATGTTTTTGGACGGAAGGGCGCGAAGCTGTGACCGGATGATGTTGTCGATGCCCCGGCGCGTGGCAATCCAAACGCGGCTGGAAGGCAGAAATGCGCACAGCCGATTGCATGCCTGCTGAACCATGGTGGTGTTTCCCCGGAAGGAAAGGCATTGCTTAGGCATCCCGGCCCGGGACAAGGGCCAAAACCGCTCCCCACTGCCCCCAGCCATCACGACACCGAACACGGGGGACTTCAACGGGTTCTTATCTGGCATGGATGTTCCTCAATGTCCGGGTCAAACGCCCCACAAAGCGCGTGACGGCCGGCAGGGGATTTTTTGGATGCTTTTCGATTTGAGAAACGATGGCACTGCCCACGACCACCCCATCGGCGCTCCTGGACATCTGGCGCACGTGCTGTGGCGTTGATATCCCGAAACCTACCACCACGGGGATTTTTGTCCGCAGGCGGATTTTGCGCACGAGACTGCGGACTTCCTCCAATACGGACGTCTGCGCTCCTGTGACGCCGGTGCGAGACACGCAATAGATAAATCCATCCGCCTTGCGCGCGATGGCGCAAATTCTTGCGTCACTCGTGGTGGGGGCAACCAGATGAATCATTTTCAAACCATGGTGCGCGAGTTCCTGGCGGAGCTGTTGGGACTCCTCCGGCGGTACATCCAAAATCAGCACGCCGTCCACACCCGCGAGGGAAGCCCTCTGCGCGAATTGCCGGACTCCCATCCGGTGAATGGGATTGAAGTATGAAAAGATCACCAGCGGGATTTGGGACTCTTTCCTGATTTCGGAGACGTTATCCAGGATTTTCTTTAGGGTCGTACTCGCCCTCAACGCGCGGAACGCGGCCCGCTGATTGATCACCCCGTCGGCCAGGGGGTCGGAAAAAGGCACTCCCAGTTCCACGATGTCGCACCCGGATCGCTCCAACGCGCACACCAGGCGTCGAGTCCATCGCAGGCTGGGATCGCCCGCCGTCATATAGGCGACAAATGCCGCCCGGCCGCTGCGGCGAAGCGCCCGAAATGTTGTGTCGATGCGATTGGTTTTTTTCATGGTATCGCCGGAGTTTTATGATTCGGAAAAATGCACCGGATGTTTTGTTAAATACGCCTGCGCTGTGTCGACGTCCTTGTCTCCCCTGCCCGACAGATTGATCAGGACGATCTTGTCTTTGGACATCGTGGGTGCCTTTGTGACGCAATATCCCACCGCGTGGGCGCTTTCCAGCGCCGGAATGATGCCCTCCAGCCGGCTCAACAACACAAATCCCTCCATGGCCTCGCGGTCGGTGACGCTGACATAGCTGGCGCGCCCCTGATCCCGAAGAAAACAGTGCTCCGGCCCGACGGCGGGATAGTCCAGTCCGGCCGAGATGGAATGCGTTTCTTCTATCTGTCCGTCGGCATCCTGAAGAACGAACGTTTTTGATCCGTGCAGAACCCCCAGCGAACCGCCCTGGAAGCGCGCCGCGTGTTTGCCCGTGAGTACCCCCATGCCGCCGGCTTCCACGCCAACCATCCGTACATTGGGAGACTTTAGAAAATCGCAAAAAAGACCCATCGAGTTGCTCCCGCCCCCGACGCACGCCACCAACATATCCGGCAAACGGCCTTCCGCCTGCAGGATTTGCCTTTTTGCCTCGCGGCCGATGACCCGCTGGAAATGCCGCACCATCTCGGGGTACGGACACGGCCCCAGCACGGATCCCAGCACATAGTGCGTCGTGCGCACGTTGGTGACCCAATCGCGCATGGCCTCATTGATGGCATCTTTGAGCGTTTGACTGCCGCTCCGGACCGGCCGCACTTCCGCTCCCAGAAGCCTCATCCGGAACACGTTGAGGGCCTGCCGCGCCATGTCGCGGACCCCCATAAATATCACACACTCCATTCCGAACATGGCCGCTGCGGTGGCGGTGGCAACCCCGTGCTGCCCGGCCCCTGTCTCCGCGATGACCCGGTTCTTCCCCATCCTGCGCGCGAGCAAAACCTGCCCCAGGGAGTTGTTGATTTTGTGCGCCCCCGTGTGGCAAAGGTCTTCGCGCTTGAGATAAATTTTTGGGCCGCCCAGATACTCGCTCAAGCGGCGTGCGTGATACAGCGGAGTCGGCCGCCCCACATAATGACGCAGGCAATCGTCCATCTGACGGGTAAAATTTTTATCCCGGATCGCCTCACGGAATACTGTCTCCAGTTCCTGGACCGCGCCCATCAGCGTTTCCGGCACAAAGATTCCGCCGTACCGGCCGAAATATCCCTTTTTCATACTCCCCCAAACAGGGTCGCGATCGAAGCAGGAAGGTCCTCACTGCGCAGGAGTGTTTCTCCGATGAGCAGTGCATCCAGCCCCATTTTTTCCACCGTGATGATCTCTTCCCGCTCCTTGTATCCGCTTTCCGTCACGGCGATCATGCCCCTGGGGATGTGCGAATACAACCGCTCGGTCACGGACAGGTCCACTTCCAGGGTCGCGAGATTTCGATTGTTGATTCCCAGAATCAGCGCCCCCGCGTCCAGGGCCTTGTTCAGGTCGTCGAGTGTGTGGACTTCTGTCAGGCTTGCCATATTCTGATCTCCCGCCATCCGAATAAACTTTTCCAGCTGTTTATAATCGAGCAGGGACGTGATCAACAACACGGCATCCGCGCCGCACGCCGCGGCTTCCACAATTTGATATTCTTCCACAATAAAATCCCTGCGCAGAACCGGAAGAGCCACATTGGCGTGGACATCCGCCAAATCCTGAAGCGATCCCTGGAAATAGGTCTGCTCCGTCAGGACCGATACGGCCGACGCACCCTTTTGCTCATAGATTTGCGCCAAAACCACGGGATCGTACTGCGGCCGCAGAAGACCGGCCGAAGGCGAGGCTTTTTTGACCTCACCGATCCAGTTGATTCCCTTTCCGCCGACGCGCCGGATGGCGCGGCCAAAATCCCGGTAATCTTTTCGTTTGGACGCGAGTCCCATTTGTTTCCGCAATGTCTTCTCGCGCCGGCGCACCGCCAGGTCGGCCCGCACGGCGGATAAAATATCGTCCAGAGTAGGTTTGGCAGCGGCGGCCATGGGGGTATCCGTAGACATTAGAGGGGCGGAGAGCTTTGGGTTATTTGAATGAGCTGGTCCAATTTTCCTTGCGCCTTCCCCGAATCGAGGGAGTCCTGAGCCAGCTTGATGCCCTGTCTAACGCCGGATACCTTTCCCGCCGCCAGCAATCCGAAGGCCGCATTGAGCAGAACGGCGTTTCTCTTTGGTCCTTTCTTGCCGCGCAGAATTTCACGGGCAATGGCGGCATTGTCATCAGGAGTTCACCCCTGAAGGGATCGCGGCGGGACTCGTTTCATGCCCGCTTTTTCCGGGCGAAAACGGTAGGTTGATACTTTCCCACCCTCAAGCCGGTAAACCGTGGTGTCCCCCGTCAAACTCACTTCGTCCATGCCATCCCTTCCGCACACCACCAGGGCACGCCGCGTCCCCAAGCGTCTTAAAATATGCACGACCTTCTCTGCCAAATTGGGACGCGAGATGCCAAGCAATTGGCAGTTTGCGCCCGCGGGATTGCACAAGGGTCCCAGGATATTGAACACCGTCCGAAAACCGAGTTCCCGCCGCACGCCGGCCGCCCGTTTCATGGAAGGGTGAAAGAGAGGCGCAAAAAGAAAAGCAAAACCGATTTCGTCCAGACATCGCTGAGACACCAGCACGGGGACGTCGATGCGCACGCCCAGTCTCTCCAACAAATCCGCACTGCCGCAATTGGAACTGATCGAGCGGTTCCCATGCTTTGCCACCGACACGCCACAGCCTGCAATTACCAAGGCCGCCAGGGTGGAAATGTTGAATGTCTGCAGACCATCTCCTCCCGTGCCGCACGTATCCAGGACAACCCGGTGATGGCTTCGTATGCACACGGCGTGAACCCGCATCTGCCGCACGAAACCGCTGATTTCATCGACCGTTTCCCCCTTCACCCGCAGGGCAGCAAGAAACGCCGCCAGCAAGGTGTCAGAAATATCTCCTGCGAGGATTTCCTGCATGGCCTTCTGTGCCTGCGGAATGGTCAGATCGCCGCCGCTCACAACTTTTTTCAATAGAGTCAAAAATTCAGCGCTGGACATAGATTTGCTTCTTCTCTAATCGCCACATTCGTTATCGCGAGCCCGCACTAATACTTTGGCGGGCGTGGCGATCCCGTTGGCCGTACTGGACCAACGAGATCACCGCGGTCTCCCGCCAAAGCGGGATCCCTCGCAATGACTAAAAGAGCTGTTTATGCAACAAGTTCAATGATAACAAGTTAAACCTTAACACCCGCCGCTTCTGTCAAACCGGCAACAGAATAAAGTATATCAGAAGAGCCCCTGTGCCAAAACGTGTTTTTAAGACGATCGTGAAAGATCGTGAAAGATTTCTGTGTTCCACCCGTGCCCTTGTGCTATATAATCGTCGAGAGGAAAAAGGATTGACCATGACTGAAGAATCTCCCCTTCTCATTCGTCCCGTGAAAAATGCAGATGTCCCGCGCGTCTTGAAACTCATCAACGCCATTTTGGAATGTGAATTTGGCAAAGAGGCCTCGGTGTATCCTCAGATCGATCTGTACGACCTGGAGTCCTCCTACGGCGGGAACAGGGATTGTTTTTTTATTGCCGAGAGAAACGGCGAACTGCTGGGAACGGTGGCCATCAAGGAAGAAGACAAAAAAGTGGCGCTCTTGCGGCGCATCTTTGTCGATCCCAGATACCGCGGCAAGGGTTATGGAGTGAAGTTGATTGAACAGGCCATTGAATTCTGCAAGAAAAAGCACTACAACAGGATTAGCTTCCGGGGGACGTCTCGGATGATTACGGCGCTAAATCTCTGCAAGAGAAAGGGATTTCAGGAAATCGATCGCATCCCCATGGAAGATTTCGAAATCATCCGCTGTTCCCTCCGGCTGTCGTAAAAATCCGGCTCAAGCCGCCGATTCCAATATGTTTTTGGCCGTTTCATCTGTCAATTCCCCAACAGCGTCAACTGCTCCCAGATATTTATCCGGGGTTATTTGTGCAACCGGCCTGAAATCATCCCATGATTTAAATGTGGGGGCCTGATCGCCCTGACGCACCAGTCCGATGCCGCTTTGATCGGCCCAAATATGATAGGCAGGATTATCCCGCAAATCCGAAGCCGCTTCGACACCCACCAGAGCGCTGGGAAATTTTTCTTTCAATATGTCCTCTTCCATTTCTGCCTCTTCTTCCCCTGCCTGGGTGACGAAGTTTTTCAGATTACCGGGAACATTCTGATAAGAGTAAGGAGCATTAATCATATTAGTATATGTGTTCGGAAAAAAAAAAAAAA
>CAZGMX010000005.1:0-30844 GCA_964526865.1 uncultured Actinomycetota bacterium | reverse complement strand
TAAAGGAGGCGATTTCCTGCCTCTCTTCCGTTCCGAGCAACTCGTGTTTCCCCTTGCTTTCTACATCTCTGTATTTGGTCTTAAAGAAAAATCTCAAATCTGAACTATCCGGCGCCAGCCAGGAAGCAAATTGAGACAGGGAGGGCTTATCATTGACATGGCCAAGGGCAACATACGTTTTGTTTTGATACCGCCATCTGGCCGCGAAACCGGTGCAGGTGTCCAGGAGCGGTGTCAATATTCCCTCGTTGTCCTTCAATTCCATGACCAATATGGGGGCTCTTATGGCGCCCATACTTGATATCCACTGAATCACATAAATCTTTTGTCCGTTGTCCATTTCCATGACAGAGGGATTTTTCTCCCGTCTCTTATCCAGCAGAAGATGCCGGTCCAATTTCCCGTAAGCAGCATTAAAATAGGCACTTCGTCCTTCCATTTCAGCGGCCTCTTCACGGCTGATTATCCTGGGTATTTCTCTGACGGCATTCAAAATCTCGTCAAAATTTGTCGAAGAGAAAATTCCATTCCTACTTGGTCCTTCTGCCGTCGTGGCCAAACCATTGCGCGGCCCACGTGGAAGCGAGGCATCCGTGGGGGCAATATTTGGCATCGATGATAGCAACGCCACAAGATTTTGCCGGGCGGATTGCATTTGTGTTTGAGTTTTAGATGTCAAAAGGCTTTCTTTCGCCGTGGTTTCGTGACTCACGATGGCATGGGCAATTTTGCGGGCTTTTTCCTTAGGTATTTTTTGCTTGTCCTGGATTTGTGCGGTGAGAATGGGTTCGGTTACTTCGTGATAAATAAAGTCGGCAAGTTCCAGAAGCTCCTGGGGATATTCCTTCCGGATATCTCTTTTATGGGGATACCCCTTATTGTAGCGCTCATACAATTCTTTCAACAGACTCCAGGGGATATAGGCGCTGGCAATCCCCCTGCCCGCGCCGCCACTGCCGTAGTGGCCGTCGGGCGGCAGTCCCGCCACCGCCACGATCCGCGCGTTGCGCAATTGATCTTTGTACGGATAGCGCGCATCGTTCAATATGATTTGCTTGGCGTCACGGACGAATTGCGTCAAATCTACCGCCTGGGATATTTGTTCCTTCCCCCATCTTTTTCCCGCCCCACTTGTTGGGGAGGGTAGGGTGGGGTTCCCCGGGGGAAGGCCAGGATGGGGGGTAAGCTTTCCCATCCCAAATTTTCCATACGCCGCCGGGCTGCTCGCGCCTGGATCCACCACCAGATAGTTGCCGTTCTCATCAAACGCTTCTTGGATGACAGGATTCATCTCTTCCTGCGTGGTGCTGTCTCGATAAGCCTCTGTCTTGCCCCGTCCCCTGCGGCCTGTATCTTGGATCTCATCTCCCTCCGGCTTGGCAATATCGGCCGGAATCGGCCCCATATCCACATTCGTCTCCGGTTTCTCCCCTGCTTTTTCTCCCACCGCCACTGTTTGTGGCCCGGGAAATTCTGGGATATGCCCCGTAATAGGCGAAATAGGGGGACATGACCCAATTTGGTCTTTTAAATTGGGATCGTGTCCCCCTATTTCGGACGGCTCAGCCACCGCGATTTTCGTAACAGTCGGCATGCCCGCCCCACGTTCCTCAGCATTGCTCGGTCCAGGCTCTGCCGAAGATCCCTCCCCAATCGACGGCGTCAGAACTGCTTTGCGAGCCTTTGCGTAGCGGCGGATCACGTCGGCCATGGGGTCTTTGGACTGGTTCACATCCACAAGTAAGGCGTCGATCTCTTGCGGATCTTGCATTTCAGATACACGTTCCATCCAATTCCTCGTCATGTAATTCGCATTTTCTATCGCTAGAGGTACGTGTTCTAGCAGTTGTGATATTAGGGATTTTTGCGGATCAAAATCTATTGCAGCAATCGCAGCTGAGATTGCTCGGGCATAATCATGTTTTAAAAGTTGATAATTGAGTTCCCTGAATAGTAATAAGGGAAGTTCAACAAGAAGTACAACAAACGAAATAGCCATCATAATAATGACCGGCGACCCCGACAAGAGTATCGCCACATAACCTATGATCTCAATGGCATAATGGTGTAATGCTGGCGAGCCTAAAGCTATCATTAAGGCATTATAGACATATGATATAGCATGTAGTGTTTCTAAAGCGAGGGTGATGGGGGGAGGGGCAATTCTTATAATTGCCCATATTTCAGCGGAATATAATGCTACAAGTGTTGTTAGATTAAAAAAAGTTCGGAGTTGTGACGGCTGATGAAGGCCGCTATTCTGTATCTCATCTTGGTATTTATTGATCTTCGAAGATAAATCCGGTGTTGTATCCACGATGAAAGAAGGGATGAGCTTCATGTCAGTATCATTAGCAATAAGAGATTTCAAAACAACGGCTCTTTCCAGCGGCTTGCGTTCAACGGCGTGATAAACGCATTCAAAGGCATTTGCCAGATCGTCTTCGCTGTTGATGTTGGCAACTTCCACACACTCTGAGACGAGGGGGAATAATTTCTTAAATTCCTCTTTATCCGCAAGCGGCGCGATGAGGGTTTGTATTGCCTTTGTCCTTGCAGGGGTGCCCTGCGGAAATTCTTGGAGTATTTGTTGAAATTCTGCCCGGTCAACGCGGGCAAGAGGGTCCGCCATTCGCGGCGGCGGGTAATCAATCAACTGTGTTGTTCCAGACAATGCTACACGCGGATACCGGTTTCTTCGTATGATGTTATCCCAAGTCAAAACATCAGGTTGAATCGTGTCCTGAATACACTTGATCAGTTCGTTGTATTTTTGCCCCAGACATATTTCAACGTCGGCATGTTCCCCCTGGAAAGGATCCTTTTCCTTCGAGGGAAGGCCGTCAACCTGTGTGCTTGATTCTCCTTCGCTTCTCCAATGGGGAGCATCCTGATCCAGGAGCAGATCACTCATTGTTGTGCGCCAGGAATATTTTACGGAATGCTTGCCAGTGAACGAAAGGCGCAGGGAAGAGAACACACTCCTGTTCCTGTACAATCCCGCCAACCGGGGATGGCGTAGTTTGACTAAAGAGGCAAGGTCGTGCAGGTGTCTGCCCGATTCCATGAACCCTGCCGCGGCGACGACCATGGGGGCCAGTAGTGTGGGACTTTGGGTCAGGCCGTATTCCACAAACCCGGAAATTCTGTCGTTGATCCTTTTCTCTGTGGCCGTGGCAACGCTTCGAGCATGTTTGACACCGCGCAGGACCATGTCTGTCTGTTCCTGGGGAGTCAGGCATTGCAGTAAGAGGGCGTTTGTGTCATGGCCGATCCCCGAAGGAAGCAGCGGTCGTCTGGAAATCAACCGGCGCAGCGCATTGCGCCACCTGCTGCGGGACACTCCCGGCAATGCGGCATCGCCCGCCCAAAAAGCCTGCGCGAATGCCTCCGGGTCCAGATCGTGTGCCGCCCGCAAGAATTTTTTATTGAAGGCGTCAAACTCCTCCTGCGTCATCCCCCAGTCTTCTGGCGAATAGACCTGGCAATTTCTGGCCGCTGTCGCAACCAAAGGGGGCACCGCTCTTTTATCCTTCAAGCGGCACAATCGTTCCAAACACTCCAGGGCCTCGTGTGTCCGATGCCGGTCGGACAGATAAAGCAAGAGGTTTTGCGCCCAGTCTGTCACCAGATGCGAGCGTTCGGCAGGCGTTAATTCTGCTTGCATCAATTTTCCTGTTTCTTTGTACGCATACCAATCCGTTATCTCCGGCACTTCCGTACTAAGGGCAAAGTGCAGCTGCATGGCTACACCATAGTCAGGATGGGAGCTTTGTCTGTCCAATATCTTTCTAAAAAGTTCCCTGCCGCCTTCTTTGGCCACCACACCGGATATCATTGCCCGAACAATATTCGCTCCGGCCTGACTGGCTGGGGCGCCGGCTTCCAGCGCACGCGCCTGAAGCGCGCCAAGACATTCCATCGTCCAGATGAACACATTTTCTTTTTCATCGGGTCGCGCGTACTGATTGGCCTCCACAAAAAACCGCGCGGCCAGTTCCGGTGAGACCAGGGGCAACAGACTGGCAAAGGCGCTGATTGCAGCTGCCCGCGCTTGACCGGGGAAAAGAAGATTTCCCTTTAGTGCTCTCTGGTTCATGGCCGGCAACAGCCGAAATGCCCTCAGAGGTGAAAGTTTGGCCAGCAGAATAAATGCCGCCTGCCGCTGGGATTCGCTCACCACGGGCATGGTTTCGTCAATGACGCCTTTCTTTCTCTTGCCTCCGCTCAGCACATCGGCAAACACCGGCTTCATCAAACCCGCCAGATGATCCACCAGTTCTTTATCTGTGGTCAGTTGAATAGGACCGGCCTTGACGACGTCCACCCGTGGAATCTTGGAAACGTGCATGGTATAGAGCGTTTTCATGGACTCCACAGACTCTCCCAGATGACCTGAATTCACATCCAACTCTTTTAGGACACCGACACTGCCAAAATGCTCTTTGAGGGATACGTATAAATCCAGGCCCAAAGGATATAAAGCGGGACTGAGGGCTTTAAGTACACGTTTTTTGCCTGTGACAGGATCCACGACTTGCTCTTTTTGGGGGACAAGGCATTGACGCAAAATGGCGTCGGCCGCCTCGGCCCCAAATGGAATGTCCGGTCGCTCCACCATGTGCTGAAGAATTTCGCGAGTGTGGCTCGCGCCATCTACCGTTGCCGTTCCCCGTTTGACGACTGCTTTATCTGCCGCAGTTTTCCCCGCATCCCGCTTGGTTACACTCACTGCCTTCAAAACCTGGCATGCCCAAACCAATTCATAAGAATCTAATTTGGGCACCGGCGTCAGAGGATGAAAAACGTCTCTGTGGCCGATCACGTCCTCCTCCACCGCAACAGCGCTTGCCAACAGGTATGCCGCGGCGGCTGGATCCAGCCGACAAAGCACCTGACCCGCATCCGCAAAGCCCAGCTCCTCTTGTATGATTTTGCATATCTCTCGAGCGTGATCCGCATCTCCTGTTCCCAGCGCAACGAGTTTCGCCGCTTCTTCGAATCTGCCGTTGGCGCATAACCCGCGCAGTTGAAATCCCAAGGCCTGCCGGCGCATTGTCCGTGCGTCCACCAATGCTTTTGTTGCAGGAACTGTGGCGCCTGTATCCTGCGGTGTCTGCAATGGCCCCTCCGCAATTGCCGTCTGTGTGGCATCTGCCGGAACGGCCGGCTCAACCGCCGGGGCCTCCCCTTTTAATACAATCCGGACGTCCCCCTCCATGCGCGTCGCTCGCCACCCCATCTGATCCAGCGCGGCCACCGTCAATCCCTCTGCGGTTTGCGTCCCGCGGCTTTGCTCATATCGGGCCGGATTAACTTCCTCCCAACTGTTCTTTCCCTGAAGAGACTCGGGAAAACGAAATATGAACTCGAGCAGAGATTTCTTAACTCTAAAAAGTGTATTGGCCAGCGCCGTGTCGGTTTTTGCATCCCGCTCTTTTTGATCCAGGATTGCCAGTTTTGTCAGCACCTTGGCAGAAAAAATGCCGCTCAACGCAAAATTGTGCCGGATGAGTTCATAGGTCCGGTCTTGATAGCGTCCAAGGACATGGATGAAACTCACCTGATCCCGGAAGTTATCAAAAGGGACTGCTGGAAGCCGACCTTCGACGTCTTGATCATGACGCCCTTTTTCTCCATCCCCATGGTCTTCTTGAAATGCCGAGGGCGGCGCCAGCGTGTTTGTGTCCGCGCCATTTTTCTGTGGCACGCTGGGTGCCCTTGGCCCCGCGCACACCGGCCCCGCCGTCGTGGTTGCAAGCAAAGCAACAATCACGACAAAAGACACACACCAGACAAAAGGTCTGCCGGTTTTTTGCCTTGACATAACATTCTCTTTCCAGCGGCATAGAGACATATTGCTAACCGCCTGGCTATACTATACATGCAAATATCTGTTTTGTCAATGGTGGCGAGCCTGAAAAATTTTATTGACTGTCGGCATATTTGCGGTATATTTGCCGATCATGTTTGCAAGAAAATTGGACGTTCCGAAAAGTTCTGTTTTTTTACTGGGGCCCAGAGGCACCGGGAAATCCACGTGGATAAAACAAAACTATCCCAAGACACATCTCTATGATCTGCTAAATACCGCAGAGGCATTGCGCCTAAGCATGGAGCCCTTTGCATTATACAAAGAATTGTGCCATCTCAAAGAAAACACCTGGGTCATTGTCGATGAAATCCAAAAAGTACCCCAGTTGCTGGATGAAGTTCACCGTCTGATAGAAAACAATCATCTCCGGTTTGTATTGTCAGGATCGAGTGCCAGAAAATTAAAAACAGGAGGCATTAATCTTCTCGCAGGCAGAGCTCATCTTACGCATCTCTATCCGCTAGTCTCTGCCGAAGTCCATTTTGACCTTAGCCTTCAGCGCGTTCTGCAATTTGGCATGTTGCCTGCGGCGTTTACGGCAGAAAATCCCCAGGCGTACTTAAGATCATATGCCGAGACATATCTTCAGGAAGAGATCAAGGGGGAAGCACTCACAAGAAATATCGGTGGTTTTGCAAGATTCTTGGAGGTTGCGGCAAGACAAAATGGGCAAATCACCAACATCTCTAATATCGCACGTGACGCGCAAGTGGCGCGTCAAACCGTACAGGGCTACTTTGACATCCTTCAGGATACACTTATGGGGTACTGGTTGAATTCCTGGAAATTGAAGAGGGCCACCAAGCAGATATCCCATCCCAAATTCTATCTGTTTGACAGTGGGGTGGCCCGCGCCTTGTCCGGCAGATTGCCCTACCTCCCCAGCCCGGAGGAAATGGGGGCGTTGTTGGAGACATATATCCTCCACGAGGTTCGTGCCTATCTGGAGTATTCTTCTCTGCACTATCCCTTGCATTATTGGAGCAGTCACGACGGGGTTGAAGTTGATATTTTTTGCGAAACAAAGTCGGGATATCTTGCTTTGAAATGCAAATCTTCCGGCCGATGGGACAACCGCTATGGCAAAGGGCTCCAACGCATTCGCAGTGAATTGCACCCAAAGAATGTTGAATGTATAGGATTGTACACCGGAGAGCGCGAATATTATTCGGGCGATATTAGAATCCTGCCCGTCATTGAATTTCTCAAATTGCTTTGGGCTGGGGAAATCATTGCCTAAACGGAAGGCAGCCGTGTGCATCGACCGATACAACAAGACACCGCCCTTGAAGAATATGCTCGTTGCGGAGAAAACCTCTCCCGGCGTCTCCCCTGCGTTTTTTGCCCTGGCGGTCTTATTGGGGACAGTGAGCGGTTTCCTGCCCTGGGATGCTCCGTTGAATGTCCTTGTCCTCGCCCTATTGTGTTTATTTAGAATTCCGCTGGTATGGTTTGGCTTTTTCTATGCCTTGGCAAAATTTGCCTCGCTCAAGTGGCTGGCGCAGGGAGTTGCCTCCTGCGGCCTGACATTTTTAACGTCCGATGGCACGGTTGAGTTTGCGAGATGGCTGGCCGAATCTCCCGTGGTATGCTATCTGGGGCTCACGGATACTGCGGTCTGCGGCGGCATGATCATCGGCGGTGCAGCGGGGCTTCTCCTGGGCTATGCGGCATTCGGAATATCGAGCCGTTTGCGCAATCGGGGGAAAACAACGCCATGAGATGGAAGGTTGTATTCTTCTTTGTGGTATGTCTGGCGGCCCTGCAGATCGCCGCGGCGATGTTTTCGACCCCCCTGTTTAATCATGCCGCGGTAGAGATTTTGCGGCCAGCCGCCACGGCCCGTGCGGTGGCTGTCGATTTGTTCAATGGCCAGGCCAGTTTTTATGATGTGTGCCTGCCACATTGGGAAACTTCGCAGACAACCCTGGTCAAAATCCGCAACGTTATTTTGCGCTGGGAAATATTGCCGCTTCTCAACAAGCAGTGGGTTTTGAGGGAAATCAGCGTTACGGGCGCGACCCTCACCATTCCTGTCCATGACCTTCAAGACGGCATGACAAAGCTTTTATATCGCCTTCCCGGAGAGGACGGTGCCTTCAAGCCGCTGTGGCCTGTTGTTCTGTCTGCACTCAGTCAAGACTGGGTCAGGCCGCTGACAGATCAACAAGAGCAATCGGATGAATGCTCCCCGGATGCCGGGCTGGATTCGTCTGGCACAACGCCGCGGCCTTTGCCCGGGGATATCCATAAACGTCCCTACTGGCTCGACAAGCAATCGGACAGGGTAATGGTTCATTACCCATCCGTCAAACCACGGTTCATGGTGCGGGACATTTACTGCGCCGACGGCACCGTTCAATTCGATTTGACGGACACCCTTTATCCTCCCCTTCCCTCATTGACCAACGTGAATTGCTCCCTGCGCAACATCGACTCCTGGATGGCGCCGGTTTCCAGGAAAAAGCCGCCGCAGTCCGGGAGGGACGAGCCGCAAACTCTCAGTGCCAATGACGGCCTTCGCTTTGTGGTTCAGGCCAGGATCGAGGGCTCTGCAAACTCGTACGTCAAGGCGGAGGGCTATCTGGTGCGCTCTCCTGAGGGAATAGATGGTGAATGCCAGCTTTCCCTGGAAGGCCTGAATTTGGCCGCTTACTGGCCGTGGATCAACCCCTCCTGGATCCCCGGTGAATTTGCCCAGTTTCATGTGGTGGATGGCACCGCGGATCTTTTTAGTCGAATCAAGATTTGCGCTGGAAACTGGAACATTTACAGCGAATTGACCTTAAAAAAATTAAAAATCCAGCCCAATCCTGCCGTGCCGTCCCAGCCTGTGCACAGGGCCTCACCCAAGCTGGTGATCGATGCGCTCAATTCCCTGGGGGAATTCAAAATGCGTTTTTCCAGCGCCAATCAGTGGAAGAAGGAATTTGAAGAAAACGTGATGAGGGGGGTCCGGAATTTGATCCGAAAATCCATTGGCGATGCCCTCAAGAATCTGACGGCGCAGGCGACAGGGCAGAGCGGCACCTGACGGAGAAACACTGTAATAACTGTCGTGAATGAAAAGCGGCGGGTGTGGCAATCTCGCCGGGTTTGAATCCATCCCTTCGAGATTGCCCGCCACTGAAACGTTGGCGGACTTACAGCTTCGTCGCTGCGCTCCTCGCAATGACGTCTCATCCACTGCCGGCCATCGTCCGAAGCGTCCACCATCTTCCATAGCCGCGCACGATCAGTGCGCCGTTTTGGTCGGTTCGATAGACCTTCCATCCCGTTTGTTGGAGCAGTGTGAGAACCTCCTGCGCGGGATGTCCAAATTTGTTTGCCTTCCCCACCGAAATGACGGCCCAGGATTTGGCGGGGGCAGATATCCACGCCCACAATTCACTCAGGGAAGCGGGAAAACAGGCGCGTTGCGGCGTCACGCTCTCCAGAAATCCGCGAAAATGTGAGGTCTGGCCGCCGTGGTGGGGAACCTTTAACACATCGCAGGGCAAACGGGCCGAGAGCCCGGAAAAATAGGCCTGTCCCGCGTTGCCGATGTCTCCTGTCAACAACAGACACCGCCCCGCGTACCGCAGGGCCAGCACGATGGAACCGTCGTTTTCGTCTTTTTTGCGGCGCGTCATGATCTTTTCCTGCCGGACAGCCGGATAAACGACGTCAACAGCCACACCGCCTTCGTTCAGCCACCGTGAAGGCCCGCATAAAATCGACAACGGAATCTTCTTTTTTTCTGCCAGCTGGAGAACATGCCGAAACAACAGGGATGGAAACACGGAGCCGTTTCCCGCCATTTCTTTCACGTCGATTTCCTTGAGGACAGAAATCAGACCGCCGATGTGATCGGCATGGGGATGGCTCATCGCCAAATAATCGATTTGTTTGGCGCCGATCATGCGCATGTAGGATTTTAATACAAAGGCAAATGGAGGCTGATTTCCAGCCGGGCCCCCGTCCACCAGCATCGTCTTGCCGTTGGGAAAGCGCACAACAATCGCGTCCCCCTGGCCCACATCGAAGAAGACGCACTCCAGCCGGTGTAAAAACATGATCTGACTGACGAGGCAGCAGGCCGCTAGCACACTCAACACAAGGCATCGCTTCCATTTTGTCTGCACTGGGAGCGAGGAAGGTTTCTGGGAAGTTTCAGAACCAGATAGCATGGGCCGGCGGCGCGCGGAAGAATCGATCCACAACGCCAGGACGGCAAAAAAGGCATAGTAAAAAACCACAGACGAAAAAGCCGGCCGGGAAACCGTGAAGCTTCCCCATGGGAGCGCCGCCAGCGCGTGCGTCATATAGATCAATACCTTGGTCAGCAAGACATTGACGGCATGAAAGGGATAGGCAAGCTCCGGGCAAAGACTACCGGCAATCACGCAAACGAATCCCAGCGGGATCGTCACCACGCTGGTCCATCCCACGATGAACAGGTTGGCCAGCAGTGTCACCGGCGTGAACCACTGAAAATTCCAGGCTGTGACGGGGGCCGTTGCGAGCCATGCGGCAAAGGATGCGGACAAAAGCGCCGCTACTCCCCTCCCCGCGCTGTACGTGGGTTTGGACATCTTGTTTTTCCATCGCTCCAGCGGGTGCATCAATCCTCGATACAAGGGCGGCGTGAATGTGATTAAAAAGACGACCGCAAGAAAAGACAGTTGAAAGCCCACGTCAAAGATCTCGTGCGGATTGACGAGGAGAAGAATGCACGCCGCGATTCCCAACATACGCATGAGCCGGACCTTCCGGTCGAAGGCCAGCCCGATGAGCACAAGAATGATCATGAGGGCCGCTCGTGCCACGGATGGCTGCCACCCCACGACAGAGGCGTACAGGATCACCAGGGGAATGGAAATCAGGGCGGTGGCTTTGAGCGAGATTCCCACGGCGCACAAAACGCCAAAAAGAATGATGAATATCAGGGTCATCTGCTGGCCCGAGATGGCCAAAATATGAAACGTGTTGGTGCGCTGAAAACTCTCCTGAACCGGCACATCCAACGCTCCCCGCTCTCCCAATATCATTCCCTTGACCAGAAGGGTTTCCTGGCCGGGAGTTCCTCGCTCCAACGGTAGTTCTAGCGACGAATTCCAGCGCGCGCGCACGGCACGCAGAAGTTTTTCCCAGGGACTGAAATGTCCGCGGGAGCAAAGCCGCACATCGCCGGGATGTTTCATAAACAGGCGGGCATGGATTCCCTGCTCTCTGGCGGCTTCTTCCTTATCCCACATTCCAGGATTGCGCCGGGCGTCCAATCCCCGCAGTGTTCCCCTGACCGTAATCATGTCTCCCGGGACGAACGGTACCGTTACCACTGGTGCCAGGCTGGCCTTGGGAGATCTAGAATCCGGTACACCTCCGTGTCCTGGACTCTGGACGGTCATCTGAACCTTCCAGGGCAGGGCAATGGCGCCGGAGGAACTGATCAGTTGGACTCGATCTAAAATGTATTTATGGAGATTCGCGGCCGAAGGCTGCTGCCCAGTGGCGGGAGCATGGAAGACGGCTGCAACACGCGCCTTCAGGACCGCATTGGGAATCCCATCCGCTATCGATACGGACTCTTGGTGTGCCGCCCTGTGGCGGATGGCACCCGTAAAAACCACCACAAGGCACAGGCAAATCCACGCCCGCGGCGAACGACGGATGATCAGTACAAAAAAAACAAACAGAGAAACGATCCACCCTGCAATCCAGGGGACCAAACCCAGGGACATCTGCTGGGCCAGGACTATGCCCAGCGCAAGAAGGCACGCGAGGATAAAAAAGGGATCACTCAAGAATCAGGTTTGTTTTTTTGGGGACCGCAGAAATGTCTGCAAGAACTGGTAGAGAGACGCCTGGTCGTCCTTGTCGATTTCTTCAAAGCCAATCGCCGTCTCGTACAACTCGTTTTCGATGAGTTCTTCACTCCGGACCACTCGGCCCACCAGCTTGACGGGCACCACCTGCTTGTCGTTGGGAATCACCATCTCGAGATCCATCAACGTTGAAACGTCGAACTTCTCATGGGTCTCCAGCAGAATACCGCACGCGCTGATGTTGGAGTTGAGACAGTACCTCGGCTCCTCCGAACTGGAACGACTGCGGGTGGAGGGCGCGTACTTGACGATGAAGGTGTAGGGAACCCGGATGAATTTGCGGCGCTCCGGTCCGATGTATTCCTTTCCGCCGATTCCGAATTTGAACTTGTTGCGGAGGCGCTCCCGTTTGAGAAAGAAATCGACAAACTGCTCCAGCGCATGCTTCTCTTTGTCGTCGATTTTTTCGATGACAAAACCGACGTTGTACAATTCTCCCTTGATGATCTCTTCTGTGCGGACCACGCGACCCGTTACCTGCACGGGGCGGTATTTCGCGAGCGATTCCTTGGCTTGGCTCTGAGGGATGGCGGCCAGATTGAGTTCGATTTCCAGTTCCGTTCCCATCGGGATGTTCATTGTCGCAGGAAACAACAATCCGCCCGCGCTGACATTCTTGGTCACACTGGCGGTATAAAACTTTGGGACGGCTGCCGGCGCGGAAGGCTGAGCCGCTGCGCGATAGCGTAAAATAAAAGAGAAGGGGATGCGGACATATCTGCGTCTTTCGATTCCCGGCGTCTCGCTCATGGCTGCTTATTCTCCTCTAATTTGGCTGCCCCAACCATCGCTGCATTGTACCTTTTATTCGTTGCGTCGTCAAACCAGCGTCTGTATTGCGGCAAAAGCTGACGCGCCACCGCCTCCGAAGGGGTCTGAATCAAACGCGCGCGGTCCCCCTGACCGTCCAGCACCTCCCATTGCGTTCCCGAAACGGCGATTCGAAGAAAGGCCGGCGCGGACGTCTCCCCCGCTGGCTTGTCAACCAGCACCTGAACTTTTCGCCTGTCTTGCCAGGCAGAGGCGCCTTGCAGAAAACGTGCCGCGTCCTGGTCGCTGTCCCACCGGGTCTCCCATACCAGGACCTCGTCTTGCGGTTTGTCCGCCGCCTGGGCCAGCACGAAGCGGTCCCCTCCCCATCCCACCACACTCTTCTTGTCAAAGACGATCCCCATGAAAGCCTCTCCCAGTGTGTTTTCTTCCAAAATCTTCCAGGAACCGCCGAGGGTGTTGCGGTACTCATTCATTGAAATGACAGCGGGAATATCGCCGGCGAAATATTTAGAGGGGTGCAGAATCTGCTCAGAGGAGACCGGCGGCTTCTTATACAGATTGTCGACGCTTTGCCACGATGCCTTGTCCACGTACGCCTGCACGAAATCCAGTCCCCCGTAATACGGAAAAATCAGATATTCCCTCAGGACCGGCGGCGCCTTCTTAAACGCCTGGCTGGACATGGGGGCCTCCTGTTGAATCTGCTTTCCCATGTCCTTGAGCGCACCCGTCTGTTCTGGATTGCCCGTCAGCGTGACCAGCGTCCCCAGCAGTGCATCGCCCTCGACCAGGGCGTGCATGGCCAGACATTCATCAAATTGATCCTTTTTTTTTTTTTGCGTTTTTTCGAGACCAAAATGCTGGTCCTGAAGGGCGTGGATTATTTCGTGGCTCAAGATAAATTCGTTCACCAGGTCTCTCTGCATGAAGAATTGCATGAGGGGGATGAGAAATCCCAGCGGCAGGGGCCGGGATGAAATATAGAGTTTCTTGGAAATGGGATCATAAAATCCGGACGCTTGTTCGAAAAGCAGATCCAAAAATTGCGCATGGAGATCCACGTCTTTCGGAATGGCGTCCACCCGCCGGAAGAAACGCTGCCACACGTCCCATTTCTCCTTGGGAAAATCCCGCTGGATCAGTTCCAATAAGATTTTTTTCGTCTGTGTTTCATCGCAGATGACATAATCCAGGGGGCGCTTGAATGGGAGTCCCCGGAAGCAAGCCACCCTCGTCTCGATCGCTTTGAGCCGGTCGGTATTGACCTTGCCCGACTGAATGATTTGATAGGCGCAGCCGCTCTGCGTTACCGCCAGAAAGAATACTGCTGTGCCGATGAGAATATTGAGCCGGATAAAATTTGTCTTGTTCGATGTCATGATCGCATGATCAGTGGTAGCGGTTCAATCGGCTCAAATCCGTGGGCCGCTCATACGCGTCGTCTTTCTTTCCCTGTTCCTTGTCTGACTTGTCCATCACCAGGTCGTAATACGTGGATTCGCACCCCGATAGAAAAAACAAGAAGATCAATATCACGGCACAGCGTTTCATAATCCCCTGTCGAAAAACAATCGCACCGCAATCAAAACGAGTACCACGGCAAAAATCCGCTTCAACATCAAAGGGGGGACGTACCGGCAAAACCACGCGCCCAGGATGGCGCCGCATACCGCAAAACAGGCACACAGGATAAACAGCTTGATGTCCACCTTGCCTTGGGTCCAATGGATCAGGGCCCCGGCGACCGCTGTCGGAATGATGACGGCCAGCGAGGTCGCCACCGCGGTATGCACATCCCGGTGGAAGCAATACATCAGGATGGGAATAAGGAGGACACCGCCCCCGACGCCCAATAGTCCACTCAGGAGGCCCGCAAAAAAAATGGCCAATAAACCCAGCAGGTTGATCATAAGGTCTGTTAAAATAACACTCCAAAATCATGGTGTCAACGCACAAAGCTCATCGGATGAAGGCGCGGGCAGTCCTCTTGCTGGGGCCCGCCAAAAGCGGCAAGACAACGGCTGTCTTGGAGCGCTTTGCGGCGGATTGCGCCCCGGGCGCGCGGGGGCCCGTTCAGCCGTTCAGGACCATTTTGATTGTGCCGGGCAGGCATGACCTGGCCCGCGTCAAGCGGAGTCTAGGGCGGTCCGGCAAGGCCTTCTTCTCTCCCGCCCTGACAACCATGGATGGGCTGTCCCGCAGGTTGTTGGACTCCCGCTTGATTTTGACACTGCCGCTGGACCATGCCAAACGTCTGTGGCTCTTGAGAAAGATTCTCTGTGATCTGGAGACGGCAGGAAAATTGAAGGTCCTGCACCACCTGAAGGAAAACAACGGCTTTTTGAACAATCTGGCAAACTTTTTTGCGGAGCTGAAACACGCGGAAATATTCTATGACCGGCTCAAGGAAGGGCTGAGCCGAAAAACACCGGACCCCAAAGATCAGGACGTCTTGGCAATCTACGCCCATTATCAAGAAGCCCTGGTACACCATGGGTATTACGATCGCGAAGGAATCTTGTGGCAGGCCAAGGCGGCGATAGCGGACAATCCCCTGCTGGATCACACCCAAACGCTTTTGGTGGATGGGTTTGACACCTTCACTCCCACTCAGTTGGGCTTTGTAAAGAGTCTTGCCGGGCGGATACCCCGGGTGCTGATCACGCTGACACTGGAGCCGCAAGCGGCCCGGACACGGTTGTTTTCTTCTGTAGAGGAAACCCGCGCGCGTCTGCACGAACTTTTTTCTCTTGAAGAACAATGGGTGTCCCCGCCCGCCCGGTCACATTCTCTATGCCAGCGGATTTTTGCCGAAACCATTTTCGAAGAAGAACCGCAGGCATTGCCTGCGCCGTTGCCCGTGCTCCACGAAGCCGTGGACGTCCTTGCAGAGTCACGCTGGTGTGCGGGGCAAATCAAGAAGATCGCGGCGGCGAATCCCCAAGGCATTGCGGACATCGCCGTCTGCGTGCGGGACCTCACCCTTTATGAAGAGCCGCTGGCCCGGCAATTGGACGCGCACAGTCTTCCCTTTGTGATGGACCGCCGTAAATCGATGGCACAGACGTTTCTTGGCCGGTTTCTGTTTTCTTTTCTTGCGGCATACCGGGACAAAAATTTGGACGATTTGCTGAATTGTCTCGCCTCCCCCTTGATGGAAAACGGTCTTGCCGCAATGGGTTTTCCCTCTGCCGACTGGATGTGCCGGGCCTTTCAGGAGGGGGCCATCAAGGAATTCATGGGCGACTGGAAGACGCGCCTGCTCTGGGCCATTCGGAATAAAATACCTTTTTCTCCCCCGCTGATGAAGGAATTGCCGGACAAGATGGAGGCGCTGCGGGAGAACTTTTCGTCCTGGCCTCCTGCGCAAACGGCCGCCGCACACTGCGACACCCTGCGACGGCTGTTTGCCCGCTGGAAAGTGGACGAGGCGGTACTCAAAATCATCAAAGAAGAAGAAACCCGCGGTGTCATGCAGACGGCCGTTGAATGGGAGAAATTCTGGAACCTGATACAAGACTGTGTTTTCTTTAGAAACCATCTTTCCCATCCCGACGACAATATTTCTTTGCAGGAATTTGCCGGGGATCTAGAACCGTTTTTTAACGAGACCACCGTGGCACAGGAGGGCCGGGAAGGCGAAAATCCGGCCCCGGCCGTACGCGGCAAAAATCGGAACGGTTTGTGGGGGGTCCGTGTCTGTGAAGCCCACCACCTTCGCGGGGCCTCATTCCATACTTTGTTCATTTTAGGGTTGAATGAAAACATTTTTCCCGCGGCGGGAGGGTTTTTCTCCCTCTACGATGCGCACCAGCGGCAGCAGATGATTGAAGCGGGGCTGGCGCTTCAGGACGAGCGTCAGCGCGATGCAAAAGAATGTTTTCTGTTCTATCAAGTGGTCAGCGCGGCGCGCGAATCCCTTTATGCCTCCTGGCATCGGAGCAATCCCTCCAGCAAGGAATGCCTGCCCTCTCCATTTTTCCACGATCTGAAACGCCTCTGTTCATCCGGTCCCAAAGAGGTTCAAGACCGGCCGCCCCTTTCCCTCAGCTCTGCTGAACGCTGGCCATCGGAAGACCCGGCGCGCTGGACATCCCGCAATGAAGTGATCGGGGCATACAGCCTTCATCTCTTCACTCCCAAGAGGCGCCGGCCCCCCTTTTGGCGATGGGTGGAATCAAAATGGGCGGCGGAAAAGCTCGGGGATTTTCGCCGTTTCCGTGCGCGCGCCATGCTGGAGCGCCAGAGAGAAAGCCGTTTGGGTTTTTCCGTGTTTGACGCGCAGATGCGCGACCCCGGACTGCTCAAGAATATTTCGTCCGGCTTCGGCCTGGCTTGCACGACCAGCGCCAGCCGTCTGAAAAAATATGCGGAGTGCCCGTTTCGTTTTTACTCCTGTTATCTGTTGCGTCTTGACCGCATGGACGATCCCGCGGGAGAGCTTGGCGCAGCCATACGGGGCAACCTCATGCACCGGATTCTGTGGATGCTCTACCAGGGGCACTTTCAACAGGAATCCACCCAGCCCGCCGCGAAGGCATTTGAGGCCATGCAGGAGGATCTAGATCGTGTCGCGGAAAAAGTATTTGCAGATCACGAGAAGTCCACGGGAATTTTGCGTGTGCGGATCTGGGAATGGGAAAAAAGTCAAATCCTGAATAAACTGAGGGATTTTTTACAGCACGAAATGGTTTTTTTTCAGGAGCATTCCCAGCGCGTCCCCGCATGCTTCGAGTTGGCCTACGGCTTTGGCAAAGACATTACCGAGAGCGATCCCAATTCAACGCCGGCCCCTTTTGTTCTCACCGACGGCACAGTCTCCCTGAACATCCGGGGGAAGATAGACCGCATCGATCTGGAGACGGCGGCGGACGAGGAAGGCCTGCCGCATTTGGGATTCTGGGTGATCGACTACAAGACCGGCAAGGACAAAGTCGGCAAATCCGACATGCGCAGCGGAAGAGAAGTCCAGCTTCCCATTTACCTGTTCAGCGCGCAGAGCATTTTGGAAAAGATTGGGATTCGGGCACAGCCTCTGGGGGTGTGTCACTATAAATTCTCTCCGCCCCGCCACGAAAATCAGTTCAACAGGATAGAAATAACCCGGTCCGGCGTCCTCAAGAAAAACAGCGATTGGGACAGCGTCCTGCAAAGCGCCAAAACGCACATCCTGGGATACGCAGCCCATATTTCCAACGGTCGTTTTACGCCCACTCCCCCGGACAACTCCTGTTTTTACTATTGTGAATACCGCGGTATCTGCCGTTTTGACGAACACCGCATAGAGGCCAAAAACCGCGCGGGACGACAGTCCCTTTCCGCGCAGGAGACAAGCGATGAGTCCGGCAATGATTAAGGAACACCCTGCAAAGGTCTACGATCTTTCCCAGGGCCTGTGTGTGCACGCAGGGGCGGGATCCGGCAAGACATCCTGTCTGGTGGAACGCTACCTCGCCATTTTAGATCAAAAACAAAGTGAGGTAAGCCGGATTGTGGCGATCACCTTCACCGAAAAAGCGGCGGCCGAGATGAAATCCAGGATTCGCGCCGCCATGGAAGAGCGCTGTCTCGATCCCGCCCGCGCACCGGCAGCCAGGGCGCATCTGGCCGGTCTCGGGAGTGCGCGCATCGGCACCATCCACGCCCTCTGCACGGGACTCCTGCGAGAATATGCGCTGGAGGCGGGGCTGGATTCCCAATTCAGAGTGCTCGACGCAGTGCAGGCGGACATCCTGCTGCAAAATTCCATCCGGGACCATTGGCGCTGGCTCATGGAACAAAGAAATCCCGCCCTCATGGAGTTGATGGGCGATGTGGAGCCGGGCGACATCATGGACTGGATGACGGAACTCGTTCGGGAACGCGTGCTGATCCGCGAGCGCTGGCACCGCCTGCATGCAATCGATAAATCTTTTATCCTGGCCCGTTGGGACAAGGCACAGGCCGAAAAGCCGCCGGAGGAACCCGATCAAAAGCGGAAGAAATCGGGGCCGGATATGATTCGATGGTCGGAGACGGACGACAAGGTCCTGCGTCTCACTTCCCTGCTATTGGAACTCTTTACAAAATTTGTCCAGGCATTTGAAAGCGCGAAGAAAAATATCCGCGCGTTGGATTTTGAGGATCTTCAGATGCTGGCCTTGTCTTTGTTGGAGAAGAAGCACGTCGGGCCCCACATCCGCCAGGGCATCGACTTCCTCCTGCTGGATGAATTTCAGGATACCGACGGGCTGCAGGAGAAGATCGTTGAGCAATTGGCCCCATTGAGCCGCGTCTTTGTCGTGGGAGACCCTCAGCAATCCATTTACGGCTTCAGGGGCGCGGACGTTTCGGTCTTTTCCCATATTCAACAGAACGTCAAGTCCAGTGGGGATGTCCTGCGGCTGGACGTCAACTACCGGTCCGTGCCCGGCATTCTTTCCTTCTGCAATGATTTGTTCGCGGGTCTCATGGCGGTATCCCGCCGGACCTATGAGATTTGTCACCAACCCCTGCGTCCACATCGTGTCTCCTCCCAGAAAGGCCAGCCCTGTGTTGTTGCGTGGAAACACCGGCTGGAGGAAAAAGATAAAACAAAACTGGACGCACTGCGCAGGAGGGAAGCCGAACAGATTGCCCAGACACTGCAGGATTGGAAAGAAGGGCATTCTCCCCTGCCCCATTTTTACTGGAGAGACGCGGCGATTCTTCTGCGCAACATGGGCAGTATTTACATTTACCAGCGGGCACTGGAGAAAAGAGGGATTCCTTTTGTCACGTCTTCGTCCAACGCCTTTTTTGCCCAGCAGAGCGTTACCGATCTTATCAACGCCATGACCGCCGCCTGCAATGTAGCCGATGAGATGGCCTTGGCGGGATTTTTGCGCGGTCCCATGGTGGGCATGTCAGACGAAGCCCTCTACCGGCTCCGGGACAAATCTCCCCTTTGGGAAGGCCTTGCAACGGCGCGTGACGAAGAAGCAGTCCAGGCGCGACGGTGGCTGGAGCAATGGCATCATGCCAGCGGATTGGTCTGCGCGGCCGATCTTGCCCAGATCATTCTGCGAGACACAGGGTTTGAGCAACTCCTGCTGACTCAGTATCTCGGCCGCAGAAAAGTGGCCCTCCTACAGCACGTGATACACCTGGCATCCTCTTATGGCGGTGACACAGGGTTCTCAACGCGCGATTTTATCGCGTACGCGAAACACCTGGTGTGGAAAGAGCGGGGCGATGTCGAAGGTCCTCCCTTGGAAGAGACCGATGCCGTGTCGATCTTGACGGTCCACAAGGCAAAGGGACTGGAATTTCCTGCCGTCTTTTTAGCGGACCTGTCCTATAGACCGCGCAATGTGCAACCCGATCTTATCCTCCACGAAGAATTGGGTATCGGCATAAAATTGTGGGACGAACAGGGGGATGAGATAAAAACCATCCAGCGCCGTCTTGTGGAGGACGAAAGAAACCGGAAAGAAGAAGCCGAGGCCAAACGGGTCTTGTACGTTGCCGCCACGCGCGCCAAAGACATTCTCGTTCTTTCCGGTATCAAACCCCTCCAGCGCATTGGCAAGGGCACAAATCCATGGCACAAGTGGCTCTTAAACTATCTGGATACCCCCCGGTCTCAATCGCTTGTTCAAGTCGAGTCCATTTGCGAGGCCACGTCCACAGTACAAAAAAATGACCGGCCAATTTCGGGTCCGATACCGTTGGGTGGCGAAACACAAGACGTGTCAGTCCATCAGATCGAAAAATACTGGTCTTTGGCAACAGCCGATTTCAGAACACTGCCCCATGCTCCCCCACGGCTCAGCGTGTCGGATGTCGAGCAGATATTGGAAGAATCGAGCCGTCGCCTGAGGGGCAATGGGTCCGGCAGCCTTTTGGATTTCTCTGCCCAGCAAGCGGGAGAAGAACGGGGTGCAGGGGCCGCCTTTGGCTCGCTCGTCCACCGCGTCCTCTCCCGCTGGAATATGCGGGACAAAAAGGCGTTGAACCACATCACGGACGCGGCGTTGAAGGAAAACAATCATGAGCCGGCCGCTGAAAAAGAATTGCATGCCAAAATCGTCCAATTGCTCGGGCGTTTTGCGGATTCAACATGCGGACGGTCCCTTCAAACCGCCCAGGCCATCCACCGGGAAATTCCTTTTGTTCTTCCCGTCATTGGGGGCACCGGCGTGAGAAAGCCCGCGTCCGGGGAAGGGCATTCTCAAGAAACCATTCTCATTGAAGGCACCATCGACTGCCTTTATCAGGATGAGGGCGGGGCCTGGGCGGTTCTAGACTATAAAACAGACGATGTTCCCGCAGAGGCTGTCGATGCCCGCACGCGGCACTACGAGACGCAGATGAAACTCTACGGCGCCGCCTGCATGCAAATACTAAATTTGAAAGAAATCCGTTTGGAACTTTACTTTATGAGGCCGGAGCAACTCTATCAAGAGACATTCACCGATCTTCAGGCGCAGGAGTTTTGCGCAAGTCTTCGTGTAAAATTAGTAAAAACCCCGTGAAAAACCCGGCCCTATTTGCTATTTTAACAATGCGCAATGCCCCAAAGCGCGTACAGACGCGCCTCTCAACCGCGATAAACCATTACGCGGGTGTAGCTCAGTGGTAGAGCTCCAGCCTTCCAAGCTGGCCATGTGGGTTCAATTCCCATCACCCGCTTATTTAACAAACACAATTAGTCGAGGACATCTGTGGTTTATGAGGGGTGTTGTGAGCTGAGGGAATTGAAGCGCCGGGTACTCAAACGACACGGAATGTGTCGTTTGGGTGGCGCCGGGGCACATAGCGAGACTTGGGGCCGTAATCGCCGAAGGCGATTCGGTTAGGCCCCTAGTCGAGCTTAGTGCCAATTCCCATCACCCGCTTTGCCGTTGCAGCATTCCGAATATTGAATGGAAATGGTGTAGGCTGTTTTTTGCAGACCGTATGATATGGGAATTGAAGCGCCGGTTAAAGTGTGAACAGGGCAAGCACGGTCGGCAAAGTTTTCCTCTCAGAGGGCATATTGGTATTGCTCTTCGTCACCGCAGGGGTCATGCACCTGGCGGCCCATTTTTTGATCGAGGGATGTTTCATGAAATAGGCCCAGACAGTGTGCTGAAGCATGTTTTCGATCATCATCACCGTGATCCCTTGATTGATTCCGATATAATTTTCGGCGCACCATTTCAAATCCACATTGAAACTGTCATAAAATCCGTATCGTCCGTAGATCGAGATTCCATAGCGGTGATACATCGTTTTCAACGCGTCCACGGCCAGTTTGGGAACGAAGGGAAGAGATCCCGCCGCGGCACAGGGCGTAACTGTGCCGTCGTGGCATGGTTTATCGTTCGGCTCTGCCCCATATCCGCGATAACCCTCGGGCCCCAGGCACGCGGAAATTCCCCACACATGGTTGTCGTATGTCTTGAACTTGGCTTTGTTGCTGATGCAGAAGAACCTGTTTGCCAGCGTTGCCTTGACGGAGTTTTTCCAGTAATTGATCTTTCCGTCGTTGAGATTTCTGAAATCGAGAAAGGCATGCGGATACTGATAGACGAAAAGGCTTCCCGATCGGCAGTAAATCATGGGCCCCGCGGAGGAATTGACCAGAGGCCTCTTCCACGCATGCCAAGCTTTCTCCGCGATGGGATGAGTGGGAGATCCGATCGCCAGCGCATAGACAAGCAGTCCTTCATTGTAACTGTCCCAATAGTACGGCAAGAAACCGGTCTCCGGCGTATACCCCATGCTCATGAGATTTCTGCCGTTCATCATCCACGGCCAGTCCACTCTTTCATATATTTCGTTGGCCAGCCGCTCAATCTGCGTATTCTTGAAATATTCGCCGGCGAATAGCGCCCCGGCTACGGCCAGTGCCGTGTCCACGGAGGATGCCTCCGATTTCCATATCCGCTTGCCGTTGTACATGCTGACAAAATGATAGAAGAAACCGTGTTCATGATCGACATCGTCTCTCAATGTTTTCAGTGTCCTGACGACCCTCGCCATGACCTCCTTGCGCGATTTCCACCCGTTTTCCTCCATCAGGCACAAAGACACCAGCCCGAATCCCACGGCGGCGACACTGCACGGCGAATACTTGTCCGCGGAATCCTTGACAAGGCCGTTGTCGGGATTCACCTGTTCCCAAAAATACGTCGCTGTATCCCGCTGAATTCGACGGAGAAATTCCTGGTCCCCGCCCCCGGAGTTGTTGGTATCCCCCCCCATGCCCGGACCATTGGAATGGAACAGGACAAACCAGCCGATTCCCAGCCACAAGAGCATAAACTTTTTTCCACGCATGGTCATGTTCGATTTACTCCCCGGTGTCCGGCATCAACACGCTACGGCTTGTTGATTTTGCCGCCGGAACGCGCGTCTTGATTCTTCAAAACCAGCTCCGAAACACATTGAAATCCATTCAGCGCTTTCATCACCTTCTGTTTTATCGCGCTAAAATTTCTTGACTTGTGAACACGGTCCACTTTACTGCTGGACGGCGGCGGCGTTGGAACAGCGGCCTTTTGCGTCAGCACATTTGTTGTCAAACCGTCTTTTTTTACGACGTCCTTGTTCTTGCCCTCGGTGTTGGCTGATCCGGCCATTTCCACGGGCTTCTTCTGAATGGAAGAAATGCTTTGTTGTTTAACGTCCAGCGCCCCCACGGCCCCATTGATAAAGGGCATTATTCTCTGATCGTTGACTACACTGCCGATTTTCTTCATGTCGCTCGGATTAAAACCGCTTTCTGCCGCATTGACGGTGTCGACGGGTTTATTCTGGACGGCGGAAACGGTTTGTTGTTTTACATACAATGCCCCGATCATTCCGTTGACAGAAGCGAGTAATTTTTGGTCGCTGATGACGACTCCGATATTCCCTAGAAGGCTTGAATTAAACCCGCTGCTGAACGCGATGCCGCCCGCCGTCGCAAAACAATCGCCCGGCTTGTTGTTTGCGGACGCCGTTTGCGTTTCCAGTTTTACAGGTTTTACAGCTCCAAAATTATCCATTTGCTGCTGAAGCGCAGAGATTTGTTTTTCCGCGTTTTCAAGATCGTTCTTTGCGAGCATGACATCTTTTTCGTCTTTTCTGCATTTCTCGTATGCCATGTCGGCTTTCTGCTGAGCGCCGTGCAGCCTGTCTTCTGCCGCACCCTCGCGTTTTATGGCCATTTCCAGTTCCTGCGTTTTTGAGGACACTTTCTTTGTGGCTGCCTGCACCGCTGCCTCGGCCTCATTCGTAATTGTTTGAGCAGTTTTCCATCCGTATTCCGAACTGTTTTTCATCATGACGGCGGTGTTGTACGCGCCCTCTTTGACGCCGCACTGACTGTTTGCCCAGTTCACCCTTTCCTCCGCGCTGTCCAATTCTTTCTTGCACAATGCCTCTGCATTTGCCGCATCGGCGACCGCCTTTTGAAATGTATCCCAAGACGCCTTTGCAACATTCATCTCTCTCTCTTTTTCCTTGAATTTTTGTCTGGCCTGGCTCCAGGCATTCTGCTTTGCCATGACTTCGGACTGGGTTTTTTCAACAAGCTTTTTTGCCTCGCTAATTTTGTTTGGGTTTTGACCCGCGGCTTTCAACTGGGCAATAGCCTTTTTCAACTTCTCCTGAGCCGCGTAGTATTCTGAATGCGCCTTCCCTTCGGCATTCTTGTATCTATCTGCCTCCTGTTGCCTAGACTTATAGCGGTTGTATGCCTCTTCTTTCATCTTATTCTTATGTTTCATCTGCAGCCTGGCTTGCCTCAACATCTCGAGTTTTCGATCCCTTATTTGGCTGACTTGTGTCAGATATTCTCGTGCCCGGTTTCTGGAATTCTTCGCATTTTCCGCACGGATAAGCGCTTTTTGGAAATTGTCATACGCCCTCACCTCCGCGGCCTTCGCGACCCGGCAGCGGGCATTGGCGCGGGCCAGATCAGAAGTTGCGCGATCGACGTCTGCAAGCGCTTTTGTTCTTTTTTTTGTCTCATTGGCAAGGTTCATTTTTGCCTGGTACAGAAAAGATTCTGCCTTGCGTTTTTCCTCCGCGCTCTTCATCAGCCGTGCCTGCGCCGTCGACAGGCTTTTCTGCGCGTTGTCTTTCTCTTTTTTTGCCTTGCTCAACGCATTCAGCAGGAATTCTTTTCCGCCATTTGAAAAAATACCGGCGGGGGGAATTATTGACATGCCGGCATAGAGCGTGCCGGAGAACACAACTGTCGTCTGAATGGCAGTGACAATAAATACGATGACCGACATTTTCTTAATATTCATATCCCCCCCCTCTATTGACCCTGCGATCCCAGTTGGCACACAACCGTTTACAACGCTGTCGTGAGGGGAGCAATAGGCATGCCACTGTTTGCGCAATTATAGAAACAATACAATTGTGGATGCCAGGGAGACTTGCAGAGTGCGCCTAAAAAAATATTCGGCCGGCAATGTTCAAAAATGTTTGAATTAGTTTTATTTGGACAATTATGGAATGGGAACGGGTATGATAAAAAACATGGAAATCAAGATCGAGTCGTGCAGTGCTTTTATCCTTGTCTGTGTGCTGGCCTCTTGTGCAGTCCAGCCTAGGGAAATCCCCTTCTCTTTCCCCTCTTCCTACCGCCAGATGCGCGTTGAAAGCCATCCAGAAGTGGCTCTCATTGACATCGCAGAACTGGATTCCAGCATCGGGCTGGATATCCGCTACGCGACAGAAAATAATTTTACAGGCAAGAAAATCTATCCATCAGCCCGCGCCTTTCTTCAACGAGAGGCAGCCATGGCCCTGGTGCGGGCCAATCAATCATTAGGGACAAGGGGCTTCCGGCTAAAAGTATTTGACGCATACCGGCCTTATTCCGTGCAAAAACGGTTGTGGCAAATCGTGCCGGATGAGCGCTACGTGGCCAATCCCCGATATGGTTCCATCCACAACCGCGCCATGGCGGTCGATGTGACGCTGACAGATCTGAAAGGAAACGATGTCGCCATGCCCACGGGATTTGACGATTTTTCCGAAAGGGCCGGACGGACGTACAGGAATCTCCCGCCCGATGCGATCCGCAACCGCAAGATACTGGACCAGGCCATGATCCAGGAGGGTTTTTGCCCCATCCCCGCCGAATGGTGGCACTTCGATTATCAGGGCTGGTCGAAACACCCGCTGTTGGATATTCCGCTTCCGGCAAATAAATCTTTGGACGGAGCCACTTAGTGGCGGTTCAACGTTCCGGACCCGCGAGCGGGCGTGACCGGCCCCATCGTTGGGGCGGACCAAATTGGCGGGCAAATATTGCTACAAATACACAATGTCGTCCTCATGATAAAGCGCCAGAAAGAGCAGCATGTACTCCCGCAAATGCCGGGTGAGAAGAAAATTCTGGCGTATATGCTCTCGCCCATTCTCGCCCAGCCGTTTGGCGTAATCGGGGGCATGCAGCAGCTGCTTTATCATGTATGCGGCGCCCTCCACCGACCGGCATAAAAGCCCGCTGTATTTGTGCTTGATCTGCAATGGAATTCCGCCGACGTTGGAGGCAACCACGGGTTTGCCCTTCCAGAGCGCCTCGGCGACCGTTAACCCGAACCCTTCTCGGATGGATTTCTGCACCACCACGCTGGAGGCGCGTTGAAGCGCGTTGATTTCGATGTCACTACCGGGCGGAATCAACAGGACATGGATGTCGGGATTGCCTTCCGCCCTTTCCATCACTTCGGCCAAAACCTTTTCCGATTCCGGATCGTCCGTCGCCGTTCCACCCGCCAGCACCAGCTGACATCTGTTGTTTTTTCTCACCAGTTTAAACGCCTCTATAACCCCGACAGGGTCTTTAAGATAATCGAACCGGGATATCTGTGTGATCATGGGCAATTTTCGATTCAATCCATATGAGTCAAGAACCCGCGTTATGGTTTCTTCGGACAACTCCATGTTTTTCCTGCTCAAAGGGTCGATCGACGGTGATATAAGAAACTGACGGATACGCAGTTCCCGCGAAAACTGGGGAGCCGAGAAGACGGAGGCGTCATATTTTTCGATATACGGCGCGAGGAAATCAAATACGCCGGGATCCGGCCGCGACACATCAATGTGGCACCGCCAAATCCACTTGCTGTTCATCTGCTCCTTTTTGTCGATGAGCGTGATCGGCTGGGGATCGTGAATAAAGATAATATCGCCGTAGAGCTTTGTCGCCCCCAGATTTTCCCTGCCGTTCTCTAAAAATATTTTATACATATCTTTCGTGATACATTCTTTTCTGCCGTGCAGTGCGTTGTGAAATTTCTTGGTGACGTTGTAAAATTCCTCGCCGCCCTTGATGACATCCCAGCGCGTATCGACACCCAGTTCGCACAGGAGAGGAACCATCCGGTGCAGGATCTCCGCGACCCCTCCGCCGACCGCCGTGGAATTGATGTTCTGTATCACCTTTCCGGAAAGATTCCGGCCGAGCAATTTCAGCTCCGCAATGTTGTTCCTTCCGGCGATCGGCTCGTATTCGCGCAGTGTGGGGATCATGGTCCTAGCCCTTTGGGATGTATTCCTGGATGAGGGCCACCACTTTGTTACGCAGTCCTTCCATGGTGTGGGTGTACGGATCCAGCTGGTCCACCCTCTCGGCCAGTTCAAACTCCGACAATTCGTTCCGCATCCAGTTTGAAAAGTCGTTCACGCCTTTCTCCAGTCGCAGACGCGACTCAAACATGTGAAAATAAATCGCATCGATCGTGATTTTTTCTACAACGTCTTGAAATTCCTTCAAATCATATGCCTCGTACGGAGTCCTGAAGACAAAACTGACCGATCTGATAAAATGAAATTCTTCCCCTTCGCCGGCTTCGCGCGACGTCTTGTCCCTCTTTAAATAGCGTTCTATCACTGAGACGATCTGCTCCCTCAGCGCCCGGATGGAATGGTATTCACAGGTGTTGACACTCGCCAGGTCTTCGGCCAAATCCCGGTAGCCGAGGGCCTGCTCAACCCAGTAGGCAAAATCGTTCGGGGGCTCGGGAACGAGGTACTGGTGTTGTTGAAGAAAATGATGCGTGTGGTGATACACCACGGATCCCGGCACCGTTTTGATCATCGACACCAGCTGTGTGAGATTTGCGGCCTTCAGCCCCGTCAATTCTTTGAGGTGCAGGCGTGAGCAGAACTTAAACGGTTCGGCGGCCCGTGTCAATGCGTCCATGCCGACTCCAATCGCGACAAAAGTTCCTGCATGCCGTTCTGAGACGTCAGCGTGTATTGTGCCGCCGACTGCGGATTCCCCGCGCCCACCAAGACCGTTATGCCCCCCCGTTTCTTTACGGCTTTGAACGCGTCTTCGTCGGTCTGGTCATCGCCGACGTACCAGGCAATGGATTCCTGGGCTGGATCTTCTATCCAACGGTCCAAGAGCCACTCGATGACGCGCCCCTTGTGCCAGTCCGCCAGCGGCCTGATCTCAAACACCTTTTTCCCTGGTGTCACCCGCACATGATTGTTGGCGCAAGATTGTTGTGATGCCTGCTCCACGATTTCCCCGACACGGGGGATATTGCCCGGTGCGCACTGGCGGTAATGGACGCTCAGTGAATAGACCTTGTCCTCGATGAATACCCCCTGTATTTCACGAAGGTCTTGTTCCAGTATTTTTAGGACATTTTCCACTGCGGGTCTGCACGCCATTGCCCCGGGATGGACATATTCCAGCCCTGGGCCCTTGACCTCAAAACCATGATTGCCCACAAACACAATATCCTCGACGCCAACCATCTTCCGGAGGTCCTCCAATCCTCTACCGCTGACGATTGACACCGTCCAAGCCTGTTTTTTACTGAGCCTGCGCAGGCTTTCTCTTGTCTTCTCATCCAACGCCGCCATTTCCGGACGCGGCGCAACCGGCGCGAGCGTCCCGTCAAAATCAAAAAAGAGAAACACCCTTGCTGCCCGCGTCATCCTGCCCGTCACATCGCCCCAGAGCCGGAACAGATCGCTCACCGCCCCCTCCGCTTCCCCAACGGCCTTGAAAGGCCGCCGTTAAATTTTTTTCAGTCCCGGCAGTTCCGTGACAATATTCGCGGCCCAACGGTAGATATTATTTTCCGCCACCATCGTGCGCATCTTTGCCATCCGTCTTCTTTTTTCCTCGGCCGGCATCTCGACGGCAGACCGGATACTGTCGGCAAATTCTTCAACGTAGTACGGATTGATTGGAATGGCTTCCGTCAACTCCCTGGCCGCGCCGGTGAACTGACTCAAGATCAAAACGCCGTTCAAGTCTTTTTTTGCCTCGACATATTCTTTGGAGACAAGGTTCATTCCGTCGTGCAGTGAACTCACGACGCAAAAATCGGCCATTTTATAAAACGGGGTTATCTCGTTGCTTGAAAAGTGCCTTTTTAGATAAACGATGGGTTTCCAATTTCCATCGAGGTGCTTCCAGTTTATTTTTTCCACCAATTCGTCGATCTCTCCGATCAGGTCGTGGTAGCGTTTGATGTGCACGCGGCTGGGGGCGCCAATCTGAATAAAAACAACTTTTTTCCTGTATTGTGGATATTTCTCCAGAAATCTGTCGAGGGCCAAAAACCTTTCCACAATGCCCTTGGTATAATCAATCCTGTCCACGCCGATGCCCACGATCTTACCCTGAAGATCGTATTCTTTTTTTAATTTATCGATGTCTTCGGCCGCTTTGGCCTCACCGCCGGCGGTGTCAGCGTGGCCGTTTATGCTTATCGGAAACGGCCGGACAAAAGTTTTCTTGCCAAACCGCACCACGCTGAATTTTTCGGTGTCCACGCGCGACTCAAGCAGTCTATTCGCAGTGTCCAGAAAATTATTGCAGTGGCTCTGCACATGAAAACCGATCAAATCGCACCCCAACATACCGTCGAGAATCTCTTCCTGGAATGGACATATCGAAAAACTCTCCGGATTCGGCCACGGGATATGCCAGAACAAGGCCAGGACCGCATCGGGCCGTTTTTCTTTGATCATTTTACCCAGCAAGGTGAAGTGATAATCCTGTATGAATACAAAAGGGTGCTTTGAAGGCAATTCTTCCAAAATGCTGTCGGCAAATTTCTGATTTGCATTCTTATACAGACGCCAATCCGTCTCTCTAAAGATGGGGCGTGTGTGCGTGTTATGGCACAGCGGCCAAAGCCCCTCATTGGAAAAACCATAGTAGTATCCTTCCTCTTCCTCTTTAGAGAGCCAGACCCTTTTTAGAATATACCGCTGGTCCTCAGGCGGGACACCCAATTTGTTCCTGGAGTTTACAAACATCTTATCGGCGCTGCCGGCGCCGTGAGCGATCCATGTTCCGCCGCATGCGCACAAGATGGGATGTATTGCGGTCACAACACCACTGGCGGGTCTCAAACATTTAACAGCACCTCCCGTTTCATCCATCACATGCATATAGGGTTCCCTGTTCGACACAACATAGAGGGCATTGTCGCCTAGTTTTGCGTGAATCAGGTTCTTTAATTTTGCCTCTGTCCATGTTTCCTCCTTCTCCAAACGCACGGCAGCATCCTCGGAGAGACTCCTTCGTGCCACCCGCAGACTGAGGGCAACCTGTTCCACCTCGCTGGCAAGCTTGCCCAGCTCGCCTTTTTCACTGACAGGATGCCGCTCGTTGATTTCTCCTTTTTGATAGTGCGAAAACCATTCCGTCAAACGTTGGACAGGCATCACAAAAATCTGTTTGTACAGAAAAAAAGACATGATGAATATTAATACTACCAATGCGGTGAGGGTCACGCTTATGCGTCTCCAAAGATCTGCCAGTCTGTTGAATAGATAGGAGGTGTCATAAATAATTTCAACCATACCCATGACATTTCCCCCGTCGTCTATGACGGGCATCGTGTAACTAAAAACAGGATGTTCTTTAAATCTCTCGAGTTCGCTGCGCTCCGTTCGATTCGTCAATATGTCCTTCAAATAAGGTTTTTCTTTTTCTTTCCATGCGGCAAACCTCTTTGTGATGGCCAGGATTTCACCTTCCTGGTTATAAATAACACACCCCTGCAGTCTTTCCCGTCTCTCAAATCTTTCCGCCAGATAATTCGCGCTTTTTAAGTCATTGTTTATCAAGACGTGTTTTACGGACAGCTCCATGCTTTCCGCAATATGTTTTGCCTTGCGTTTCAAATCATCAAAAAGTTTCTCTTGCTCAAAACGCACTTGAAAAATCCCAAAAACGGTAAAGACGACAGACACAATGATCAGGATAGGCAAAACAAATAAAAGTATTCTCTTCATACCCGTTCCCTTCCAAATAAAAAAACGCCGTCTAGATCAATCATTCGACTTAGTGGTCGATGCCATAAATACGGTGGCATTTGAGCAACGCTGCATCCGCACC
>CAZGMX010000004.1:29118-38678 GCA_964526865.1 uncultured Actinomycetota bacterium | reverse complement strand
CAAGGCATCAGCCAAAATCAGCCGGCCCTCGGCATCGGTATTGAGAACTTCAATGGTCTTGCCGTTGAGCGCCCTGACGACATCGCCGGGCTTGACGGCGCTTCCGCTGGGTAGATTCTCGCAGGCCGGAACCAGACCCACCACATGAACCGGCAAATGCAGCTGCGCCACAGCACGCATGGCGCCGATCACAGCCGCCGCCCCCGCCATGTCGTATTTCATTTTCTCCATGCCATCGGAAGGTTTGATGGAAATGCCGCCCGAATCAAACGTGATGCCTTTGCCCACCAGAACAACGGGACCGCCGGACGATTTCCCTCCCCGATGCTCCAACACGATGAACCGGGGTTCCTGTTCGCTGCCCTGAGCCACGCCCAGCAGAGCGTTCATCCCCAACTTGTGCATCTGAGCCCTGCCCAGGACATGGCATTCCAGCTTGTGCTCTTTGGCCATGTCCTGCGCCGCCTTGGCTAAAACAGAAGGAGTCACTTCACACGCCGGCGCATTGACCAGGTCCCGGGTAAAATTGACGGCCTGCGCAACAGCCACGCCCTCGCCAATCGCTTCCTGGATTTCGGCAAGCAATTTTCCACTGCTCACCAGCACGTCCACCGTCTTCAAAACCAGCTTGGCCCCCTCTTTGTCCTTTGATTCCGTCTTATACTTATCGTACCGGTACGCGCCCAGTACATGGCCTTCGGCCAGAGCCCCAAACAGTTCTTCGGTGTCGGAGGGTAGGCGGTTAAGCGTGTCTCCGTCCCACAGGATGGTTTCCAACTGCAGGCGACGCGCAACCTTGGACACAAGGCCCGCAATCTGCCGGATGGCATCCGTTTTGAATTCCGACTTTTTCCCCAGACCTGCAAAAATTAGTCGGCCGGCAGTCAATTTTCCCAGCGTGGGAACTACACAAATTTCATTTTTTTTGCCGTGGAATTCTTTTCCCTCCAGCGGCTTAAAAATCCGGGCCACCCGTTCATCCAATTCTCGCAAAACCGTCTTCTCGGCCTTGTTGCCGGCAACCTCTTCCTGAAAAAACAGCGTCACCACGGCGTCTGCCGGACTGTCCAGCAATTTACCCGCCTGCTTGATGGCCTTTGCCTGTATTTGCATAGCCCCACCCCTTCCATGCCCATCCGGGCATAAATAGACACAAGATTGAGATGATATCTCTTTTCCGATTTTGCCGCACTAACAAATGGGGACCGTCATCACGAGCCCGAAGGGCGACGCTGGGTAATCCATTATTACGAGGAGGGCATAGCCCGACGAAGCTGTAAGTCCGCCGACGCTTCAGTGGCGGGTAATCTCGCAGATTAATTATCATGGGTATCGGATTGTTTCTAGTTGTCACTCTATATGTAGTCGCCGTAAAGCAGTGGCTCCTTCCCCCCTTGGGGGGAAGGCTGGGATGGGGGGATTCCCTGATGTGTAAGCACCCCCCACCTAACCTCCCCCACAAGGGGGGAGGAAATCTTTGCACAATATGTTGGGGTCACTGGAGCCAACCCGATCCCCACGTCAATTATAATCAAACGGAATTGCCCGCCACTGAAGCGCCGGCGGACTTGCAGCCGCGGCGTTTCGCGCCTCGCAATGACGCGGTCGGAACTACGCCGCTTCTTCCAGGGGGTTGGCCCCATTTAGGCCTGGGTTTTTGGGGAATGCTGCTACAGATCCTGGGAAAGGTGGCTGGGTCCTTGCCGCAATTTTTTGTCGCGCGCTTGCCATCAACGCCTCCTGCGCCTGCATAAAACGGATCATACTCATCCGCGAATCCAAGGGAATCACCCACCACGGTTCCAGGCTGGGAGGAAGATATGATTCCTCCCACTGTGCACCTTTGTCCAAATTGTGTTTGGCAAACATTCCATGCATTTCATCGCTCAAGCCTGTGAATGCCACTTTGGTCTTGTTGTCAAAATCTGGTGTGCGTTCTTCGTCAAAATCCGAACGTATCCCAAAATCTTTGAACATGTGATAGATCATCTGTGACCCCACAGCCTGATATTTTCTGTTTTCTTCCAACTTTCTCCTATTCCACGGTGCAACCTCTATATGAACAGCCTGCATGTCGCCCATCGTTGTGCCGTAGATGATAACGCCTTCCACGGCGCCATCTTTGGACATGACAATGATGGGATCATAGAAGTCGCCAAAGAACAGCCAGCGCAATCGCGGGAAGGGAAACCTTAGCCATGAGATAATCACATCGAATTTGTATCGATTCACCACTGTAGCACCCTCATAGCTGGTCCAATCTTCAAGGCCCTTCGCAACAAATCTGCTCTCATCCCCTGATAATTTCCCCGAATTTACCATATAGAACCGCACGGGCTCTTTCGTCTGCGCGTCCTGGACATAAAATTCATCCCTGCGCGCCTTGTTGGCAATTAGCGATTGGACAAGCGCCGGCTCCACACCGGCCTCTTGCTCCCTGCGAATTTGTTCAATCAACGCATTCGTGTTGATTCCCTCAGCCCTCGCGATGTGGGCCGGAATAGCGACATTGTCGTGTCCCTTTTTCAGATTGAGTTTCACATACGCTGCCATCCCTGCATGGCGGAAGTGTTTGACGTCGTTGGGATCAACGTACTGCGAGAGATGATCGCTTAGAGAGGCCACCGCAGGCACCGTCGTGATATTCCAATCGGGGTGCCCGGCCAGCTGCAGCATGGCGGCAGGACCTTGCAGGATGCCATCTGAGAGCAATGCCGTTGTGGCAACTTTGGCTATGTTCAACAACAGCATATCGATTTTTCTGGCCTTGCGGATGTCGGCGGGCGTCTGCGAAAAGGCGTGCGTCGCGCCCGCCTTCACAGCCTCATCATCGCTATTGTCCAACAGGGTGGATTGCGCCAGTTTCCTGTGCCGGCCGGTATCGCGCGGATAGGTCCCCTCTTCAATGAATGCCACATGCGCCCCGCGCAGATTGCCATCTTTATCCACCCAGCTTGCGCCCGTACCACCCAAGAAGGCATAGTCGGGGCGGCCTTCAGGAGCAAGGTGAAAAATGGAATCGCGATGGCTGTCCAGTTCATCGTAGGGAATGGTCACAATCCCTTTTGTTTCATAATGCAAAACCCGAATTTCATACAGGAACCGGTCCAAAACCGCGGGCCGGAAACCGCTCAGATAGACCCTCAAGAAAAACGATCTGGCGCGATCGAGCAATCCGATCCCCCTGACATATTTTGCAAAATTTCCGCAAAGGGCAGACCGTGCCTTCGCCGCCCGCCCCAACAGGCATATCTTGGGAAGCGGCGCCCCTCTCTGGCGCAGAGGCTCCATGATGTGCCGATCGATGTAGGCGTGATAATCAAACGTGACAGAGTCGTACTCATCCAGCATCTGGACACGGACTTTGTCCCAGGGGATGGCGCGAAACTCCCGGTCCGTCGTCAAGATTTCATAGACCTTCTTGGGCGTATCGCCGGTCGCCAGGATGATGTAGGCCATGCCGTGATCTTTGATTGCCTCCATGATCGCGCCGGCAATCCGGCGCGCCTGAAGACGAGAGGCTTCCGTTTCATTATTTCCGATAGTCACCTCATGGATAGGACTGCCCGGCGCCGTTCGCACAACTCGATGCGTGGAGAAGGCAGACTTAGGCGCCAGGCAATGGACAGCGAAACTCTGGGGAGTCAGGGATAAACCGGAGCAAAGGAATATCGCAATAAGTAAAATATTTAGAAATCTACACGTGCTTTTTTTTGCAACGGCAACTTTCATATCCATATAGGCCGAACCCTCGAATCGGGAACAATGCACCCCATTCGAGGGTTATTGTACAGCATAATATCTGATTTGTCAATGGTTTAAGAAATACCAGAAAAAGACCTGCGAAGCGCCCACGAAAGGGGTGATACCACATTGTAAGTCTTGTCAACTGGAAGGAGGAACAGGCTCTGGAACAGTCTTTCGGGTGCCAGAAATATCCACATTGACTTCCGCCACGAGCCATTCGCCGTTTTCGTCCTGAAAGGGAATGGTCGTAACGCGGATGGGGCGGTTGTTTTCGCGCACAAGAATTTCTTCGGAAACCACCGGCTGTTTGGTCGCCAAAGCCTTTGGGATTCCACAGGCAGGACAGGGTTTGTCTATGCCCATAAAATATTCATAACATTTTCTTCCCTCCGTTTTTCCATATATTTTTTGCCACTCAGAATTGACGTAACGGAGATTGAATTTGGAGTCAATGATATCGAGCCCTGTCTTCGTTGCACCAAGCACAAACTCGATTTGACGCTGAATTATCCGGATTTTGTACTCAGACTCCCGATGCACCTTCTGGGCTTCTTCCCTCATGGCGATCTCCTCCTGCAGGGCAACATTGATCCTGGCAAGTTCCATTGTGCGTTTCTGAACCCGCACCTCCAAATCCTCACGCGCCCGTACAAATTGTTCTTGAAACTGTCTCTGTTTGGTGATATCCAGCGCAAACGCGACTCCCTCTTCTTGGGATCCATGCAAAAGGGCGGCACCAATCAAGACCGTGATACGCTTCCCGTCTTTGCGGATTCTTTTTCATATGGAGCACACACCCCGGTCTCCTGCATCTGCTTGAGGGCCTTGTCGTCCAAGGGAATAAATTCCGCGGGGGTAAGATCCCGCCACCGGATTTTTCTTTCCTTCAGTTCTCTCCTGCTGTAGCCGATGAGGTTCAAAAAGGCATTGTTGGCCTCCAAGACTCTTCCATGGGCGTCCCAGAATGCCAACGCAATCATGTTGGAATCGGCTACCCTCTTGAACCGCGCCTCACTTTTTCGCAGTGCCGCTTGAGCATCTTTCCATTCCGTGATGTCCTGACCGGAACTGAGATGGCCGATGATTTTTCCCGCCGAATCTTTCAGGATGGTGTTGTGCCACTTGAGAATACGCTCCTTCCCGCTCTTGGTCAGGACAGGATTTTCAAAATAGCCGCCTGGTCTGATTTTCCCTTGCAGTAGTTTTCTGGAATAGCCCGCAACTTCCTCTCTCAAGCGCGCCGGCAAAAAATGATCAAACCAGTTCTTGCCGACAACATCTTCTCTCTTGTATCCCAGGATTCTGCAGCCCTTCTGATTGATGAGCAGAACCCGTCCGAGGGCATCGATTTCCACGATCATGACATCGGCGATATCCAGATAGTTCTGCACTGACGCAAGTCCCGCCCCCTTCATCCTGGGAGACATGCCGGTGTGATTATTTTCCAATTTCTTGTGCATCGATACGATCTCCAACAAAGCGGTCAGTCCCGCCGCTTGCTTTGCTCATCCTGCAGTGTGATCAATTTGTTTATCTTCTCCTGCCTCTGCTGGTATTGCTGCGTGCGTTGGATTCTCTGTTGGGCATTCTGACGTTCTATCAACGCGCGATCCCTCTGAATCTTTCGCTCTTGAATTTGCTGCTTGGATTCCTCTTTCTGCATACGATCTATCTCGAATTTTCGCGCCTGCTCCTGGGCCTTTAACAGCTTGAGCCATTTGGCTGCCCTCTCCTGCTGGAGTTGCTGGGTCTGCAGAATTTGTTCAAAGCGATAGAAACGCCCCTTGTACTCAACCAACCCTTGCTCCGCCACGATTTTGTACAGGGACGCCCTCTGTTTTTCGATGCCGCGGATGCCGCTGAGCATCTGTAGACGCCGGTAGTATGGCCATCGCTTGTGAATAGCAAGCAATTGAGCCCGCGCGTCGGACAACAACGCGATGGCGGCGCTTACCAGCCTGTGTTGCGTCTTGATTTTTGACACTTCGGCGTACTTCATCGCCTTCTGCCAGGCACGGGCGGGCGGCACAGCAGGGGCGGCCTCGGCTCCATAACCCGTGCAGGGGAGAACCAAAAGGCATGCCAGAACAGCCGCCAGGAACGTGTTCGTCGAGAGAGGAAGAACCGTCGTTTTCATATGGCCTGGATCAAACCACTGCCGCTTCGCGGATCGTGAGCGCAGGAATGTCGGCATCCAGTGTCGCGCGCACCCCCAACGGCAGAGTGATGTTGGAAAAACTGTGTCCGGATGGAAAACCAAACACCATGGGCACTTTCAAGTCCCCCAGCGTATTTTGAATGCGCTGCATCAATTGCGTCTGACTTCCGCAGTGAACCATCTGTCCAAAAACGATGCCACGCACACCAGCCAGCTTACCGGCAATCTTCAGTTGAAACAACATTTCCTCCACATCGATCGGCGTCTCGGACACATCCTCCAAGAAAAGAATGGACCCGGTCGTATCGATTTCGTAAGGCGTGCCCAGCATTCGCACCAGAGAACTCAGACAGCCGCCCAACAGGGTGCCGGTAGCCTTTCCTTTTTTGATCGTCTGAATGTTCTTGTGCGTCAGTTTCCCCAACGAACGCTTTTGCGTCAGAACCGAAAGCATCTTCTTTTGTTTCCCCTGTGGCATGTCTTTCGTGATCTCCCCCACCACCATGGGACCATGAAAACACACCATGCGGCAGGTACGGATCAGATAATTTAGGAGAAACGACTCATCGCTGTATCCCATGAATATTTTGGGGTGGGATAGGATTAGTTCAGCGTTCAGATGCGGCAATAAGCGGATGCATCCATATCCCCCTTTGGCGCAAAAGATTGCCTTCACCTGGGGATCCTTGAACATCGCGTGAATCTCACCGGCCTTGGCTTTGTCCTCACGCAAATCATACCTGCGCGGCTCGAAAATAGTCGGCAGTATTTTAACCCTAAACCCCAGCCGGCGCAAGTGTTGCGTGCCATTTCTTATGCTCTGGCTGTAGAATGGGCTGGAGGGAGAAATGATGCCGATCGTATCCCCTTTTGACAAAGCCTTTGGCTTGATATATTCTGTGTGAGACATGATATTATGAATGTAGCAGATTCTTTTCAATACGGCAATAAAAGAGCCCGAGGGATGTGGCTCGAGAACAATTTTTCCCGCACAAATGAGATACCATTTTATCGGAATCGCCGGCAGCGGGATGAGCGCTTTGGCGCATCTGACCCGGGCCTTTGGGCATGAGGTTAGCGGTTCGGACCGATCGTTCGACCGTCAGCAGCAATCAGACTTGCGTCAAGCCCTTGCATCTCTGGGAATTATGATTTTCCCCCAGGACGGCTCGGGCATTGGAGCCAACATGGATGCGGCCGTTTTTTCCACCGCGGTAGAATCCACCAATCCCGATATTGCGCGGTCTCTGAAATTCAAGATTCCTCTCATACGGCGGGCAGCCCTCCTGGCACAGTTTTTTGACCAGCGGTTTGGCATCGCGATTTCCGGCACAAGCGGAAAATCCACTGTGGCCGCTATGGTCGCCACTATGCTGCGAACTCTGGGAAAAGACCCCACATATTACGGCGGCGCCATGTTGATCGGACATGAGTCTTGTCCCGCCCTGGCAAACGCGTACTGCGGCACGGGACCCTATTTCTGCGCGGAGGCAGACGAGAGCGACAGTAGTTTTTTGGAATTTCACCCCAAACTCAGTGTGGTCACCAACATCACCAAGGACCACAAACCGGTGGAAGAACTCGCGGTCCTCTTCTCACAATTCCTGGAGCAGACCAGACAAATCCTGGTCCTCAATGCGGACTGCCCCACGATTCAGACCCTGCGCCTGCCAGATAAAGAGATACTGTGGTTTGGAACAGACACGTCCAGGTTTCCCCTGACGATCGATCATGTTTCTTTTGACAGCACCCTCATCCACTGGAAAGGAGTCCCGTGCAAAATCATGCCCGGAGGAAAACACAACATCTCCAATGCCCTGGCCGCGCTCACCACCGCCGAAGCGCTTCGCATTCCACTTGCCGATGCGGCACGCGCTTTGGAATCTTTTCAGGGAGTACGGCGGCGCATGGAGTTAAAGGGCAAGGCCGGGGGTGTTTTCGTTTTTGATGATTTCGCGCACAACCCCGCGAAAATAGAAGCAACCCTCGGCACCCTGCAGAATTTTTTCTCCCGTATTGTGGTTGTTTTCCAACTGCATGGCTTCGGCCCGGCGCGCTTCATGAAAAAAGACCTGGAATTGCTGTTTCCCAGGATTCTGCGCCGCGAAGACCGGCTGATCCTGCCCGACATCTTTGACGCCGGAGGAACCGCGGAGCGCTCCATCCACGCACAAGACCTGGTCGAAGGAATCAAATCATCGCAGACCACATCTTCCGTGCGCTACCTTCCCACGCGCGAAGAAATATCACGGTGCGTCATGAAGGAAACACGGCCAGGAGATGCTGTCGTCGTCATGGGCGCCCGGGACCCCAGCCTGCCCCAGCTGTGCGAGCAGATCCTCCGCGCCATCGAATCTAAAAATTAGCCGACTGCTGGAGTACCGTCATTGCGAGTCCGCCGACGCTTCAGTGGCGGACAATCCCGACGGTTTTTCTGATTATTTTTGCCTGGGATTTGATTCGGGCTTGGCAGCCGCCGGCAATTTGGTCGCAGGAGTCTTGCCTTTGACCTCGTCCTTCGGCCAGGATTGTAAAATGGACTCGATTTCCTTCCGGTCTTCCACACTGACCTTCGGATTATCCAGAATCCGCCGATAGTATTTGCGGGCTTGCGTATATTGCGAATTGGCAGCCAGGATATCGGCAAATTCACGGCATATTTCGATATCGTCCGGATTCCCGCTTGCCGCCAGCTTCAACTGTTCCACGGCCTCTTTCCAATTCTTTTTTTCTGCGCGAAAGCGAAGGGCATAGATTTGGCCGGTGACCCAGGGGATGTCTGGAAGAACAGGATCCAGATTCTTTACGATCTGCATCTGCGAGAGGGCCCGGTCGTATTCCCCCAGATGTGCCAGCGACAGTGCCAGTGCCATCCGGGCGGGCAGGACATCGGACTGAATTTTGAGAACCTTGAGATATTCGCGTTTTGCGGGCGCATATTTTTTCATCAAATAATACATGTTCGCCATGAGCAGATGAATGTGCGGGCTGGCCGGCTCGATTGCCAATCCCCTGCGGGCAATCCGAAAGGCGCGCGCATAATCTTTTTGCTTGGCAAACACCGCCGTCAAATTCAAATAGGCCACCAGGTTGTTGGGTTCGATGGAAATCGCTTCTTGATATTCGCGCTGGGCCTCCTTGTAACATCCCTTCTGCGTATAAACCAATCCCAGATTGATATACGCGGGCACAAATAAGCGGTCCACCTCTTTCAACTTATTAAATGCCTCAATGGCACGGGCAAAATCTTTTTTTGACTGGTACGCGAGCCCCAGATTGTGGCGGGCTCCCAGATGTACGGGATTTATCTTCAAGGCCTGCTGGTATTGTTCGATCGCCTGATCCCACTTCCCCGCGCGGTAATATTCGTTGCCTTTCTTCAAAAAGTATCCGCCTTCTTCTTCGGCGGCGGCAGGCAGCACCGCCGCCGCCCACATCAGAACGGCCGCAAAAAAAACAATGTGCCTATACCGGTGGAATCGTTTCAAAAGATGGGCACTCCCGTTACAAGAACTCTCACCATACAACTCGTCATTGCGAGTCCGCCAACACTTTAGCGGCGGACGAAGCAATCTCGACGGTCTGCTCATAATGAAATGCAGGAATTTTCACATTGAGCGTCGTATCCTGCCCAAACACCCCCAAATTCTTCACA
>CAZGMX010000004.1:23365-29108 GCA_964526865.1 uncultured Actinomycetota bacterium | reverse complement strand
CCTGCCGCTGGCAGGGAGCTCGCAATGACGATGCAGACGGGACCACGCTCGTCTCCGACTCGCTCGCGATGACGTCTATCACCATTATCACTATGTTTTCAGATAGGCCTCGATGAAGGCATCCAGATCGCCGTCCAAAACGGCGGTGGTGTTCCCGGTCTCCACGTCGGTCCGGTGATCCTTCACCATCTGGTAGGGGTGCAGGACATACGAGCGGATTTGACTCCCCCATGCGATATCCATTTTTTGGCCGTACTCCTTGGCGAGCTTGTCCTTTTTTTCCTGGAGCTGTCGCTCGTACAGGCGGGCGCGCAAAATCCTCATGGCGGTCGCTTTATTCTTGTGTTGGGAGCGCTCGTTTTGGCAAGCCACCACAATGCCCGTGGGCAGGTGCGTCAGCCGCACGGCGGAGTCCGTCTTGTTCACCTTTTGACCGCCCGCGCCGCTGGACCGGTAGGTGTCGATACGCAGGTCCTTCTCGTCGACCTGCACGTCGATATCGTCGTCCACTTCGGCAATAATATCCACGGACGCAAAAGACGTATGTCGCCGGGCGTTGGAGTCAAACGGGGAAATGCGCACCAGCCGGTGCACGCCGCGTTCGGCCTTTAAATAGCCGTAGGCATAATTGCCTCGGACCATCATCGTGACGTTCTTGATCCCCGCCTCTTCCCCCGCCAGGATGTCGATGATCTCCGACTGGAACTTCTTGGTCTCGGCGTAACGGGCATACATACGCAGGAGCATCTCCACCCAGTCGCAGGACTCCGTCCCGCCGGCCCCCGCGTTGATGCTCAGGATGGCGTTGTGGGTGTCCAGGGGACCGCCGAGCATCTTCTTGAATTCCAGCGCAGCGATATCCTTTTCCAAAACATCCAGTTCCTGGGTCAATTCCGCCGTCAGGGACGAATCCAGGGACTCCCCTGCAAAATGGTGGATGAGTTCCTCTGCATCGCGCAGCCCTTTGACGATCTTGTCGCAGGGATCCACCCAGACTTTGAGTTCGTTGGCCTTGTCTATGATTTCCTTGGCCTTGAGATTGTCCGCCCAAAAATTATCCCCGGCCATCTGGGCGTTGTATTCTTCAAGCCGGGCCTGTTTGCCCGGCACGTCAAAGAAAACCTCTCATTTCCTCGTATCGTTTGCCCAAACTCTTGAGACGCTCAATCAATGGATCGGCCATAGACCCTCTCTTTAAAACACACCAGCCATTGCGAGGAGTCCGCCAACGCTTCAGTGGCGGACAATCTCGAAGGTCCTGTTCAACCAACGAGATCGCCACACCCGTCTCCGACTCGCTCGCGATGACATTGTTTTTTTTGTTTGCCATCTCAGGCGGACATGACGACTATTTCTTAATCACCGCCCTGACCACCAGAAAAATCTGAAACAACGCCAGCATGATGCACCCCTGCGCCATCAGGTCGCCTTTCTGATTGTACAGGGATTTCATTCGCAGCGGCACAAAATCGGCAACCAGCACGCCGGGCACAAAGATGTTGCTGCCCTCCCGCACATCCGCCTGGACGCGCCCGTACGGATCGATCAAACAGGTGTAGCCGGTGTTCGTGGCCCTCAGCAAATGGATGCGGTTTTCCACAGCGCGAAACACCGCGCTGTTCGCATGCTGCATGGCGGCCCCGGACTGTTTGAACCACGCGTCGTTGGTCAGATTCACCATGAAGTCCAGATGGTGGGAGCAAAACTTCCGGAACAGATCCGCAAACGTGTCCTCAAAACAAATCACCGCCCCAAACCGGTGCATCCACGTCTCCGACCGAAGGGTCCCGTCCGGGTCCCGCCAGCGCATCGACGGCCCCCGCATCTGAAAGATGGTGTAATCTGAGCCCGCAGTAAAATCTTCGGGGATGGGGATGATCCGGCGCAGGAAAGGCAGGACGTTGGCAAACGGCAGGAACTCCCCGTACGGCACCAAATGGATTTTGCGGTATGACTCCGTGATCCCCCTCTCCGGCGTCATCCAAGCAGCAGCGTTGTAGTAGCGCCGGGGATCGGATCCCTCCGAGTCCTGCGTACCGATCAACAGGGCGCACCCCAATTCCCGGGACAGTCCCTGTACCCACTCCTTGAGAGGCGCCTCGTTTCGGAGTTCTCCCGGCACACTCGTCTCCGGCCAAACAATCACCATCGGCTTGGACGTTGCCGCGGTCCGGCTCAACGACTGGAGACGCTCTAAAATATCCGCGCGCATGGCCGGATCCCACTTGCATTCCTGGGCGATGTTGGGCTGGACGGCCGCCAGCCGGACCGGTTCCCGGTCCAAGACGGCTGGCCGGACGGCGCGATTCAATTCACGCACGCCGTACACCAGGACCACTCCGGTGACAAGCACTCCCAAGGCCACGAGAATCTTGGAGCGTATCAAAAGGGGCCTGCCCGGATTTTTTTTCCCTGGATGCTTCCGGGAACCATGCACGATGAGCGCCGACTCAAACAGCATCAAATTGATCAAGATCACCAGGAAACTCACACCGTAGGCGCCGGTAACACTCGCCATTTGAATCAGCTCCAGAAATTTTGCCTGTGAGGCATACAGGAGATTCCAGGGAAATCCGGTCAGAATATTTCCGCGCAAAAATTCCGAGGCCACCCAAAAGATGGATCCCCAAAAAATCGCCGACTTCCCTTTCCGGTAGCAATGATAGACCATCCATCCAAAGGGAAGAAAAAAGAGCGCCAGAAATGGGCAGAACAGGGTGTACCCCTCCACGCTGACGTGGGCCACCCAGTAACAGCTCAGGGAAAAGAAAACCCATCCCGCGGCAAACGAGGCCCACAGCGCACCCCGCACGTCCCGCGCCTGGTACAATCCGTACAATAAAGGGACAAAGGCAACCCACGCCAAAGGAGCCAGCGAGAAGGACGGATAGGCAAGCGTCAAGAGAAGACCGCTGGCAATTCCGCTGAAGATCAAGAACCGGAAAGACGCATGGAACTCAGCACGCCCGGTGGTTCGGGCCTGGACAGTGCTCATGACCATCAAACACCGCAGCATTTTTTAAATTTTTTGCCGCTGCCGCAGGGACATGGATCGTTGCGGCCTACTTTGGGAACATCCCGTCGGATGGGAGTCAAATGGGATCCTTCCCCCTGCCCGCCTGAACCGTCCCCCACCTGCGCGTGGACTCCATCGAGTCCACCCGGCGCCTCCGCCGGAATCCCGGGGGCAACGCCCGCCGCGGGCGCGGCGAAACTGGAAACGGCCTCGTGGACATAGCGTTCCCTGCCACGGCCTTGGGCCTGCGCCCTGCGCGGGGCAGCCGCCAAACTCATGCGGAAAAATGTGGTGACGACCTCCTCCTTGATACTGCCCATCATCTCGGCAAACATTTCAAATCCTTCCCGCTTGTAGGAAATCAATGGATCCTGCTGGCCGTAGGCCCGAAGATGAATCCCTTCGCGCAATTCATCCATGCCGTAGAGGTGCTCCTTCCAGTGCTTGTCGATCGTGGTCAAAAGGAAGAACTGCTCCATAGCGCGGACCATCGGCTCGCCTTCATACTTTTCCTTGGCCTGATAAAGCGCCGACAAACACTCCAGACATTTTTCCTTGGCCTCTTCGGGCGAGGACACGTCCTCCAAGCCCCTCACGCCGGCCGCCGCCGCGGGAAAGGTCTGAATAAACCAGCGCTGGAGACCCGGCATATCCCATTTCTCGGGATGGGTCCCTTTGGGAATCCACTGATCGATTCTGGCCTCCAGCACCTCGTCGAGCATCTCCATGATCAGACCCTTCAAATTCTCATTGGCCAAAACCTGGTTGCGGTATTCATAGATGACCTGGCGCTGTTTGTTCATCACGTCGTCGTATTCCAGCGTGTATTTCCGCATGGAAAAGTTTCTTTCCTCCACCCTCTTTTGGGCCTTTTCGATGGAACGGGTCAGAAGGGGATGCACCAATTCCTGGCCGTCCTCCAATCCGATGCGGTTCATGATGCCGGCGATGCGGTCAGACCCGAACAACCGCATCAAATCGTCTTCCAGAGACACATAGAAGCGTGAAGAACCGGGATCGCCCTGGCGCGCACAGCGCCCGCGCAGCTGGCGGTCGATGCGGCGAGCCTCATGCCGCTCAGTCCCGATGACGTGCAACCCGCAGTGGGGCTGACGGCAGCATTCCTTGAGGTAATCCCGCCCTTCCGGGCATTTGTCGCACTTCACGCCGGGAGGCGGCCCGCCGTTCTTGATCCAGCAGTCGTCGTGGCGCATGACGCCGGGCCCCAGCTTGATGTCTGTGCCGCGGCCGGCCATATTGGTAGCGATGGTCACCGCCCCGGCAAGCCCAGCCTTGGACACAATCTCGGCTTCCTTTTGATGGTATTTCGCGTTCAACACGGAATGCGGAATGCTCTGGCGTTTCAAAAGGCGGCTGATCACCTCCGACACTTCCACGGAGACCGTACCCACAAGGATCGGCTGTTTCCGGTCGAAACACGCCTGGATCTCCGTGACGATGGCGTTGTATTTTTCGCGTTTGGTCTTGTAGATCACATCGTTGGCATCCGCCCGCCGCACCGGGCGATTCGTCGGAATCACCGCCACATCGAGCTTGTAGATTTGATAGAATTCGCTGGCCTCTGTTTCCGCCGTTCCTGTCATGCCCGCAAGTTTCTTGTACATCCGGAAATAATTTTGGATCGTGATCGTGGCAAAGGTCTGTGTCTCCCGCTCGATCTCCACCCCCTCCTTCGCCTCCAGGGCCTGATGCAGCCCGTCGGCATAGCGCCGGCCCGGCATCAACCTTCCCGTAAATTCATCCACGATCATGACGCGGTTGTCCTGCACCACGTATTGAACATCCTTCTCAAAAAGGCAATAGGCCCGCAAAAGCTGGCTGACGTTGTGAATCTTTTCGCCCTTCTCGTCCATCCTCTGCTGGAGGACAACCTTGTCGGCCTCTTTTTGCTCCGGCGTCTTCGTCTCATCGGCATCGATCTGCTGATAGAGCGTGATCATGTCCGGCAGAATAAACTCGTCTGGATGGCCGGGGGAAATGGCATCGCGTCCCTTCTCGGTCAATTCCACCACGTTGTTCTTTTCGTCGATGACGAAATACAATTCCTCTTTCAGGCGCTGGTTTTCCTCCTTGCGCATGTCGCTCAAAAGCATGAGCTCCATCCGGTCCACCACCTTGCGGACCGAGGGCTCCTCCATCAATTTGGCCAGCTGTTTGTTTTTTGGCAGGCCGCGCTGGGACTGAAAGATCTTGACCCCGATCGTCTCATCATTTTCGCCGGTCACACCTTCTTTCTCAAATTGTTCCCGGGCCTCCTTCAAAAGGCGGTTGCACAGCAGTGTCTGTTTGTGCACGAGTTCGGCCACCACCCCCTTGAGCGAGTCGTACCGGTGGCTGGACACCGATGAGGGCCCCGAGATGATGAGCGGGGTGCGCGCCTCGTCAATCAGGATGCTGTCCACTTCGTCCACGATGGCGTAGTGGTGGCCGCGCTGGACCTGTTCTTCCCGGGTGGTCGCCTGGCCGTTGTCCCGCAGGTAATCAAAACAGAATTCACTGTTCGTTCCGTAGGTGATGTCGCACGCGTAGGCAACCCGCCGTTCCGAGGGCCCCATGGCATTTTGGATGACCCCCACGGTCAATCCCAAGAACTTGTAGACCTCCCCCATCCACTGGCTGTCGCGTAGGGCCAGGTAGTCGTTCACGGTAACCAAATGCGCACCATTGCCCGCGAGCGCATTGAGGTACAGCGGCATGGTGGCCACC
>CAZGMX010000004.1:5092-23355 GCA_964526865.1 uncultured Actinomycetota bacterium | reverse complement strand
CAGCGTTTTTCCTTCGCCCGTAGCCATTTCTGAAATCTTTCCCTGATGCAGTATGATTCCCCCCATGAGTTGGACATCGAAAGGAATCATATCCCACGTCATCACGTGCGAGCAGACTTCCCAGGTTTTTCCTACGAGCCGCCGGCAGGCATTTTTGACAGCGGCAAACGCCTCGGGAAGAATGTCGTCCAGCGTCTCGGCGTTCTCCCCCTGCAGTCTCTGCTTGAACTCCTGGGTCTTGGCGCGCAGCTGCTCATCCGTCAGGGCCTGGTAAGATATTTCGATCTCGTTGATCTGCACCACAAGGGGACGAAGCCGCCGGACGTCGCGCTCGACCTTGGAACCGAAAATCAATTTTAAGAAGGTCTCTATCATATCTTTTAAAACTCCGGGGTTTGTGACTTCTGTGTTTATAGCCTATTTTGTGAGCGACTTCAAGATATCCTGTGCCAAAGACTTCCCGATGCCCGGCACACGGGCAAGCTCTTCCACGCCGAGAGACCGGATTTTTTCCACAGTAAAAAAACGGTTCAACAGCAGCGCTTTCTTGCGCGGACCAATGCCGGGGATGTCATCCAAAGCAGACGAACGAATCCGCTTTGATCGCAAGGCCTTATGATAGCCGATCGCGAAGCGATGCGCCTCGTCCCGGATCCTCTGCAAGAGATATTGCGCCGGATCATCCCGCTTCAGATTCAACGGATCGGACCGGCCGGGACAAAAGACCTCCTCATGTTCTTTGGCGATACTGACGATCGGTATCCGTGCCATCCCCAATTCTTGGCAGGCGGTTTGAGCAGCACTCAGGTGTCCCTTTCCCCCGTCGATCAAGATCATATCCGGCAAAGGCTTTCCCTCCGCGACCAACCGCACATAGCGCCTGCGCACAACCTCCCGCATCATCCGGTAGTCGTCGATCCCAGACACCTCCCGAATTTGATAACGCCGATAGTCTTTGTTGGACGGGCGGCCACCCACAAACCGCACCATGGAACCCACTGCCTGGCTGCCCGAAATATTAGAAATATCGAAGGCCTCGATGACGCGGGGTTCATTCTGCAATCCCAGCACTTCCTTCAGATTTTTTACACCCTGGTCCAACTGCGCGGCCGAGCGCCGGTACCACTGAATATTTTTCGGGTGCGCACCGGCCACGGTCTTCAACGATTCGATGTGGTCGCGCAAGGCGGCAGCCTTTTCAAATTCCTGCCGGGCAGATGCCACCTTCATCCGTTTGGTCATTTCCCTGAGCAAAAATCGTGGATGCCCCTCCAGCATCAGGCAGACGTCTTTGACCGCCGTCATGTATTGCGACGGACCCGCCTCTTTCATGCACGGGGCCATACACGCCTTGATGTGGTAATCCATGCAGTGCCTCGCCTCCCCCACGCCGGGTTCACGGTATTTGCAGCGGCGGATTTTGAACAGCTTGCACAGGAAGGCCATCGCCCTGCGCAGGGCGCCGGCATCCGTAAAGGGACCGAAATACCTGGCATTGTCGTTCTTCTTGATGCGGACCACGGAGAATCGCGGATACGTCTCCCCCAGCCCCATGCGCACCAGCGGATAACGCTTGTCATCCTTGAGGCTCACGTTGTACTTGGGCTGGAATTCCTTGATGAATTTGCACTCCAGTAAAAGGGCCTCCTCTTCACTGCGCAGTTTGACCGTCTCGATATCGTCCACCCGGGAGAGCATCACCTTGATGCGATAAGACACCGGCCGGGCGAAGTACGACGAAACCCGTCTGCGCAGAGATTTGGCCTTGCCGACATACAGAATCCGGCCTCCGGCATCGCGCATGACATAAATGCCCGGCCCCTCGGAAAATCCTTTCACCCGTTCGATCAGCGCTGCGTATCTCTCATCCACTGGATATCCCTCAACAAACGCTTGCAATTTTACCCAAAACCATGTTTAATACCGCCTTCACATTGCTATTGTAACAGAGGTCGTCTTTGTTGAGGAGACATGCTGCAGGGTCGGTAAAAGGCCGGCGGGATTGGCTAAACAATTTTAGGAGGAAGAATGCCAGCACATAAATCCGCTATCAAAAGGCTGAAACAAGCCGAGAAAAACCGCAAGAAAAACGGGGCAACCAAATCCGAGATAAAGACCATGCGCAAGAAGTTGCTCGCGCTTTTGACCGAGAAGAAGGACGAAGCAAAGAAAGGTCTTCCGTTGGTCCAGTCGGAAATCGACAAGGCGGCAAAGAGAGGCATCATCCATCGCCGGAAGGCCGCCCGCTTAAAATCACGCCTGATGCGAAAAATCAGCGCAACCCCCGCCGCCGCCAAGGCATAACGGCCCGCGAGACTTGCGTCTGCGCGCCTCACCCGGCCGCGTTTTGTTGCGGCAGACTCCCAAGAGGGCGGTACAGCGTAATCGTCTGCGCCTTTCCCCGTATGGGATGGGATCCGACGGCCTCAAATCGAAAATCTGTTTGCGCACGGAGAACGGTCGCCTCGCTCACTAAAATTGGCACGCCCAACTCCCGCGTCAAATGCTCGATCCGGCTGGTAACGTTCACGGGGTCTCCGACGACGGTGTATTGCATCCGGGTCGGCGCCCCCACGTTTCCAGCCACCACTTCCCCGCAGTGGACTCCGATTCCAATCCGGAAGGAGTCCTGTCCCTGCGCAAGCCGTCTCTGATTCAGCCGCTGGACGGCATCGTGCAATTTCACCGCCGCGCGCACTGCACGGCTCTCAGGAAACGCGTCCTCCTCCAACAGGCCAAAAGTGGCCAAAAGGCCGTCCCCGATGAATTTGTCGCACACGCCCCTTTCTTCCTGAATGACGCGGACCGCTTCCGAAAACAAATCGTTCAACAGACTCACCACCCGGTCCGCTGGCATCGTCTCCGACATCGACGTAAACCCGATGATGTCAGCGATCAGGAATGTCGCCGATTTTCTTTCTCCTCCCAGTTTCTGTTCCCCGGAAAGGATCTTCTGGGCCACCTTTTCGCTCAAATACTTGCCGCACGCGTCCCGGAACAATTCCCGCTCCCTGAGTCCCACCGCCATGGTGTTAAAATCCGCGGACAGCCTCCCGACCTCGTCCTTGGAAAAGACCGGCACCCGGACGTCGAAATTGCCCTGCGAGACCCTGTGGGTCGAATCTGCCAGCAGCCGCACGGGATCCACGAGGCTTTGCGACAGCGCCAGCGTCAGGGACATCCCCAGCAAGAGAAAAACGCCGACGATGAAATAGACCTCCACCGGCCGGACGGTCTCTCCCAGAAAAACCCCGTGAACTTTGTAGGCCACGAGGAACAAGGGAATCACCGCCGTAAACAGAAAGAATTGAAAAAATCTACTCTTGATCGGTTGCCCCAACAGATACTGGATTTGCAAAATTTCCGGCCCTCGAAAAACCATGGGGTAAAGCCATTTTCTCGCGAGATATTCACAGACAAAATAGCAGTAGATCAACGACCAAACGCCCGCGACAATGTTGAGCTGCCAAAACTGCCGGCGCAGCGGCGATTCAGGGGGGATTTCATTGAGATAGCTCAAACTCATAAAAATCGACAACACGATCAAGACACCCAGCACGGCGGATGCAAAAATTGAATAGTGTACCACCAGCCAGCCGATCTTTTTTTCGTAGACCCAATCCTTGCTGGCAAGGCGCTTCTTTAACGGCCGAAAATAAAAAGCAAAAACCAGTACCAAAACAACGTAATAGACGGCGTTGACAAAATTGACGGATTCCTTCCGCACAAACGCCATCACCGTCTTTTCGTCCAGGATCAGGCTGTAGAGAAACATCAAGACATCGGCAAAAAAAAGGGCGGTGATCGATGCGCAGATCACCAGCCAGATTTTCACCGTGTTCGGTATCGCCCTCATCGACGCAGGACCTCCAATGATCGCATCACCAGCATTTCCGCGGCAATGGATTCACGCCGCAATCCGGTCTTGATGGAGCAGTCTGCCTCGTACAACAGCGCAAAAAACCGCGCCGGATCGACAGCCCCCGCCTTCCGGGCCTTTGCGAGAAAGACATCGCTGTAAAAGGGCGGTATCTTGGCCGCCTGGCAAACCGACCGGGCCGGTTTGCCATCGGAGAGCATCTCCGCGGCCTGATACAGCCGTTCCATCTGCGACCTCAGCAAACCAAAGATTTCCAGCGCGCTCTTCCCCTCAGACATCAATCGGATCAACAGCGACAGGGCCCTGGGACGGTCCCGATCCACGACGGCGTCCACCAAGTCAAATATATTCTGTGTCTCCTGACGGAAGACAAGGTCTTCAATGTCCACCGCGTCGATCAGGGGCTTGTCCGAAAGGACGACCTGTATCTTCTCCAACTCCTTCGACAGCGCCCCCAGATCGTTTCCCACCCATTGCCGAAGGCAGTCCAGGGCAGCGTCCGTCAATTTGAGCGTTGGAAAATGCCGCAAGACGCGTTGCACTTCCACCGCACGCTGATCCTCGTAGAGATTTTCCAGTTCCACCACGGCACAGGAAGATTCGATGGTCTTGGTTTGACTGCGGCGCCCATCCATCCGGTCCAGACAAAAGACCGCCACAGTGCCAGGAAAGGGATTTCCGCAATAGGCTCGCAGGGATTCCTGCGACAGCAATTCATCCGCGCGGCGGACCACCAGCACCTTCTTCCCGCCGCCAAAAACCATCTGGTCCGCGGAGGCCAGAATATCCTCCAGCGCGTGGTCCCTGCCGTCCCAGGACTCCGCGCCATTCAACGCGTCCGGAGTCTCCCCCAGAACCTTGCGCTTGATCCGTCCGATCAAGTCGCGCGCCAAATACTCGTCTTCCCCGACAAAGAACGTGACAGGAGGAATGCTGCCCGATTCAAGCATTTTTCGAAATTCTTGAGGTTTCATCGTGTATTGGAATGCGGAAAACAGCCGCAGGCGTTTTCCGCATGTGTCGAAAGTATATCCCTCCCGCCCGCAGGGTTCAAGAAAGGGTTCGCTATGGCATTTCTGGTTGGGATAGGATAGAGTGACTTTCTAGAATCCGCCGTCCGGCTGCTTTCTCTGCATACGGGCAAGATACGCGTCGAGTTCTTCGGTACTCGTGAAAACGGCCTGCGAAGGAAGGGCGTTCATGATGTCGAACACCTTCTTGATCTGAGGCTGTAATTTCATCATGACGAGGGTTCCTGTCGTCTCTTTGAGGCTTTTCTTTGCCTTGAGAATGATTCGGACGCCGGCACTGCTCAAAAAAGACACCCCCTCCATGTCCAGGATGAGCATCTTCGGAGAAGAAGCCAGGACGGCATCGACTTCTTTTTCCAAAATGGCATAGCTGTTGGAGTCGATCGATCCCGAGGGTGCCACAACGTAACATCCCGGATCCTTTGGATACACATTCACTTTAAGCGGCATACAACCCCCTTCCTTTACTTTTCAATATTATGGTTTATTGCCCATCCTGTCGTCCACGAGCATTTTTTTCAGGACAAGGATGTTCTTGTTCCCCTCCCGAATATACTCCATGGCGTCCATCACGGTACGCGCAAAATGAATCCCCAGACCTCCGACGGCCCGCTCCTCCAGGGGTTTGTCCAGATCCGGCGGAGGAAAAATCAGCGGATTGAATGGACGGCCATCGTCTTCCAGCCGGAAAATCAACCGGGTGCCATCCCGCGACAACGCGATCTGGATCTCGTGCAAATTCTTGTCCTGAAATCCATACAGGATGATATTGCTCAACAATTCCTCCAGTGCCAGATGAACATCCCCAATAACCGCATCGGACGCTTCGTTCTGTCTTAAGACACGGGCAATCTCGTCGTTCACCTTGGGAATTTCCTCCAGCCTGTTTTGCAGCGTAAACGCCCGCCATTTTTCCACCACCTTTACAGAGTCTCTCTTTGCCATGCCCCCATGATACCTTAAAGCAAGAATTGTGACATCATCGGATGGGGGCGCCCCCCGGGTGAACGACCGGACTTCCTCCAGGACACTGGACACCAGTACATCCACGGACTCCTGCTGGTGCGTTGCCAGTTCCGATATCAGGCGCTCTTCCGAGAATATTTCCTGTTTCACATTGAATGCCTCCGTGATGCCGTCGGTGTATAAAAATATTGCGTCTCCCGGCTGCAGCAATGCTTTCGCCCCGGTGTAGACCGCCTCTTCGTTCACCCCCACCACGGGACAGCGCGGCCCCTGCAACATCTCGACCGGGCTGCCACCGGCCCTGAGAATCAAAGGCGGATTGTGCCCACCGTTGCAATAGGAGATTTCCCCGGTCGCAATGTTGAGGACGCCGCAGAAGAGCGTGATGAACATGCACATCTCGTTGTCTCCCAGGATCCCTTCATTGACCTTCCGCAGAATGTCGGCCGGATCCGGGTTCTCTCGGGCGAAAATCTTGATCAGCGTCTTGGCCATTGCCATGAACAGGGCGGCCGGAACTCCCTTATCCGACACGTCCCCGACAACAAAACAGAGGTGCTCACGGTCCACCATAAAATAGTCGTACAAGTCCCCGCCCACCTCCTTGGCCGGAAGCAATACAGCATGAAGAGAAAATTCCGTTTTCTTCGGAAAGGGATTGGATCCTTTGGGCAGAAGACTCATCTGGATGTCGTGGGCGATCTTGAGTTCGCTTTCCATCCGTTCCTTGGCCGCGGTAGTTTCGGTGCGTTCCCGAATGTATTTCTTCCACGCATCTTTCATGTAGAGGAAAGACTGTGCCAATCTTCCCACCTCGTCTTTGGACCGGATAGAAGTCAGTTCGAAGTCCAGGTTCCCCTGGGCGATATCCTTGGTCAGCACCGACAAAATCCTCAGCGGCCGAGTGATCGAATGGGCGATCCCTGTGATGATCAACCACAAAAACAGGAACCCGAGCAGAACCACAACCAGTCCCACGTGCGTCAAGCGATCAACCGGCGCCATCAATTCTTCTTTGGGGAACACCACCCCCAGCGACCATCCGCTGGACGGCACGGGGGCATACGCCAGCCAGCACTCCTGGTCCGACACCATGTTCTGGAAACGGACAAATCCGGAATTGCCCTGGATCATGTCCCGGCCGATGGCGCGCAACCGCGAATCATTTCGGGCCTCTGCCATGGAAAAAATCGTCTCGTTCATGATCAATTGTTTCATGGGGTGCGTCACAAACCGGCCATTTTTGGAAATCAAGAAACCGTACCCCGTTTTGCCGATCTTGATCGAGGAAATGATTTCCTGCAGCCACGTCAGAGAGAGATCCGCGGTCACAATCCCCCAGAATTTTCTCACGCCATCAGCGGTCCGGTAAAACGGGACAGAATATGTGGACATGATGATGTCCCCTCCCCCCTCATCAAAATAGGGTTCCGTCCAAATGGCCTGATTGAGTTCCTTGGGAATCTGATACCAGTCCCAGTAAAAATAACGGTATTTGTCTCCGCCCAGATAACTCAGCTTGACTTCCTTTCCATTCTTGTACGCGTACGGGGCAAAATAAAGTGACGTCTTGTCAAACGAATAAGGCTCAAAAGCCGGCGTTGACCCGTAGACCTCCGCACTGTCTGCCACCATCGCCTTCAACAAGGCAATCAGTTCCTCCTTGCCGCACTGCGTGTTTTCCAGATGCAGGGCAAAATGACGGGGAACATCCTGGGCCGTCTGTAATACCGTCTCGATGCGCTGTACGGTCAACGCGGCGAGGTCTCTGGCATTGCCCTCGATCTTCTGAACAATCATCTCGCGGGAAAAATAATAGTTGTATCCAAAAATGACCGCAAAGACGGCGGTACAGCCGGCGAGGACAAAAAAGATCAGTTTGAATGAAATGCTATGAGTGGTCTTCATGCGCCTGTGCCATCTCCGGTCCTTTGTAGAACGCGTCAAATTCAGGAATTTCGTTGATCATATGATTTTGTTTCAGGCACTCCGCTACCTGATTGTATTTTTTCTTGGACAGTTTTCCATCTTTGCGCCGGTCAGGGCCGACACAAATCAGGTCCTTCATCCGGGCCAGCATCCAACGCTGCTGCGTGACATCAACGGGGACATGCGCCTCCCGCATGCAGGTAAAAACAATATCCAGTGCCTCCTCCGTGTGGGCAAACGCGTAGTCCCAGCCCTCCAAAGACGCCCTGGCAAATTCCTGGCACAGGTCCGGATCCCTCTGCCAGGTCTCCTCCAGAGAATAGATTCCGTCTTCCGGAAAATTCAGTCCGTGCTGGCTGAAGAAAAAAGTCGTCAGTTCCTCCGGGTCGATCCCGGAGTTGAGGACGGTGTGGTACTCGTTATACCACATTGCCGATGCCGCATCCACGCCGCCCCTCAAGAAGAGATTGACGGAGTACGACTGAGGAACAACACTCACCTCCAGATTGTATTTTCTAAAAAAGGCGCGCGGCTGGAGTTGAAAGATCTCGTCCCAAAGACCGACCTTTTTATTTTGGAGGTCCCCGGGGACAAGAATCCCCTTGGATTTTTTGGCGATCAGCATCAATCCCGACCGGTTGACAATCTGGGATACGTTGACGAGTTTCAATCCCTGCTCGCGCTTTTGAATGGCGGAGCTGAGCCACAGGCTCACAAAATCCGCCCGATGCTTTTCCAAAAACTCGCACGGGGGTTCGTCTGGCCCGCCGCGCAAAATCGTGACATCAAGCCCGTGTTTCTTGTAGATTCCCATTTTATCGGCGACATAGTACCCGGCAAATTGGGCTTGGGGCACCCACAGCGGCAAGAAGGAGACCTTTTTCAAGGGAACCTCTTTTTTTGAGACAGTCCCGGCGCCGGTTCCAGCGCCCAGAAAGAGCGCTGTCCCGGCAATCACACACGCCCAGCATACGAGGATCCCGCACATTCCGATCCGCCTTTGCCCATTGTCATAGCGCATAATCGCACCGCCTCTGACCCGCGGGTTCTATCGTACGCCTTCCCAGGGCTCCCTCCAGCAGCTTTGTCATCACGCACACCCTCATCTCCAGCCAATCCCCAGGGGTATCTGATATTTCCAGCGCAGTCAAGCCCTCGATGATCCCCAACCGCAGGGACTCCAATCTATCCAGCCGCTCCCGCTTCTCCAGCACTTCCAACCGCTCTTCGGCAAAGGCCTCCAGGAGTTTGAGGGGATAAAGCGATGTCACACTGGCGATTGTCAGGAGTCCCGAAAAATACTGCGCGTAAACGGCGGGGTTATTGTGCTCTTCTTTCCGGAGCCGTTCCATGGTGTATCGTACATCGTCCCCGGTCAACGACTCTTCGTCTTCAATCCCTGTTTCGTGCAGAAGATCATGGCCAATGGCTCCCTCCAACAGAATCCTCGCGGCATTCCGGTCGGGTATTTCAGAAAATGCCATGTTGACGCCGATGATATCATTTTGAGAATGATCTCCCACAAGCTTGTGAGACCGGTCGTAACAGGCAATCGTCACAGTTCTGCCCTCAAAATCCTTTAAGCCTTTACCAAAATGCCCCCCCCTCTCTGTGATAACATCCCTCAGAAATTGCGCGAGAGCAACATTGTCTTTCAGTCCCAGCAAGTCTTTCATTTTGGGGTGCACAACAAAGGTTGCTTTGCCCAAATACACTCTGATACCCCCCTGGCTCAGCAATACGGCCTCCTTGATTTGATCCGCGTCGTCCACAAAATATTGCGTCCTCCCCATTTGACAGACCCCTTCTCTGCACCCGTAGGTTGAAAATGTCTTTTCGTTGATCGACATCTGAAAGGCTTGCATCACCATGTCTCTATTTTTTTGCACCAACCATTCGGGAAAATCCCGAAGAGGCAGTTCAAAACGATCACACAAGTTTTCCCACCGGATTGTCAGGCCATCGACGGCATCAAGGGCAAAGGCATAGAGACTGCTCCTGCGCCCGCGTTCGGCCAATCCCCTGCCGACATACATCGAGGACAGGGCTGAGGCAAAAAGCGCGCCTCCCGCCGCAATCTGCAGGCTGTGCGCAAGAAGCATCACAAAAGAGAAACCCATCATCCCACCCAGGATGCCAAAAATGCCGACCATACAAAGTTCGCCGGACAGTTCGGGATACCTTGCCGAATCCAACAGGATGTGAACCCCCGCCCCCAGCACGTCGGCCAGATACAGAGACACTCGAAAGGACACATACAGTGCGATCGCGCACAAAATCCCCAACACGAAGAGATCCGGGGGCATGAGCGTCATCGCGCCGCCTCTAACCATCGTGTAGAGCGTGCCCGGGCTCATGGGCCCCACAAGAACCGTCTGTGCGCCAAACTGCGCCAGCGTCAGCAGGGAAAGCATGATCGTTGCAAAATATCCCGCCAATGTCCCCCAGGACGCAGTCGTCTCTGGTTCAACGGCAGGGGTCAAAGCCCGGGACATTTTTTTCCGGATCACGGCGACACCGATATTCGACTTCGCAATTACAATCGCCGCATTTGGTTCAGCCGCTTTTTGTCCGCGATCCGTAAATTCAACGCTTACATGCCGGCCTTCCATCCTCACCAAATTGTTTTCCCGCACAACGCGCATTCCCATCGCCACAAGTGTCGGAGACATTTTTGACTCCGGTCCGGTCAGGAGGGCATAAAGTTTGTCCAGAGTAATGGGCATTCCGCTCTTTTCTGCATCCCGCTGTATCTGTTCTACAATCGACAAAACAACGGGCTCTTCCCCTTCTTCGTCGCCAGCCCAAAGAGATTTGGGCGCAAGTTTTTCGGGATTGAGTTGGGGATACACCACCCCTGATTGAACCAAACACACCCCAACAAAAAGAGCAACCGCTCTACAGAAAATAGATTTTCTGTACCGCCGAAGCATGAGACACTCCTGACTTTTTATCTAACATTCACACTGCCAGTAGATTATAACACATGAGGCGGGTCTTGTCAAGGGGCGGAAGAGATAATCGTCACAACAATAATTGCAACCATCTGGCACAACATTGCTTGCGTAATCCATGCGGCAACAACTTCCACCGCATCCGGAACGGTCTTCCCAAATTTCAGGAATTCTTCAACATGATGCTTTCGATGATGTTGGAAACGTCTTCGCACTTGTCTGCGGCTGCCTCAATATTTTCCACCAATTCTTTGAGTTTGATGACTTCACAAGGTTCCCAGCCATTGCTGAAGAGGCGCGCAATCACAGTGTTGATCTTTTCATCCGCCTCTGTTTCCAGCCGCTTCACCTCAATACACCGCCGCTGGACGTCCTGTAGATTTCTTAAATCATGAAGACCGGCCACCGCCTTGGACAACTCCTGGGAGGATTCCATCACAATCTGCGCCAATTGCACCAACTCTTCCGGCATCCGGGACACATCGTAAATCGTGAGACGCTTGCCGATATAATAAATGATGTCCAGAATATCATCCATCTTGACCACCAGCACGTGCATGTCGGAACGGTCAAACGGCGTCAGAAATGTCTGGCGCAAAAGATCGATCACCTCATGCGTCACCTTGTCGTTGGCGTGCTCACAGTCCCGCAGTTTTATCAAAAGGGACGCACGATCTTCCCGGTTGGTGATCATTTCGCAAAGCAGCCGTGCCCCGTCCGTGATATTGCTGCTACTTTTGCTGAAATAACTAAAAAAATCATGGGTCTTTGGAAAAAATCTCAGTCACGTGATGAATCTACGAAGCATCTTAAATGCCATCGGTCGGGGCGTCTCACCTGTTTTCTCTTGTGTGTTTAACATCGCCGTCTCCTGTCTCATATTCTTCCTCGTTGAAAACAGCCGATAGTCAATGGTCGTCGGTCGACAGTAAAGCGCTTTCTGTCGACTATCGACTTTCGCCCAACGACTGTGTTTGTCGACAAATTCGGTCGGGGTGAGTGGATTTTGCCACCCACCCGCCTTCGCGATCCATTATTGCCTCGCTCACACACGTTCGCTCGGCTATCCAGTGAACCACTTATTTTTTCGATGTGACTTGTTTCAACTATGTCTGCTAAATATCGGGGTGGACAGATTTGAACTGTCGACTTCCTGGTCCCGAACCAGGCGCTCTAGCCAAGCTGAGCCACACCCCGATTTAAATTTCCCTCGCCGGTTCCGATCCTTTGGCGGAACGCAGTCCGCATCCATATTTTACCAGCAGTCTCAAAAAGCGCCAGCTATCTGGAACGGGTTTGATCCTGCTGGGGTGCCCGCCATAAATTGTCCGGACGGGAACCGACACGATCTTGTATCCCTTGAGACCCGCCTGAATCAGCATTTCCGACTCCATGTCAAAACGCCGGCAATCCAGATCGAGATTCCGGATCACCCTCCTGCTGAGGGAGCGGAAACCACACTGGCTGTCCTCAATCCTCTGCCCCGCCAACAGGCTCACGAGCCATGATGTCACCTGGTTGGTGATCCAGCGCACCCACGGCATCGTTTTTCTTTTTCCCATGCGGTTGCCAACCACGATATCGGCCCCTGTTTCCCTGTGCGCCCAAATGAATTTCTTGATCTCTTCGACGTCATGCTGCCCGTCCGAATCCATGATAACAACATACTTCCACGCGGGCTGTCTCTTGAGCGCAGCGCCCTTGCCGCAATTGCTCCCCATGGAGAGTACCGCAACACCCTTGTCGGCCGCAATCTTTGGACCGTCGTCTGTCGAGCCATCGTCCACAACCACGGCATCATACGAATGTTTCTTCAACTGGTCCAGGACAGAAGCAATCGCCGCGGCTTCGTTGTACATGGGAAGCAATAACTTGATCGGCATCAACTGTCCCCTCTCCACCCGCAGGATACGCTGCTACCATTGTACTTCGGCTTCAAGATCCTTGGGAGAAAAAATGCTCACTACACGCAGGCTGGAATCCTGTTTACAATCTCCTGGGCAATCCATTCCGCGGCATTCGGACGTCTCAGCCGCCGGATATTTTCCCGCGCCTGTTCCAGGAGCCTCGGATTTTTCAGCCAGTGACGGACCTGACCCGCCGCATCCCGCGCCGTATCGGCCAGCACGCACGCCTTGTTGCGCAAGAGAAAACGGGCGTTTCGCGCCTCCTGTCCGGGAAGCGGATCCAGCAAAATCACGGGCAGAGTGCTGGCCATGGCCTCGGAAATCGTCAACCCGCCCGGCTTGCTGATGAGCACGTCGGAGACGGCCATGAGGGACGCCACATCGCTCACATGCCCCTGAACTCCCAGTCTTTTTTGCATCCATTTCCGTTTTCTTTTCAGGCAGGACTCAAGACGCCTGTTTGTCCCCGTGAGTGCGAGCATCTCGAAGGGAACATCCACCCCATCCAGTTCCTCCACCACCCGCTCGATGGGCCCCAGTCCCCGCCCGCCCCCCATGATCAGGACCATCGGCAGGGCGCCGGAAAAACCAAATTTTCTCTTGATGGCATGGGGGTCCGGCCGGTGATTGAACGTCGGGCTGATGGGAATTCCCAGCACGCGGACCTTGTCTTTGGAAACACCATACGACAGAAGCTGATCCCGCGCATCCTCGGAAGGCACGATGTAAAGATCCACCTGGTCGTAGACCCAATAGGCATGGGCCATGTAATCCGTGATCACCGCAATCAGCGGCGTTTGGAGATTTTTCTCCTGCTTGCAATCGGCAATCAGGCCGCAGGGAAACGCCTGGGTGCAGACCAGAACCGCCGGCGCATGCTCCGAAAGCAGGCGCATCAATTTATGCGCCTTCACCTTGTGGACCAGCTTTTGAAACAATTCGATCCTCTGTTTTACCTTGTGATTGTCGTACAGGTAATCCCAGACTTCGGGGGCACTCTTCAGCATGCCGACGTAGGTCGACAAGACAATGTTCTCCAGAAAAGGATGGGTGAGGCGCAACGTGTTGACCAGCTGCGCGTCCACGCCGCGAGCCGCCTGCAATGCCTCTTGCAGAGCCAGCGCCGCGCGATGATGGCCGGAATTTTCCGTGAGGTAAAAAAGAAGGACCCTGTTGTCTGCCATACGAGTTCAGACCTGCCTGGGTGATGCCGGCAGATGCCGCTTCCCTTCTTTTCAGAAACCTGTAAAGGATCAAGCTTCTATATTGAGAATCTTTTTCATCCTCCTGGCGGCCTCTTTCAACCTCTTGGTATCTTTGACCAGGGCAAATCGGACGTATCCCTCTCCATATTCACCAAAACCAGTACCGGGAGCGCACACAATTCCGGTCTCCTGCAGCAGCAATTGGGCAAACTCCATCGACGTCATAGCGCCATACTTCAATGGGATTTTCGCCCACACGTAAAATGTCGCTTTGGGGCTGGGGACATCCCATCCGATCGCCTTCATCTCCTTGATAAAAACATCGCGCCGTTCCTTGTAGACGGCCACATTCTTCGCCACGCACTCCTGGGATCCCGTCAGGGCCGCAATGGCACCCGCCTGCACCGCCTGAAAAATGCCAAAATCAATATACCCCTTGGTCTTGGCCAGTGTCTGCAAGATGGACGCGTTGCCCACCACAAAACCGATACGCCACCCCGCCATATTGTAGGACTTGGAGAGGGTGTGAAACTCGATGCAGAAGTCCTTTGCCCCTTTGACCTGCATGATGCTGGGGGCCTTATAGTGATCGAACACCAGATCGGAGTAGGCCAAATCACTCGCAACGATCATGTTTTTCCCCGCACCCCAGTGTACCAGACGCTCATAAAAATCTATGTCCACCGTCGCGCTGGTCGGATTGTGGGGATAGGACACGATGAACATCTTGGACCGGCTCACCAGATGCTTGTCGAGCTTTTCATACTCCGGCCGGAAATGGTTCTCTTCGTTGATGGGGAGAGAATAAAGGATTCCGCCGGCGATTACCACGGCGTTGAAATGCACCGGATAAGTCGGCACCGGAACCAGGGCGATGTCGTCGTTGTTCAGATACGCCAGACACAAATGCGAAATACCTTCCTTGGCCCCGATGAGGGGCAGCACTTCCTTGTCGGGATCCAGGGACACATTGAACCGTCCCTTGTACCAGTCCGCAATGGAACGGCGCAATTTTGTTTCAATGGATCCGCTGGCTTTGGAATATCCGTGGTTCCCGGGATCACGGGCTGCCTTGCACAGGGCGTCGATCACGTGTTTGGGCGGCGGCAGATCCGGGTTCCCCATCCCCAAATCGATGACATCCATTCCCTGCTGCAAGGCCTGTGCCTTGAGCTGGTCCATGATAGTGAACAGATACAGCGGCAGCCTCTTCAATCGGTTTGCTTCTTGCATGGTGATCCTTCCTCGTCGGTTTACTCCGGTTCAATGGTAGCGATGACTTCCCCTACTTCCACGTCATCGCCTTCTTCAAAAAATATCTCGCTCACGATCCCTGAGACAGGCGCCGCGATCTGATAGGTGGAACTTCCCGTTGTCACCTCCACAAGGTTGTCCCCCTTCTGAACAGCATCGCCTTCTTCAAAATACCAGTTGTTGACGGTAATTTCCTCAATGTCTTCGCTAAAATCGGGAACCACAACTTCAGTCACTCCCCACCCCTCTTTCGCCATCGCCACACCGGCCCCGTCATCTCGCGGCACTCACGGCGCCGCAACAGGACAACGAGAGCGCAACACCTCCCCGGCACGATAGGAACTGCGGACCAGAGGCCCCGCTTGCACGGACAAAAAACCCTTCTGCCTCGCGCGTGTTTCGACATCCTGAAAATATTCGAAAGTGTGGTATTTTATGACATTTAAATTTGCTTGTGAAGGTTTTAAATATTGGCCGATGGTCACCATGTCCACCCCTGCACCCAGCAAGTCCTCAAGGACATCCACCACCTCCTCTTTCGTCTCACCCAATCCCACCATGATTCCGGACTTGGTCCGGACATCCCCTCCCATTTTTTTTGCGTTCGACAAGAGTTCCAGGGAACGCAGGTAGGAGGACCGCGAGCGCGCCTGGGGATAGAGCCTGGGAACCGTCTCAAGGTTGTGGGCATAGACATCGGGGGCGGCGTCTCCAAAAACGATTTCCAGCAACCGGGGATCGCCGGAAAAATCCGGAGTGAGAACTTCGACGGTCACGCCGGGACACTCGCGCCGGATCGCCCGGATGGTATTATGAAACTGCCCGGCCCCCTGGTCCGGCAAATCGTCCCTCGTCACCGACGTAATGACCGCATGTTTCAAACCCAATTCGCACACGGCCCGTGCGATGCGCGCCGGCTCCTCCCGGTCCACGGGCACAGGTGTTCCGTGGCGCACCGCGCAAAAACCGCAGTCGCGGGTGCAGACATCTCCCAGGATCATGAAGGTCGCCGTTTTCAGACCCCAGCATTCCCAACAATTGGGGCATTTCGCGCTGTCACAGACGGTGTGCAAACGGTATTTTTCCAGCAATGCCCTGGTGAAAAAAAAATCCCTTCCGCTGGCCAGAGACCGCTTCAGCCATGGGGGGATTCGCAAGGGGGGAGAAGCATCCATACAAGACGTGGAACGGCCGGGAGGTCAGCGCCCGATCTTCGAACCCGCCGGAGATCCTGCCGTGTCCGTGGAAGGAGATTGTCCACCCAGCCTCTTGATGGCATCATTTGCGGTGTCCATTCCTCTGGCATTGGAGGTGTAGCGATAGACGTAAAAGGCGCGTTCGTAGTGATTCAGAGCCGCCTCCTTGTTCTGCATCCCCTCCCGCACACAGCCCATTAAAAACAAGTCGTCTCCCAGGGCCTGCCACAGTTGATTTTCTTTGTCGATCGCGATGGCCTTGGTCAAATGCTGTTCCGCCTCATCGTACCGCTGCAACTTAAATTCCATATCCGCCAAATTATGGCAGCAGATACTCTCCTCAAAAAAAGATCCGGTTTTCCGGTAGAGGGGAAGAGTTTTTTCCAACAGCACGTGGGCCTCCTCATATTTTTTCTGCTGCGCCAAACACTGCGCCAGTTGATTGTACGCACTGGCCATCAATGCCTGCTGATGGAGCGCATCGGCTTCTGCGAGGATATCCCTGAGATCCTTTTCCACGGCCGGATTGGTCCCATCCCTGTTTTTCAAGTTTGCCAGATTCAGGCGGACAGACAATTGGCCGACCGGATCCCCCATCTGTCTGTACAAATCGAAAGCCTCCTGCAAACAACGCTGGGCAGCCGCGCTGTCTCCCGCAACCATGCTCATCACCCCGAGATCGTTGAGATTTTGAGCCACGGCCGGCAGTCTGTCCGTCCCCCGGTTGAAATCCACACTCGTGCGCAGCAAATCGATCCCCTGCTGAACCCGTCCCTGCCGGAACGCATTCTGAGCCTCCAGGGCTATTTCGTCTGCATCAATCACCGGACTTTTGTTGACCGGCACCGAACCACAGCCACAGCAGGCAATCCAACCCGCCGCCAGCAGGACAACCACTGACCTGTTCACCGTTTTTCCTCCCACCCACCGATTTTCGCTGGTGCCTGCATCGTTTCGGGTTTGGGAGTCGGCTCATCCTTGACTCCGATGAAGGGCATGTTTTGCAGTCCTCGGAGAACCTTTCTCATCTCCTTCAAATCCCCCCTCGCCTCGTCGATCAATCCGGGCAATTGGGGCACCACACTTCGCAGGTCGGTCGCGAGATACCGCATGTCCATCAGGAGCGTTCGCCCATCCCCCAGTAAATCTTTCATCCCCGCGTAAAAATCGGGATCGGACAATACCGCGCCGGCCACTGTTTCTTTGGACAAAAGCCTGTCAGATATCTTGTCCAGCTTGGCCACCACCTGCGTGAACAAGTCGGCCTGCCGGTCCAGTTTTTCAGACAAATGGAGGATGAGCTGCGACTGCTCCGAGAGCGTGATGGGAATCGACTGTTTTCCTTTCCACATCGTGCGCAAATCCGCAAGGACCTCGCGGGAATCCCGAACCATCTGGCCGTCGTCTTTCAACATCTCCGAACCGGATCCAGGTCCCTGCGCCAGACGGCTGGTGATCTCGTCCATATTTCTCAAAATCCGTTGAAAGGGCCCCGTGGGATCCCTCAAATCTCGCATCACGGTCACCACGTTGTTGGCCAAATTCAGAAAGTCCTGCATCGTGGGTTCACTTGTCGTCACGCCGGGGATAACATCCCCAGAAGGAAGCAGGGGGGAGTCAGAAGAACCTACGGAGATATCGATCTTCGCGTTGCCCAGCACACTCGGCCGCACCACAGTGGCGGCGGAATTTTTCCGGACCTGGTGGCGATAGCGCATGCTCAGGGACAAAATTCCTTCCATCTGATTCTGGGCATTGAACCGGAGTTTTTTGACCCGGCCGATCTGAATGCCCTCCATCAAAACAGGGGTCCCTTCCGAAATCGAGGCGCCTTTTTCAAACACGACACGGATATCGAATTTTTTCGTGAACCAGTCGCGCTGGCGCAAAAGCATAAACACCATGGTCACGGTCACGAGAATGAGCGCGATAATAAAAATC
>CAZGMX010000004.1:0-5082 GCA_964526865.1 uncultured Actinomycetota bacterium | reverse complement strand
ACAATTTGCTCTACTCTGCGCGGATCCAATGCCATCGATCAGCTCCTCTAACGGTCCATTGCCATGGGCGGTGATGCAGTCAGCGAGAGGGAAATAACTCCCGTATCCTCCCCACCGGATGCGCGGACAGTTCCTGCACAGTGCCCACCGCCTCCAGAGTTCCCTCCCGGAGGATGCCGACCCGCTCCGTCGCATCCAATTCCCACTCCGAAATCATGGCGCCAATGATACTGAGACGAACACTTTCCTTGTGAAGGGCCCAAATGCCCTCCCGCACCAGCTTGCGCTGGTCAGGATCGAGCCCCTGCTGGGGATTGTCATAAAAAACCACATGGGGTTGAATGACCTTTACCCTGGCGATCTGAGCGCGTTTTCTCAGGCTGGGAGTCAATTGGACGGGCCTCATCCGCGCATAGCCGGCCAAAGAATATTCCGCAACAACCTCCTCCACCCTTTCCCGGATATGGATTTCGCTCATCAGGCCCCTGTATCGCAGCGGCAACGCGATGTTGTCAAATATGCTCAAATTGCTGATCAATCCCCCCTCGTCAAAGACAAACGCCGACTCCACACTCCTCTGCTCGATCGCCTCGGGCATGTCCACATGAAAAGACTCACCGGAACACAAACGCACCCGGCCCTCGGTCGGCTGCACCAAACCTGCCAGTATTTTCAGCAGCGTCGTCTTGCCGCAGCCATTGGGTCCCATGATAACAAAAAACTCCCCCATGCGCAGTGACATTGAGACATGGCGCAGAACCCACAGGTCCTGCACGCACAACCCCACATCCTCCGCCCGCAATATGATGTCTTTCATCAGTACACCACCATCGTAATCAGTGCACTCACCACAAAACACCAAAACACCGAGGCGATAACCGCCTGCGTCGTCACCTGCGGGATCTCCGTCATGGCCCCCTTCGCCGAGAATCCCCAAAAACAGCAGATCAGAGAGATGATCAAACCAAACACCGCGCTTTTTACAACATTCAATGCCAGATCGACCCCGGAGAGAAACACACCCACGTCCTGCAGCACCGCAAACGGCAACGCGTCCAGCATATAAAAACCGAGGATCATCGCAAAAAACATGCTCAACAGGGAAAATGTCAGCGACAGGCAGACCATCGAGACCGTCAGCCCAATCACGCGAGGCACAAGCAAATACTGAAACGGCTCCACCCCCCAGACCCTCCGCGCCTGGATTTCTTGGTTGGCGGCCATACCTGCCAACTCAGACGCTATGGCCGTTCCCGACCGTCCGACGACGATCAGGCCAGTCAGCAAAGGGGCCAGTTCCCGGATGACGATCACGACAAACAAGTTGGCCACAGAGCGAGAGGCCTCTGAACATCCGATAAAACCGGACGCCTCCTGGATGAAAACAGCCACGACAAACAGCGACAGAAAGAACACTACAGGGAGGGCCTCGATGCACGTGAAATAAATCTGAAACGACGTCCCCTGGACGAGAACAGAAATCCCGCGTTTGAGGTTTCGGCGGACCGACCGGATCAAGTGAAGAAGAAAAACCCCAAACCACATCATCCGTGAAAATCGCTCATACAGGGGATGACCAAATGCGGCTAAAAAATCCATGCCAAAATCCCCCCTGTTACATTTTCTCCGGCGCGCGAACCCCCAGGACGGTCAGCCCATTTTTTAAAACAATCTGTGTGGCCCGGCAGAGCGCCAGCCTGGCGGCCGTAACGGCCGGATCATCCCCCAGCACCTTGCACTGCGTATAAAACCGGTGAAATTCCCCCGCGCAGGACTCCAGATAGAGGGCAATCCAGTGCGGCTCCAAGTTCCTGGCACAGTCGTCCACGACCTCTTCAAACCGCGACAACAGCTTGATCAACCTTCCCTCCTCCGGCGCCATCAAACAATCCAGGGTCTGCGCCTCCGGACACTCGTCCCCGGCCAGCCCCGGCCCCAGTTCCTCGGCCTTCCGAAAAATGCTGGAAATCCGGGCGTGAGCATATTGGACATAAAAAACGGGATTTTCCGGCGTCTGCTTTCTGGCCAGTTCCAGGTCGAAATCCAGATGGGCATCCGTCTTGCGCCGGACAAAAAAGTACCGCCCCGCATCGGTGCCCACTTCGTCCATGACTTCCTTGAGCGTGACAAATTCTCCCGCACGGGTGGACATGGAAAGTTGCTTGCCGTCCCGGTACAACGTCGCCAGCTGGAGAATGATCACACGCAGGGAATCCTTTGGGTATCCCAGGGCGGCGATCGCCGCAGTAAGCCGGGGAATATACCCATGATGATCCGGCCCCCAGATGTTGACAAGCGTCTGAAATCCCCTTCGCAATTTGTCGTCGTGGTAGGCGATGTCGGGCGCGATATAGGTCATCTCCCCCGTGCTTTTCACCAGCACCCGGTCTTTATCGTCCCCCAACGACGTGCTGGCAAACCACACGGCCCCGTCCTTCTCGTAAACATACCCTTTGCCTTTCAGATCATGGAGGACTTCCTGCACCCGGCCGGTCTGGCTGAATTTTTTTTCGCTGAACCACACGTCGAACGCCACCCCAAAACGGTCCAGATCCCTGCGGATATCGGCCAGAATGTCATCGCAGGCAAATTGTGAAAAATAGGCCAGCGCATCCTCCATGGAACTGTGCTCATATTTCGTCCCAACCTGATCCATCGCGCGCTGGGCCACATCCCGCACGTAGGCGCCCTGATATCCATCCTGCGGCATGTCTTCTTTTTGCCCGAGCAGTTCCTTATACCGTACAAACGTGGAGCGCCCCAACATCTGCATCTGCCTGCCGCGGTCGTTGATGAGATATTCCCTGGTCACGTCGTATCCGGCCCATCGAAGGACATTGGCCAGGACATCCCCCACCGCCGCCTGCCGGCCGTGCGCCACGGTCAACGGTCCCGTCGGGTTGGCGCTGACAAATTCCAGAAGCACCTTGCGGCCCCGCCCCTGATCGACCTGTCCGAATCGATCTTTCAGCGTCAAAATCTGCATCAACATTTCCCGGCGGGCCAGCACAGAACAGTCAAAATTAATAAATCCTGGACCAGCCACCTCGACACCCGTCACCAGCGCACAAAACCGATCCACTCCCTTCAGGGCAGTCACCAGTTCCTCCGCCAGTTTGGCGGGTGCCATTTTAAAAATCTTTGCCGCCTTCATCGCCACGTTAGTGGACAGATCCCCGTGCGCATCCGGCGTCTCCTCCACCAGGATGCCGCCACCCTCCGGGGATCCGGAAATTCCGCGCGCCGCAGCGATGTGCCGAAGACGCTCCGCAATGATGCCCACGAGTTCTCTCTTAATGGTCTTCATATTTCTTTACGATCCTTGCGTCCCCCCACAACCGGTCCAAATTATAATACCGCCGAGACGGCTCGGAAAAGAGGTGGACCACCACGTCCACGTAATCCATCACCACCCACTCCCCGCTCAACAATCCCTCCACGCGAAACACAGAATGTCCCAGGTCTTTCTCCCCGCGCAGGGTGATCTCCTCCGCCATGGCCCGCACGTGCTTGGCATTGTTCCCGCTTGCGATCACAAAATAATCCGCGATGTTGGACACCCCCCGGATGTCCAGAACGACCACGTGACACCCCTTTTTTGTGTCCGCGATCCTGGCGCAAAAAAGGGCCAGCCCCCTTTCTGTCGACTTCCTGCGAGGCGTACGAAGACGCGCTGTCAACGATCCTTCCCCTCTTGATACACACCGGCCCGAGACAGGTGATCTTCCACCGTCTGCGGCACCAGATACCGGACCGACAGACCTTTCTGAATCCTGTCCCGGATCTGTTTGGAGGAAATCCCCAGCATGAAATCGCCCACCCGGTGCGCCCCCAGCACGTCACGGTCCCTGGGGGACATCTCGTCCAGCAGTTCTTGCGTCCGCACCCCCGGCCGGTCCACGACGATAAACCGGCACAGTCCTTTCAACTCCTCCACACGATACCACGATCGAATGTGCGCCAAGCTGTCCGCACCCACGATAAAGTAAAAATCATCGCGAGGACAGGCCTGAGTCAGGTGCCGCAATGTATCGTATGAATAGGATTTGCCGCCGCGGACAATTTCCAAATCGCACGCCTCAAACGCGGGATTGTCCGCCACGGCCTTCTGCACCATTTGAAACCGAAACGCCGCGCCGGCCAACTCGCCGTCTTTTTTGTGCGGGGGTTCGGCATAAGGAATAAACAAGACCTTGGATAAGCCGAATTTCTGGCGGGCCGTCTCCGCCATGACCAAATGCCCCAAATGAATGGGATTGAAAGACCCTCCTAATATTCCGATCCGCATCACGACTCCCGAATTTGACCCGCCCCGCGCACGACATATTTGTACGATGTCAGCTCGGCCAGTCCCATCGGCCCGCGGGCATGAAGTTTGTCCGTGCTGATGCCCACCTCCGCGCCAAAACCAAACTGGCCTCCATCGTTCAGCCGTGTCGATGCGTTCACGAACACCGCCGAAGAATCCACCGCAGCCACAAAACGGTTGGCGACCTTCACATCCCTCGTGACGATCGCGTCGGAGTGATGCGATCCATGCCGGCCGATGTGCGCAATCGCTCCCTCCAAATCATTCACGACCTTGACGGCCAGGACAAGCGCCAAAAATTCCGTGTCAAAATCCCCAACCGTGACGCGTTTGGCCGAGGGCATCCATTTCCTGGCCGCGGGACAGGCGCGGATCTCCACGCCTTTGGCCGTCAGGACGGTATTGAGTTTGGGCAAGAATTTTCCGGCGATGCCGCGATGGACCAGAAGCGTCTCCATGGCATTGCACACACCCGGGCGCTGGACCTTCGCATTGACAACGATTTTTTCCGCCATTTCCAGATCGGCATTCTTGTCCACATAGACGATGCAAATCCCCCTGTAGTGCTTGATCACTGGAATTTTGGACGTCTGGGCAACCATGCGGATCAGGTTTTCTCCCCCGCGGGGGATCACCACATCGATCGAATCGGTTTGACAAAGCAGCCGCTCGATCAACGCATGTTCCGGTCGGCGGACCATCTGGACGATCTCGGGGGAAAATCCACGGGCCTTGCAGCTTGCCCGCAGGATGTCCGCAATCCGCGCGTTGCT
>CAZGMX010000003.1:22522-39175 GCA_964526865.1 uncultured Actinomycetota bacterium | reverse complement strand
GCTCGACAGTGGGCGGCTCGGTCAGCGGCTTCGTCGAGGCCGCCCGAAATGCCAAGGTTGTTTCCGATGATCTCCTGGATAGATTGCGTCCGGAATTGGAGAAAGTCCGTCCGTACCCGGCGGTGTTCGATCCGTCCTCTGTCCGGGCCTTAAAAGGCACACACGTTAAAAAGCTCGAAGGAAAAAGGGAGTGGATCGATCTTCTCCGCAGGGACATCCGTGATTTTAAGAAGACCCACGCGTTGGATCGTCTTGTGGTGGTGGTGTGCAACAGCACCGAATCTTACCGGCCGGCGGTGGGGGGTCAAACGATGGAGGAATTCAACAGGGCGCTTTCAGATAATACTCCCTGGATAAGCCCATCGGTTGCCTATGCCGCGGCGGCGATTGAAGAAGGGGTTCCGTGTATCAATGCGACTCCCAGCCTTGGTTTTGATGTCCCTGCCCTGATGGCGAGGGCGCGGGAGCAAGGGGTCCCCCTGACGGGAAAAGACCTGAAAACAGGCCAGACGCTCTTGAAGACAATCTTGGCGCCGGGTTTGAAAATCAGGATGCTGGGGTTGAGCGGCTGGTATTCCACTAATATCCTGGGCAACCGCGACGGGGAGGTTTTGGCTGATCCGGAGTCCAACCGCACCAAGATAGAGAGCAAGCAGTCCGTGTTGTCCACCATTCTAAATCCACGGCTGTATCCGGAGCTGTATGGAAATCTCACGCATCAGGTGCAGATCAATTATTATCCTCCAAGGGGGGACAACAAGGAGGCGTGGGACAACATCGACATCTTTGGATGGCTGGGATACCCCATGCAGATCAAAGTGAATTTTCTGTGCCGCGACAGTATTCTGGCGGCGCCTCTTTTGCTCGATATGATTTTATTCTGCGATTTGGCCCAGCGGATGGGGTGTTCGGGTGTGCAGACGTGGCTTTCCCTCTATCACAAAAGCCCTGTCTATGAAGATCCGCGCCGCCGCATACACGATCTGTTTTTGCAGTACGCGGAGTTTGAAAAAGTTTTGAACAAGTTTGTTGCGCAAACGAGTGCGGTCGAAGACGGCGTTCCGCCCTGTGTGGAAGCAGCCAAAGGGAGATGAGATGATCACGGACATGTTGTGGGCTTGTTATGAGAAGAAGTTTTTGAATGAAACTAAGAAACGGTATGATTTTGTGTGCAAGGTTTCGCCCCGCATGGTTGAGTTTGGCCGCAATCATGCGTTCATCCAGCTTGTGCGGTATGTCGCCGAACGGTCTCCCTTCTATAAGGAACAGTTTCGCAAGCACAAAATAGACCCGTACAAGGTGAAAAGACCGGAAGACCTGGGTGATTTTTATACCAGCTCCGCAGACTTGAAGGAAAGGCCGATCAAGGATTTTTTGTGCGACAGGCCCCAGCTGGTGTTTGAAACGACAGGGACCAAATCCCCCAAACCCAAACACGTCTATTTTTCTTACGAGGAGATAGAGCGGTACGCCCGTGACGGCGCCTGCGGCATGTACAACCTGGGGGTGCGGCCCGAGGACAAGGTGATTTCCATGCTGGACACGTCCTTTTGGAATGCCTCCTGCACCAACCGGGAATCTCTCCGTCAGCTGGGATGCACGTACATCGAAGCGGCAAAAATTCCGCCCGAAGAATTTTATGAAAGGGCAGTCGAACATGAATTCAATGTGCTGGTCGGAGAGCCTTCCTGGCTTGTCCTGTTGACCCAAGTGGCCCAGAAAAAGGGTATCTGGCCGTTGAAGCTGGTTATTGTTGGCGGAGAGAATATGACGGAGCAGACCCGCAGCACCCTGGAGAAAATTTGGAAGACCGACATCTATTTGGCGTACGGGCAGACGGAGGCCTTTGGAAGTACGGGGCTGGAGTGCCAGCGCAAACAGGGCTATCACATCAATGAGGGCAGTATCTGGTACGAAATCTACAATCCGGACGCGGAAGGGTATGGCGAATTGGTGATCTCCACCATGCACCGGAAGGTCATGCCTCTCTTGCGCTTCCGGACGGCCGATATCACGCGGCTGATCAACGAGCCGTGCACGTGCGGAATTCCAAAAGTGCGCCGGGTTGCCAAGATCCGCGGCCGGTGCGATGAGATGATCAATTGCGGGTGCGGTAATCTTTCCCCGTGGCTGTTTGAAAAGATGCTGCATGGAATCACGGACATTTCTTCCGACTGGCAGATCGCGATTCTGAGGGACGGCAATCTGGACATGGTGGAATTTCGCATGGAATTGATGGAAGGGGCCAATCCCACGACGGTGGAGGAGAAAGTCAAGGCCAACTTCCAGCTGCATTTTCCCGATCTGTGGCGGAATTATGAATGGGTGTTGTTCGAAATCCGCTATAAATTTTTTCCTCTGAACTCGCTGCGCACCAAGCGCAAGCTTGCCCCGGTGGTGGACGAGCGCTACCAGCTGCTGAATGCCAGATAGTGGAATTTCCTTTCGTTCCGTCGAGGAGTGCTCATCGGCGTATATCCTATGATACAATGTGACCGGCCGGACTCCGGCAGGAACTGATGATCGATGACACCAAAAAATAGATTGCAGGAAATCATGGACGGGTTTTACCTCTACCGTGCCTGGGACGGATCGGCCAAACGGCCGATGACGTCGCACGTCATCGTGGACAATGCGCGGATTGTGCTGATCGACCCATTGGAACTCTCAGAAAAAGACCTTCAGGAAATTGGTCAGCTGGGTGTGATGGATTGCATCTGCCTCACCTCTCATCACCATCTGCGCTTTACCCCGCAGCTGCGCAAGAAGTTCAACGTGCGGATTTATGCCCATGCGTCCGTGGGGCCGGAAATCAGGATTCACGTGGACAAGACCTTCGACGATTTGGACTTGCTGCCGGGTGATCTGACGGCGATCCATATACCGGGCGCGTCGCCGACAGAGACGGCGTTTTTTCTGGACAAGGGCGGCGGGGTGATGATTGTCGGCAATGCCCTGGTTCGGGCAAGGGATTTGGACTTTCCTTCCGGCAAGTTATGCCAAGATCCCATCCAAAACCGGGAGTCTCTGAGAAAGCTCTTGATCTATGAGTTCAAGACTCTTTGTTTTGGCCACGGGGAGCCGATGCATGGCTATCCCAGGGCGGCCCTGCGAAATCTCATGGCTCGTCCGGCGGCCGCTGTGCGCGCAAAGAAAAATTCAAAATAAAATGATGGATCGCAGAGATTCGATAAGTGCCGAGGATCTTCCCCCTGGAGCCTGTGCGCGCGTTTTGGAAATCCGGGGCGAGGAATCCTTCCGGCGCAGGCTTTATGATTTGGGATTTTTGCCGCAGACGGAGATTTGTCTGGTCCGAAGGGCCCCCCTGGGCGGTCCGGTGGAAATCAAAATACGGGGCTACCATTTGGCACTGAGGCGGGAAGATGCCCGAAAAATACTGCTCCAACTGTGATCCTTCCGGCCTGCCGTCCACGCAGGCCTATCGTTTGATCAATCCTTTGCGCGTGGCGCTGGTTGGAAATCCAAACACCGGAAAGACCACCCTGTTCAACGCGCTGACGGGCCTTCGCCACCGGGTCGGCAATTATCCAGGGGTCACCGTTGAAAAGCGGTGGGGGACTGCACTGCATCCGGAATTTCGCATGGAGATTTTGGACCTGCCGGGGGTGGTGAGTCTTGATCCCAAGTCGCAGGATGAAAAGGTTGTGCACGACGTCTTGTTTGGCCGCCAAGAGGGGATGGAGCGGCCGGAATTGATTGTGGCGCTAGCCGACCCCTTCCACCTGGAAAAAAACCTGTATCTGGTGCTGCAGATGCAGAGCCTCGGGATTCCCATGGTGCTGGCACTGACCTTCATGGACGAAGCGCGAAAAAAGTGCCTTCGGATTGACACGCGCGAGCTTCAACAGAGGCTAGGAGTACGGGTGGTTTTGATCTGCGGCTTGCACGGGGAGGGGTTGGATACATTGCGGCAGGCCATCGCCGAGGCAGCTAAAGAAGCGGGACTTGACCGGCGTCAGCGGCCGGAAATATCCGGGCAGAGAATCCGGCCCATGGTGGATCCCGCCGTTGTCTATCACAGGATTGCTGGATTGCTGGAAGGAATTTATTCGGCGGGAGAGATGCCGAGAGATTTTAGGGATCAGTTGGACGGGGTTCTCCTGCACCGGTTTGCCGGTCCCGCGATTCTGGCTGCGGTGATGTTTCTTGTTTTTCAGGCCGTCTTCAGCTGGGCACTGCCTCCGATGGAATGGATCGCCCGGGGGTGCGATACTCTGGCGGCATGGGTTCACCGCACGATGGACCCGTCCTGGCTGGGAGGTTTTCTCGCCGACGGGGTAGTGGGAGGCGTGGGGGCCGTGCTGTCCTTTCTTCCCCAAATCATCCTTCTTTTCTTCTTTATCGGGATTCTGGAAGACACGGGCTATCTGGCCCGGGCCGCCTTTCTGCTGGACAAGGTGATGCACAGGGTGGGGTTGAACGGAAAGGCCTTTCTTCCCCTGTTCAGCTGTTTTGCCTGCGTGGTGCCGGGGATCATGGCCAGCCGGGTCATCGAAAATAGAAAAGAGAGACTGATCACTATTCTGGTGGCTCCGTTTATGACGTGCAGTGCGCGCATTCCCGTCTACACGTTGTAGATGGCGGCTCTCATCCCTCCGCATCTGGTGCTGGGTTTCTTGAACCTTCAGGGGATCGTTTTTTTTGGGATGTACGTTGTGGGGATTGTTGCCGCCCTGCTGATGGCCTGGATCTTTAAAAAAATTCTCTCCTCGCGGGAACCGTCATATTTTTTTCTGGAGCTTCCGCCGTACCGCATGCCGTATTGGAGGAGTCTGCTGGTGCATGTGTGGGAGCGGTCCGGCGTGTTTGTCAAAAAGGCTGGGACATTGATCCTTTTGCTGTGCATCGCCCTGTGGGTGGGATGTTCCTTTCCCCGGGATACTGCTGTTTCCAGAGGAAAGAACCAAACACTGCAAAACAGCTACGCGGGCCGGGTGGGACTTTTCATGGAGCCCTGGCTCAAGCCGCTGGGATTTGACTGGAAAATCGATGTAGGGCTTCTCACCTCGTTTGCGCAGAGAGAGGTTTTTGTCAGCACGCTGGCAATTTTGAACAACCTCGGGGAGGAGAAGGATGCGGCACAGTCTCTCAAGCAGGCAATGCGCAGAGCCAAAGATCCAGTCAGCGGAAGACCCCTTTACCCGCCGCTGGTGGGACTCTCCATCCTGGTCTTTTTTGCCTTTGCCTGTCAGTGTGTCTCCACGCTGGTTGTCGCGTATTATGAAACCGGAACGTGGCGGTGGCCGGCCTTCATGTTTGTGTACATGATGGTGCTGGCGTATGCGGCGTCGCTGGTTGTGTATCAGGGCGGGAAATATTTAGGGTTCTGATAGGCTCCTAGAGCGGATGATTCGTCCGCTCTGAAAATACGGCCTCTACTTTCCGGGTTAGTTCAAATTCCGAGGGGTAAAAAAAACCGTCGGCGTCTTTGTCGAAATAGCCTACCGCAAGACCAAGATATTCCAGGGGACGGATCACGACCCAAAAAAAAGCTGGCGCACCGTGTTCCAGGACAGACGAGGCGCCGTTTCGAAATATCAACTGGATGACGTCGCTCAGAGCAATTCTTTGGGCCGGCGGGCACTGCGTCAGGAATCGCAAGATCTCTTTTTTGCTGGCCATGAGATGATCAACCGTCTCACCGTGTGGATATAATCCGTTCCAATCCATGGACCAATAGGCATGGGCGATATCGCGGATTTGGTCCGGCTCGGTCTTGTTCATAAACGCTGTCCAGTGTCGGGCCGGCATGATGTAGCCCATGTCGTTGCGCTCCAAAATTGCGAGTTCTTCTGCGAGCACGTCCATGAAATCGATCCGCTTTTGGTCCCGCTGGGAGCGCATTTCGTATGTTGCCTGGGAGTGGAGCGGATGAAAAGGTTCGCGGGTTTTTAGCCGTGCGGCAATGTTTTTTAGATGGCGAAGGGGGATCACGTGGTTCAAGACTGTGACGCGGATGCGATGCTCTTTTGCGTAACGGCAAAAAAGCAAAAAATCAATGAGAAAGGGGTTTTCCGGCGGTTGCGTGTTTGTCATGGGCCGGCAGCTATGTTAGCATGAGTGGGCGATTAGTGTAACGCAAGGGATATTGTTTTTAGTCCGCTGCGGCAAGAGGTAGATTCTCTTCAGGTGACGCGGTTCTCGCGCTCCTGCGGCGCGCGCCCGCTTGGCTCTCGGCGCTCGAATTTCGTCCCGGTAAGATATGAACCGGGACGAAAACCGAGCTTTTCGCGCCTGCGAGACACACCTTCAGAGAATTACCTTGTGCCGCAGCGACAATTGCCGCTGAATCAATCTCGATGGGCTTTCCAAGTCTACAACGAGATTGCCCGCCGCTAAAGCGTCGGCGGACTTGCAGCCGCGTCATCCCGGCTTGAAGCACGTCGGGATATCTCGCAATGACGCAGGTGTCTTTGAGGAACTGATGGAAGAGAATATGTCACTGGAACAATTGCTTTCGCAGTACACAGGGCCGGGTACACTGTATGAATCCATGCCGGACGGCGCGGTTCGTTGTCATGCCTGCGGCCACTGGTGTGTGATTGCAACAGGACACTGCGGCGCCTGCCGTATGCGCTTTAACCGGGATGGCGTCCTGATGGTTCCCCACGGCTATGTGAATGCCATCCACGCCGACCCCATCGAAAAAAAGCCATTTTTTCACGCCTATCCCGGGCAGTCGGCACTGAGTTTTGGAATGCTCGGCTGTAATTTTCACTGCCCGTTTTGCCAGAACTGGATCAGTTCTCAGGCCCTGCGGGATGCGCGGGCCGGCGCCCCGATCATAAAATGCAGTGCCCGGCAGATTGTGAATATGGCGCTGGAGAGCGGCGCTCGGGCGGTGTGCAGTACCTATAACGAACCGCTGATCACCAGTGAGTGGGCCCTGGAGGTGTTCCGGCTCGCCAAAGAAAAGGGATTGGCCACGGCCTATGTCTCCAACGGCCATGCCAATCCGGCCGTTCTGGATTGCCTGCGGCCATGGCTGGATTTGTTCAAGGTCGATCTGAAATGTTTTGACGAGAGGCATTATCAAGAACTCGGGGGAAAATTGTCCTGTGTTTTGGAGACCATTCAAGGTATTTATGAAAGGAAGTTCTGGCTGGAAGTGGTGACGCTGGTGGTCCCGGGATTCAACGACTCCGATCAGGAATTGACCGCCATCGCGAAATATCTGGCGGGGGTTTCACCGGATATTCCTGGCACGTGACGGCGTTTCACGGGGACTATCAAATGCAAGACAAGAATGATACGACGGTCCAGGGACTCTTGCGCGCCTGTCAGATCGGGGTCCAGGAAGGACTGCACTTTGTCTATGCCGGAAATCTTCCGCGGCAGGTGGGAGCATGGGAGGACACGGCCTGTCCCGGATGCAAAACGGTTCTGGTCAAACGCTCAGGATATTGTGTGGTGGAATACCATTTGAAAGACGGCACGTGTTCCCAATGTCACCGCGTGATCCCCGGTGTGTGGGAACCGCCGCCTCGGCGGTCCGCCAAGACAACCGACGGCCCATCATTCTTCTAGATCCGGAACGCCGGGTTTTTTCTGCGACTGCTCTGATTTTTTCTTGTCGTCCTTCTGCACGCGGTCCATGTACTTATTCTTTGGGACATCCACACGGACGATGTCCCCCTCCTTGATGAATTGGGGGACGAGAATGACCTGGTCATTCTCCAGCGTTGCCTCCTTGAAGGTGGAGTCGCCTTCGCCTTTTCTGGCGGGGGCGCAGGACCGGACCACCATCTCCACGATGCGCGGGAAAATGATGTTCACGGGGCTGTCGTTTAGAAATTCGATGGTGATTCTGGTGTTTTCTTTCAAGAACGGGCCGGCCTCGCCGACGACCTCTTTGGAGATGGGCATCTGTTCAAAGGAGGTCTCGTCATAGAAGTAGAAAAAGTCCTCGTCCTTGTATTGGTATTCCATGGAGCGGTGCTCCAAGGAGACATTGTCCACCTTGTCGGCGGGTCCGAGTTTTTTCTCAATGAAATTTCCGTCGGGGATTGTCTTGAGCTGGATGTGCATCATCCGGCCGGTTTTTCCTGTTCCGTGCGGCACGGCGGAAACCACCTTGCACACTTTTCCATCCACCTGCACGGTCATTCCTTCATGGACTTCGTTGGCGGAAATGAGTGACATGACTGGAGCCCTCCTTTAAGAACCTATTTGTGCAACAGACTCTTGTTCATCCTATTTTATCAGCCCGTCAACAGACTGCCAGACATTGATGTGCCTTTGCCAATAAATCTTTCAACCGAAGACGGTGGGGACATTGCCGTTCACAGGGGGCGGGACATGCCGCGCACTCCAGCGCTTTTCGCCCCGCGGGGATTGCCGTATAGGAGCGGACGGCGCGAGCCTGCTGTCCATATTCGTGATAATACATCGAATAGCGCAAAATGTCTGCCACGCGCACATTCCGGGGACAGGCGCCCTCGCACACGTTGCAGAAGCGGCAAATCTGGGTGGAGAACAGCGCCGCGTATTCGTTCAAGACGGCTTGATCTGCGGCGCTGAATTCCTGTCCGGATGCGGGGATATACTCATCGACCTGGTCAAAACTGCTCATGGAGATGACGCAATTGGAGACATCCGGGTTGGAAAGCACCCACCTGAGGGCCGCCTGTTTGAAGGAGGTTGTCTTGGACCGAAAAACGCCCAGGTCGGCCCCTTTTGCGCCGGAGAGGCTCTTCATAGCGATGAACCCCACGCCGGCGCGATGGGCCTTTTGAATTAGTTCCTGCTGGCCGGGATAATCTAAAAAACTGTAGCGGCAGAGGAGGACATCGAATTTGCCGCAGTCCACGGCGTAGTTCATGACGTCCATCAGGTCGCCGTCATGGCCGGAACAGCCTAAAAAACGGGCTTTGCCGGCTTTGCGTGCAATCTCCCACGCCTCGAAGAGCTCGGGATTTTGCAGGCGCTTGACGCCCAGGCCGTCGGAATAGACTCCCACTTGATGTGTCAGCAGGACATCCACGTAATCGGTCTGGAGGCGTCGGAGACTCTCGTCCAACTGCGCCAGGAAAAATTCTTTTTTGTCGGGCTGGCCGCTGTGGTAGGGACACCATTTGGTGGCGATGACCGCCTTGGAACGTTTCTCCCGCAGGCCCTCGCCGATGGCCCGTTCGCTGGCATCGGGATAGCAGTGTCCCGTGTCAAAATAATTGATTCCTTTGTCCAGGGCGTAGGCGACCACGTCTGGATTGCTGACGGGGTATCCGCCAAAGCCGATCTCGGAGACCGCCAGTCCCGTGCGCCCCAATGTGCGGTATTTCATGGAACGCGCGGCTGGGCGCCTGTCCGGCGCGGTTTCCAGAGACGGTCCTTTGATGTTGGCAAAAATATCTGACGCAGCGGCGGCGCTGACAACGCCGGCCATGCCCGCCGCGGCATTCATGAGAAATTGACGCCGCGAGATGAGAGGGGCCGCCGGTTTATTCATGACGATGAGGGGGTGTTTTCCGGTTCGAATTTTAGCTCACGGTAAATGACCGGCGCCCTCAACGCGGCCAGAAGACATAGAAAATAGCAAAGGACAAAACTCTTATTCACGTACCAGCTCAGTGTCCAAAACGTTACGACGGGCTTGTCCCAAAAGGCCCAAAATTTTGCCAGGATAATGACGATTTCTATCAGGGAGATGCTCATCGCGAATTCCCAAACGTATCGCGACCGGCGCAAAAGACAGATGCCCAGAAAAATGTGAATCACCCACCAAAAGTCCCACATGATGGGGGGGCGTGAAAGCCCTTGTGCAGAGCCTTCCGCGGCAAAATAGACAAGGGGGTTCACGCACTTGATCACGACGGTGTAGAGGGCCAGAAAAAAAAGTGGATATGCCAGGGCCTTGATCCGCCAGGAGGGAGGGAGTGTGTGTTGCGTTGGCATGGATGTGATTCTACTACAATGCGTGTGTTTAATTCGATGGCAAAATTTGGAGATTGTTGCTTAACGGAGGGGTCGTACGCTTCTGTCTATTACGCGGCTTCGCTGGTCTTTCGGTCCGCGTCCACATCCAAAGGTGTTGGCAGTCTTATTCGCGCGCCAATCTCGGACGTCACTTTCTTGATAAATTCTGCCCGTATTTCTTGTATCTGCTCCGGGTTGCGTTCCGTTGTCTGAACCCATGCCCTCCATTGTCGCGCGGCGTCACAGAGGATGGTTTTTAGCCGTTCGCGCAGTTGTGGGGCGAGATTTTCTGAAAGATGGATTTGATCGCGGGCCTCGTATAGGGCGTAAATCATCAATCGGATTTTGTGGGGATCTGTTTCCCAAAATAGTTCACGCAAAATATCCGGGGCGGATGTCATCCTGGAGAACATTTCCGCATAGGAGTTGATCTGTTCCGTCTCGCCGGGGATTTTTGCGCGGGCTTCCTTGGTTGGTGAGTAATGGCCCAACAGCCCGTCGGCGATGCCTTTGAAGACCGCAATGCACGTCAAATCGTCTCCCGAAAACCGTTGTCCCAATTTATTCCGGACTCTCTCATCGGTGTCCAGATTGATGATCGCGTGAGTTGATTTTGCCAAGGCGATTTCCTGCCCGATGAGCGGTCTCTCGGGGATAGAGCGATGATACATCTGTTCTGTAACTTGCATGTGATTGCGCCAGACCAGATATTGAGCGCGAAATTGATCATAACTTTCAAATGTCAGATGCGCAACGAAGACATTGAAAGCCATGGCTTTTTTAAGACCGGTCATGGCGTACCGGTATCCGATGTTGCCCTCGTCGCCAAACATAAAAAGCCGGGTGTCAAATCCGCCGCTCAGTCGAAGCATGTCGCTTCGTACCATCTGTGCCGTGCCGAGCAGGGTTGGCTCTTTGGTGTAGAGATTTTCTGCGCCTTCGATCGGATGCATTTCTCCTGTGCCTTCAAGTCGATGAACATAGTCCGCCATTCGTTTCTCTGCAAATTGCCTGACGTCATCCGGAATGTTTTCATCGTTTGTAAGCGCACCGACAACGCGGGATTGCTGTCCTTCGTTGTAAACACAAAGATTCGGTTGGACGGCGCCGATCTCCGGCCGGTCTTTCACCGTCTCCACCAGCTTTTGGAGTCCGTCCTTTTCAAACAGTGCGTCGTTGTTGAGATAGAGCACGTAGTCACTGTCTCGGGCCAGGGCAATGCGGGCCGCCTGGTTGTTGCCGCCGCAGTAGGCCAGATTGGCCTTGTTGGATACCAGGGTGATTTTTTCGCGCAGGGCGGCGGGGATCTGTGGCAATAGTTCACTCTCGTAGCGTTCGGAAAAGCGGTCGGGGGAGTTGTTGTCCACCAGAATGATGTCGTAATTTGTGTAGGTAGTATGTGCCAGATTTTTCAGCGCGTTGAGCGTGGCATCGGGGGAACTGCCGTAATGCAGGATGACGATCGAGACCTTGGGGTTGTTCCTGTCTCTCGGTTGATAATAGGCATCGTCGGTGGTTCTGTCGTGGTGTAAAAACCACTGGGCATCCTCGAGGAGATATCGCTGTGCGTCTTCATCCGTTGGATCCATCAATTCGCGCCGCTCACGCAAAATTGCTGCGGCCTTTGCATCTTTTTCTTCAAGAGACAATAGTAAGTAATCAATCAGTGCAGAATAGATTTTTTCAATTTGAGACGCTGGCGCGAGGGCATGAAGATGCGCCGGGCAAGCGGTTAGTGCTAAACAGACAACCGCCATCCATGAAATCAATTTGATCATCATAGAATGTTTGTTCATATGCGAATCTGCACACCGCCCGTATTATAGACGGTTTTTTGGCGTATGTCAAGGGGTGCAACGTGGATAAGTATCTGTAAGAACTTGCAGTGACGTTGACTATAAAATCACGCCCGCCCCGCATGATGATGTTGCTGTGGTATTATTTTTGCCTGATTCGAATGAAAGATAAAATCAGGTACGGCAGGAGGTTGAAGAGACTCATCCATAGATAGAATGCCGTGGAGCTGCTGACCCAGTGAAAGGCGGGCAGATAGGGGCCCAGGACATCGGAAAAGACGAAGGCGACCAGTATGACGACCAGGGAGTGATAGATGCCGCAGGCCAGCAGGTTGCCGCTGACCAGATACAACCGGTTGAGCGTGAATTCCAGGATGAAAAGATTGAGGATGGAAAAAGAGAGACAGCGAGGGTCAGGCCAATCGGTCCAGTAAAAAGGGAGGGAGCGCAAAGTGCCGAGCAGAGCGCAAAATCCCATGGCTGCCGCCAGAGGGACGCCGTTTTTTAATAAATTCTCCTTGAGCAGAACCTGCCGCAGGGGGCGTTCCACCCCCAGAGTCATCGCGACCGTTGTTGCCAAGAACATGGGCAAAAAAATGGTTTTCAACACCTGTGGCCGGGTGAGACCATAGGAAAAGGTGACCAGATTGCCAATATATCCCACGCCTAAAAAGCCAATCGAGAGAGCCAAAAGGCCGGGGATCCAGACAAACGGCGCCCATTTTCTTTGACCTAATAGATTCGGCCATTGTCTGCCCCCGGGCAAGAGCAGGGCGATCATTCCCCACACCAGGGGCGTGAAAAAAAGATGGCAATAGAGGCGCGCCGGGGCAGGCCCGCCAAAATCCAGCTGTTGAAGCAGATCTAGAGCTGGAAGTGGGCAGGCAGGGACACACCACAAACAAAAGGGGGTGATAGCCAACAGCAACACGGGCAGGACTATTTTTTTCATGGCCACGATAATACCGCGTCCGGTTTGAGTTCACAAATTTTAAAAAACAAAAGAACTTGCCAAGATTTAGAATCCACCTAAAATGGAACTGGGTATTATCTTACGTATTGTGACTCTGCGTTGGTTGTGTCGGGGGGCATTTGTCCATATCTTTGGAGGATATCATGAGAATTTCTGTGAGCCGTTTTGTGGGTGTGGTGCTGATTTGTGGCTGTGTTGCGTCTCTTTCAAGCTGTGCTGTCGCGTTGCTGGGCGTCGGCGGCGCGACGGGGTATGCCATCAGCCGTGATGAAATCGAAGGAATTTTGGACCGCAATTTTGATCAGGTTTGGAAAGCTTCCCGCGATGTGATTGTGCGCAAGGGAGTGATCAAGGAGGAAAACCAGACCCAGGGAAAAATAGCGGCGGAAGTGGAACAATCCCTCGTCAATATCTCCATCGACAAACCGACACTGAAGACCACACGCGTGCGTGTGAAGGCACGACGGGGACTTCAACTTTTTCCCAATATCAAACTGGCCCAGACTCTCTACGACGAGATTATCAAGTCGCTTGAGTAAGAGTTTGAACTTGCTGAACAAGCCGATTTCATGCCGCGCAATCTTTTTTGACGCGGGAGGCACTCTTTTTTATCCCAGCCCTTCAGTGGGGGAGATTTATGCCCGTGTGGCGGCCGGTCACGGAATTACCCAAGCACCACATGTCCTGGAGGAGCGTTTTCACGAGGCCTGGCACAACCGGGGCGGGCTTGCGTCTCTGGAAGGTGCGGCGACCCCCGGCTTGGAAAAACGCTGGTGGCGGAATTTGGTGAAGGATGTCTTTGGGGAAATGTCCGACCGGAATGGATTTGACGTTTTTTTTGACGAGTTGTATCGCACCTTTGGAACGGCGCAGAATTGGAAGGTCTTTCCTGAAGTCATCGAAACCCTTTCCATGTTGAAGTCAAAAGGTTTTCGGATGGGAATTATCTCCAACTGGGATTCCAGGCTCATGGGGCTGTGCCGCGATATGGATCTGGAAGAATATTTTGATTTTATTCTGATCTCTGCGGTTGTCGGCCATTCCAAACCGGGGGCCCGCATCTTCCGGGACGCCTTGGATATGGTCCAGTGCGCGCCGCAGGAGGCGCTGCACGTGGGCGACAGCTTTCATGACGATTACGAGGCGGCGCTGAACGCGGGATTGAACGCCATCTATTTGGACCGTGCCGGTAGATGCCGCCACTCGGTCCCGCGCATCGAACAACTGGGGGAGTTGGAATCATGCGTCTGCCTGTGTTGATGGCATGCCGCCATGCCGCTGCCGCCTTCCCGATGGTGTTTGCCCTGATAACCCTAAACGCCTGGTCTGGTTCCGTCTGGGCCGGGGCAGGAAAAGCAACTCCGGTTCCACCCCATTCTTACGACATCCCTGTTCCCTCCGAAGGGGCGTACACGGGGGCCTATTGTCCTGACTCCATAAGCCATCAGGTGACCGAAAAAAGTCTGGTGGAGTTTGAGCAGGCGACCGGCAAAAAAAACATGTTTGTCCACGTTTTTGTGGATTGGCTGGAAGACAATGCCCTGGGACAGTCCAGCTTCATCCCTTTTCCAAAACAGGCCTGCGAGATGATCTATGCCCATGGGGCGATTCCCTTGATCACCTGGCAGGCCAATATTGAGGCGAGGCATCAGGAATATGGTTTTATGCTGGACCGGATTGCCAACGGAGAGTTTGACGATCATTTGAAGACGTGGACAAAGAAGATCAAACAATTTCCGGGAACGATTTTTATCCGGTGGGGACACGAGATGAACGGCGACTGGTTTCCCTGGTCGGGCGCTCAAAACGGCTCTGAGAAACCGGTTGTTGGAGAGCCCGCCGGACCATTGGGGCCGGCCAGATATCGCACGGCGTGGAATCATATCTGGGAATTGTTTCAACGGGAAAATGTCAACAATGTGCGCTGGGTGTGGTCTGTCTTTCCTGCCAACAGCCTAGGGCATGTCTGGAACGACGAGGATACCTACTGGCCGGGGGACGATTACGTGGACTGGATCGGCGTGAGCGTGATCAACTGGTCGAAGGCCAACCGCAAGAGCGGGAAGGGTTGGAAGAATTTTTCGGATATTGTGGAGGGGGCCTATCAAAAATTGACCGCCAAACATCCAACCAAACCGTTGATGCTGGCGGAATTTGCCTGTGCCAACCCCGTGGATTTGCAGGAGGGAAATAAGGCAAAATGGATCAAGGAGGCGTTGAAAATCATTCCCTCAAAATATCCCCAGATCAAGGCCCTCTGCTGGTATAACGATACGGTGGAGGCCCATCCGGGTTTTTATCCTGCCAATTTCCGTCTGGATTTTTCGCCCTACCGAAAAGCCTATTCGGAGGGAATTGCTCCGGCTTATTTCAAGGACAAGATATCAAAAAACGCTTCTTCAAAATAGTCTTTCAAACTGCGTTTTGCACCCCGCTCGACCAACCTGTAACGCGTGCCATATCAACTTGTTAGGCCATGTACAGCTTGACAGATGCCTATCTGTCGGCTATAATATAAACGCAAGTCAATTGCGGGCTCGTGCAATCTCTTGGCGTGCCGCATGAGGAGTGTTTATGGCTGGACGCCAAAAGTCTTGGTGTGTGATCGTATTTGTTTCAGTGGTTTTATGTGCCGCCGTGCATGGCTATGCCGCATTCCAATACAGGAACCTGGCACCTGAATCTCGCGTGGGAAAACTGGCCGAAATTCTCGAAGAATTCAAAAATGATGTGGAAAAATTCCGTCTTTTTCACGATCTGCAAATGCAAACGCGAGGCCATCTCATTGAATATCCCCTGTATCTGCACATGGACAATTATTTTGTGCGAATTCAGCCCGTTGGTTCTCCCCAGCCGGACGATGGGCTGGCGCCGGTCTATGAAACCACGATTGCAGGGGAAGCTGTTGCCTGTTTTTCCAGGGAAGAATGGCCGCAATTTAGATCCCGTCTCAATTCTTTCGTGTTTGGCGGAGAAATGGCGCAGCATTTTCCACGGATATACCTATTGAAGGTCGAACCGCCCTCCCCCGGTATCCATGAGGCCGAAATCAGCAAATCGATTGCGCGCCTGAGAAGGACAGCGGAGGCATCCCTGGCGGCTTCGGAAAAGGATGCGGCGGTGGAACAGCTGGTTGGCTATGTGCGCCATTTTATGGACAGGCGTAGAGGCCTCTTGGAGACGTTTATTAATTCGGGACTGATCCTGGCCCGGTTCAATGGAGACGCTGATATCTATTTGGGTGTGGAGGCCTTGCTGACGCTGGATGGATTGGTTCAGGCAGGAGTGGTGGACCAGCGGTCGTTGCCCGATGTAGTGCAATCTGCGCTGAATATGTTGAGGGAGAAACAGCGGTTCATTGAGGAGCCTGCCAATGGACACAATGTTGCCATGGCATTGGACTTGCTAGATATGCGTGCCGATTTCGCCGGCACGAATATTAAATTACGGAGAGTTGTTCCGCCTGAAGTTCAAGAAATATTTGCGGACCCGTTGACGCGCACGCTGGCGTGGGACAAACAGTGGAAAGAGCAGGAAAGACAGAAGAGACATTATTATCGGGAATCCATCGCGCGGTTGTCTTCGGATGAGACAGCCCAATTGAATGAGGATTTGACCGCCCTGTGCTATTGGGAATGGATGGGCACATACGATACTGTCGAGCGCCTCTGTGAAAACGTGGGAGATTCCCGCCATATTGTGGGCGCGATGGCGCTGGATGCGTTGGGGAATATTGCCTCCGGCAGAATTACGGAGTGGCTGTTCGCGAATACCACTCAACCGCAGGGGATTTCCGAAAGTGATTTGGAATTGTTTCAAAAAATATTTGCCTCGTTGGATAGCGTGCCCCCGGCAAATTATGCCGACGCGGAAAGCATCCACCGGTCAGGGGAAGTTCAGAATTTTCGAATGAAAATGAGCAATGCCCTGGTTGCTGGAGGAGACAGT
>CAZGMX010000003.1:20622-22512 GCA_964526865.1 uncultured Actinomycetota bacterium | reverse complement strand
GGCTTGGGCGGGGTTCTGTACTCGATCAGAAACCGGTGGCTAGGGCCGTTACGGAACACTTGTACAGCTGTGTCATTGAATACCTGCCTCGAAGCGAGGACATGGAAACCATGCTTGAGCTTCTGTTGGACGATGCCAGATCTGTTCCCGCTGCACTGGCAATGCTGGTGAATTGGAACAGTTCCAAAGCGCTTGCGGTCAAGAGATATGCGCCTCGGATGCCGCCGCAGACCCAGGTGGAACTGATTGAAAGAATGAGACCGGAGGTGCGCGGCGAGAACAGCATCCTGGTTTTGGAAATATTGGACAGTGTGTCATGGAGTTCTCGATGCGCGTCTGTGCGGCGATGGAATATGCCCGCGCGGAGGGCTGAAACTGTCCAGGTGTCCCCACAGGCGATGGCTTTGGTAATGATTACGGATATGAATCGCAATATTTTACAGACTGTCAATGTACAACTTCAGAATTTGCAGACGGAAGGGGGACTCTTGTCTTACATGCGGAGGGGGAGTCCAGCGTACGTGGAATTGTTGGATATCATGATGCAAGGTGCGCGTCTTGCCATCAGTCCTGACAATGTGGAGGCTCAGTTGCTGGCGTGGTTGAATACATCCGGGATCCGAATGGATCAAGATGTTCACAATGCTATATATCAAAATGTGCTTTATTCTGTGTATGGCCATGCGCTTCAGGCGCTTTACGGTGAGCAGCCGGCACACGGCCAAGCACAGCCCCGGGAGCCTTCCGTTGTCCGGGACATCATGGAGTATATCCAACGTTCGCTCTGACAACCATCGTCCACAACCAGAAAAATTTGTCTAACCCTTGACAAAACCGCATTTTAAGGCTATACTATACACCGAAGCGGAGGAGCTTTGGATTCGTGATGACTTTGTCAACGGCGCTTCATAGAAAAACATGTGTCCGGTGGATCAGTGCGCTTGTCTCTGCCTGTTTTCTGGCGGAGGGAGCCCTTCCTCCGCGAGTGTCGGCAACTGTTGCATCGCCGGCAGAAGGCAACATTGCTGTCTCGTCAAAACTTGCTCCCTCCACGTCACCAAAGCCCCTAAAACAACTCTATCAGACCGCAATGATGATCGAATTCTTGAAAGCGATCCAGCGCAAGGGCAAGACCAGTCTCTCTCCCGGCCATATCGATCAGTTTGAGAGAAAATTCCGTATCCGTTGGAGTGACCAACACAGACGCGCGCTTGAAACCCTCGCTATCCCGCCCGCTGTAAAGGCAAAGTTGGTTGATGAGTTGGATGAGACTCTCTTGATGTGCCTGCTTTTGCCCAGGACGGTTTTCTCCCGGTCCCCCCAAACTGTGTGCGGCTGGTTCTTGGACGCCAAAACGGGGGAGACCAGTGTTGTGGAAGTGTCCGGGCCGGCGGCGGAAGGCGCCATGCCGGTGGTCCGCGTTTGGAGTGATCCAAAAAGCTTTGTCCGGGAAGTCATGAGCCAGCAGTAGCCCAGCCAACAAGATGTTGTGGACGCGTGTGTAGAAAAGATGTCGGCGCTGGTACTGTGGCAAAAGGTCATTGGTGCGCGAGGTAATCTGGACATAGAAAAGCTGGCGGGAAAGACAGCTAAGGCCCGGGCATCTTCTCAAACACCGGGGAAAGACCGCGCAAGCAACGCGTATCCGTTTCCCATCCAGGGATTCAACGGCGGGGAGCGCGTGTTTGCGCGAGCGGCGGCCCAGGCCGGAAAGCTGAGTGAGTTTCGCATGGAGCCCTCTGATTTTGATGATGTCTATGCCCTGGTGAAAAAGCAGGTGCGGATTCCCAAGGCCTCTCGGGCCCGGCGGCTCTTGCGTACCTTGGAGACTTTCCGGCGCAGGCCGGCAAAAATGACTGACTTCTTGAACGATGCACAGCGGAAGGTGAA
>CAZGMX010000003.1:18100-20612 GCA_964526865.1 uncultured Actinomycetota bacterium | reverse complement strand
GCTAGATTTGGAGGCGTATGACTTGACCATGCCGCAGCACCTGGATGTGGAACTGTGCGCAGGGCTCTCCCGCTTCAGTTCCATCCACAGGGACAATACGGACTTGCGGGCGGCCCTGGATATCGATCTTTTGACGGACAATGTGCCAAAAGAAGTCCGGAGATTTTTTCTTGGGCACGAGGTTTTTCACGCGGCGGCCGGAGCGGAATGCTACGGATGGAATTCCAGCCTGTGTGAAATCGGGGCGCTGTTTTTCGACATGGTCACGCTGTGGAAAAACGACCAGATTGATCCTGTCCTGAATTTTATGAGATCTCTGAGGGACTCCGGTGCGTTTGGCCCAGAAGCGGCGGAATATATCCAGCGCGACCGGTATATCCTAAAGGCCCTGGAGCAGATGCGCCGGACGAAGGGAGAAATCAAAGAACTGGAAAAGTCGTTGCAGCAGGCAGAACTGACGACGGCGGAAAAGGAAAGGATACGCCAGAAAATCGCGGGTGTCCGCCAAAGGGTATTTTCGGCGATTGCCGATGCCATTGGTCAATGGATACGGCGGGATGCCCTGTTCTATACTGAGGTGCCTCAGCTGGAGTTTCTGCTGGAGAAATTCAAGCGCCAGCATGTCTTTCACGATTTAGACAATGTAAAGCCCAAGGCGGTGCAGACATTCCTGGCCCGCGCCTACGAATTATCTACAGACGAATACATCCGTCATATCTTGGGGCAGGATTTGATGAATCAACTCCAACAAGGGTCATGGCCCCTGGAGGCGGAGGCTTCCAGCGGCGGCAATTTCATGTTGATAGGAGAAAATGGAGTCCATAAGCATCTGCTGGCGCGGCTGATTTACCAGAGGGATAAGAACCGGCAGGGTCCCTGGATCATGCTGGACGGCGGGACGGTAAAACCCAATGAACTTGCAAAGCGGCTGAAGCCGGGGAGTCCTCTGCGCAATGCCGCCAAGGGCGGAACGATCTATCTGTTGCGCGTGGACAATCTGAGCAGCGAGGACATTGAGTACGTCAGCCAGATCCGCGATATCCGCTTTGTTTTTTCATCCGACATGGGGCTGGAATTTCTCTCCCATAATAGGCGGATTCCCTCTGAGACACTACACCGATTGGGTGTCGGTTCCCATCTCTATCGAATCCCCCCCCTGCGCAGCCGGAGCGTGACGGAAAAGACGGATGTCATTTACTTTTTGCTGAAACGGTACGAAACCCTGGAAGGCCGGGCGGGATTGGAAATTTCTCCCGACGCCATGCGTCAGTTGTTGTTCCATTCCTGGCCGGGAAACCTGTATGAACTGGAAGACGTGATCCATCGTGCGGTGGTTCTGGCCCGCGGCAAATGCATCGAGATGCATGACCTGTTTTTTGGCGAGGAGAAAATTCCGTGGGACAACTCCTTTGTGGATAAATTGGCAAATACCGATCTCAACACCCTGGTGTATGCCGACAGCGTCGATACTGACAGCCGCATGATCAGAAGAATTCTGGCCGCCAGTCCGGATTGGCCCATGAGCGTGGTGGAAGTCCAGGCCGGGGATCTGGCGGGGGACGATGTGGAGGAGGTTCTCTACGGAGATTCCTCCGGTCAGCGGCCCGGACTTCTTGCGCAGGCCAGGGGCGGGGCGATTGTCGTCCACAATCTGGAAAATCTGACCGAGCGGGCGCAGAAGCATCTGCTCAAGATTTTGCGTCAAGGCGGATACTCACGCATCCCGGAGGGAAAGCTGGAGGCCACGGATGTGCGCTGGTTTTTCAGCGCCACACGGGATTTTCAAGATATGGTCCGACAAGGCAGGATGCCTGCGGATTTGTACTATTTGGCCGGCGAATTTCCCGTCGTCCTGCCCGCCTTAAAAAATCGCAAAGAGGAAATCGGGACCATTGCGCGGGAACTGTTAAACACCCTTGCGCGGGAAGCCGGGCGTCCCGTGCCGGCGCTGAGCCGTGAGGCCGAAGCCTTGTTGAAATTCTATCCTTGGCCGGAAGGAACAGCGCAGTTGAAGAGTGTTTTGGGGGCCGGCCTCAACGCATGCCGGGATGGTGTCATCCGGCCGGACAACCTGGGACCCGAGTTTCAACTGGATTCACTGTTGGCGGCAGCCTATCCGCGCTGGGAAGAAGCGCGTTTGGCGGCGAGAGAGTATTTTGGCGATTCAGATTGGGATTTGATGGAACGGTTCATTCCCGCGGCACATCTCATGAATACCCTGCTGTGCGATCCCTGTTCGATCCGAACGTTTTTGAGCGAAACCAAGGGGATGCGGATTTTGCCGCATTCCAGCGCTTCTGTTTCCTCTCTCTTCGGGCAGGGTGTGGACGCGGCGGATATTCTCCAGTGGCTGACCAGTTCCTTTGGGCAGAAGGTCATTGCCGCGCTGTGGGACCGGCGGCTCTTGTTGGCGCTGGTTCGTTATATTTGTCAGGCCCAGGCACGGGAAGCGGTGGTGTCGTCTATCGGCCAGGCAATGGAACAAGGCTCGGATGTATTGCAATCATTTTTT
>CAZGMX010000003.1:13633-18090 GCA_964526865.1 uncultured Actinomycetota bacterium | reverse complement strand
CAGAAAAACGGCTGGCCCTTTTGCGCTTATACCGCACCCTCTATTATCTGCATTTGTGGGATAACAAAACGCCGGTTCCAGTTTTTCTGGAGGTGTTGGGCGCGCTGACATCTGAAGAAACTGCCGAGCGGTTCATTCTCCAAAAGGCCGGTCCCCTGCTCTCCAGCCGGTCCCAGCGCAAGATTGCCCACCGGATGCGCCAGCTTGAAAATAGGCCAAAAGAAATCGAACTGCACGAAGACATGGTCCAATTGCTCCGGGACGGGGCCCGGAACGCCAACCTCAGGGAGAAAGAGATATGCAGCACGATTATTTCCGGACAGGTGATCAAGGAGGAAAGGGGGGCCGGGACGACGCCGCTATTGCCCGACGTCAAGATGGCCTGGTTTGATTTGCCTGCCGATGGCGCGGGCCGCCCGTCCTTCACGGACGGCAAGGCGTTGGGCGAGCGCATCCAAAAATGGGTTGAAAAAAACAATATCGATCCGGCCAGTATAAAGGTGGTGGCAAACGCCCGGATGCGTCCCAACGACACGCACCGGCTTTTGCCGGACATGGGGATGTCCTTTTATCAATGCATCGCTCCCAAGGTCTCTGACTATTGGAGGTGGAATGAGGATGCCGCCGGTGACGACCGTAAATTTGTCTGCGATGTGTTGGCTGGGGTGACGGGCCGGCAATTGCCATTTGCTGATATCCCGGAAATTATTGCTGGGAATATTGCCGGCGAATTGCGTGTGGGGGCTTATCGCATCATCAATTCAGGCGGTGATGCCGGCCGTTCCGGGGTGATTTCTCTCGAAGACTTTAAATCCGCCATGTTGTCAGGGCAGGATATGACCAAACTCGGGCACGGCGAAGAACCCGGCGGTTCGATGGTGATTTCTCCTTCTGAACTAGAATCCACCAGGTTGTCTGGAGAAGATATGACCAAGCTCGGATCGCTGTGGAACCCGGTTCACGCCCAGGAGAAGGGGGTGCTGGAAATTTTGACAGTGCGCTATCCCACCCGGGAAGGCGGTGTCCAGCACATGGAACAACTTGCGACGCCGTTTGTGCAAGTAATACAGCCAGAGGTGAAGAAACCCGTGCCGGAAGAACCCGCTGCGTCAAGGCGTCCCTTCCGCGCGGAGGAGACCATTCTTTTGCAGTTGCTGCTGCAGCCCGACAAGACAGAGCTGATCAATCCAGAACCTCCGCGGACTGCCAAGCGGGGCATGTCGCCGGCTACTGATTTGACCAAGGGGGAAGAGACCCAAAGAGAGGCACAGCTGAACGAACTGCGCTTGCAAGTCGAACAAAAGATCGACGATGTCTTTGCGAATGTTACTGGTCCCTTGGAGGCGGCACAGATCGACCAGTTGGTGGACATTGTTTTTAAAACACAGCGGGGGGACAGAGATGTTTTTGTGGAAACCTATTATAAGGACCGTACTCCAGACGACATCGGTCCCCTCCAGAGGGAAGTGGAAGCTTTATTTAGGCAGATGATGGCCAGCCGGGTCCAGGACCGCGTTGCGGCGCGCAGTCTGGCTCATCTGTTTGCGAACATCTACGATCTGTTGCTCCGGCAGGATGAGGCGGATCTGGAACTCAAATTCGGCAACCGGCACAATCTGGCGCACAATTACGTCCTGTTGGGATTGACGGACATGCTGCTTCGGGAAAGTCCCTTCTTAAACGAAGACGTACTCAAGGCACATTATGGGCCGGAGGGAGCGGCGCTGGCAAAACTGGCTGTCTTTCTCCATGACATTGGGTATAGCGAATACATCAAAATTCAGCGGGAGAGATTGCGCGCTGGATTTCCGCCGCCGGAAAAGGGTATGCACACGGGTTTGTCGGGCATGCTCCTGCAGGCACGTCTCAAGCCTTTGCTTGAGGAGGCCCTGCATCTGGATGCGGACAAACCCAATCAGAAGGGGCGGACCATCTTCAGTGATTTCGAAGAGGCCATTGTGATGCACTCTGTGAGCAGTAAGAAAGAATTGGGGATTGCCTACGATGAAAAACGCAATCCGCTCCTCTTTATCACTACTCTGACGGACAAATTGGATTACAAGGCAGAGCGTCTTAAACGCGATTTCAGAAAACCCTCTCCTGAATTTAAGCAGACCTCGCTGTTTCAAGACATCCTCTCGTATCTGGAGGATGTGCACGTGCGGGGCAGGAACACCGTTCAGCGCGACCTTTTGCGCGAGGAAATCAGACGGATGAAGGAGACACAGCGCTCTGATTACCTCGATTTTCTCCATGGATATGGCACGCTCGGAGTGACGGACATCAAAATGCGCTTAAAACTGGACGGGCGGTACATCTCTTTGGAAGAGTACCAGCGTCTTTCACCCTCTCAGCAAAGGAATGTCCACGTGGTGATTTGGACGCTTTTGGATCAATATCTGGCGGACCTCGTGGATGGAATCGAAAGCGATCCACAGGATAATCCGGCCTTTTTTCAGGTGCGGCGGGCCCAGCAGGCTTTGTCCCTCTTCCGCTTGAACGACAATCCCATCGAGTTTGTGACGGAGATGTATCCGCGCGAACTGCCTCATGAGGAATTTGATGAAGAAAAAATGAGTGCGCGCAGGGAAATACGGGAATATCTCAACAAGACATTTCCGGGTGTCCGTGTCAGTCCGGAGGACATGGAGTTTTTCGAATGGTGCCCCAACGGGACTCAGGATATCCAGAAGAATCTTTTGGGGATGAAGGGGATGCTGACGGGAATGCTGTCCTGTACTTGGAAGGAGCAGCCATCCGTCTGTCCCGCCATTGTCAAGAATCCCCGGGCGTTGTATCCCTTCGTGCTGGGTCTGGTCCGCGGGATCGATGAAAAAATAATGAGTACTGAATTGATGAGGCGTCTCCCGGAACTGGTTCCCGAACACGCGCGCGATGAAAAATGGAAGGAATACCTTGTTTCCAATCCCATCGATGAAAAGATTTGGAACGACTGGGCCAAGCGGGTTGTGGACGATCTGTTGATGGAGAGCGGACGGTATCAAGATGTTGTGCGTGATACCATGTACTGGCGTACGCCGGGGCAGTGGAAAGGGCAATTGGAGGGCTTTTTAAATTATTTTGTTGAGCAGATGGTGTGTCGGACCCAGACCGGCAGGGGAAGTGACACCGCTTTTTTAGATGTCAATTTCCCTCCGGTGAATTTTCTAGATTTGGGCCAGCGAATGGGGTCGGCGAGACTGCCGGTCAAGATGACGGGGATAGGACTGGCCCAGGCGCGTTATCTCATTGCGCTTCCCAATCAAGACAAGATCCTCGTGGACGGCGACGGAAATATTCTGGCCTTTGACTTGCGGCAGACAAAGAGAGAACACCTCGTGCAGCTGCTGCGGGAGCGGCTTGAATATTATTGCGGCAATGTCCTTGCGGTTATTCAACAGCCCGGGCCGACGCAGACGGCCGGCAGACGAAAACGGTGGGAGAGCCGGGCGAGCGGAATTTATCAAAAAATCGATCAAATCAGCCAGGGGTCTATTCCGATGGAAGAAAAGATCACGCAGCTGGAGCGTCTCCTCTTCCATCTGGGAGGGCTCGTCAAAGAGATGAGGAGAGACCATCTGTGCGCCGGACAGGAGTATGCCGATCTGATAGAGTCCAGCTTTCACGGCGAGAGACGCATGGGATCCCTCATCCCGGAAATACAAACACAGGTGTCTGAGATGGTGAAGGGCATCAAGAAGAGTTCTTTCGCGGCGTACGAATCTCCTGCCCATTGGAAGATCACGGGGGTGCCGCAAAACATGATCGACATGTATCGCGAATGGCTGGCCTCTCTTCCTCCGGAAGAAGTTGTGTCCAATATGGAGTTTGAAGCAGGAACGATTGATCAGATTGCGGCGAAGGCGAGGACGGGAGGCCGTTTTGATGTTGCCGTGCAATTCAATTCTTCCCAGGTGGACCTGAGGCATGCCGCCGCGCTCCTGCGGCCCGGTGGTGTCTTCTATCTGGGATACGGCCGGCGGGAGCGCAGGCGCGGGGGATCTGATCACCTGGCTTTTGTGGAATATGAGAAATCTCCGGAGGGGGCACTGGCGGGCAGAAAACTGCTTTTTTCTTTATCCAAGGACAACCAGGGCTATGCCGGCCTTCCGTGCACACAGATCTTCGCACTCTTGAGTTCCTCAGAGAAAGATGCCTTGTCTAGAACGATTCGATCCATCTCAAAAGAAATCAGCACAGAGCAAATCAAAGACGATACTGCAAAGCTGGATGTGTTGAGGGCAGCCGCCCTGGGGCTCATCCAGGCAGGGATCGATGTTCGATTAGACAGAAATAATTGTCTATTGGGCCTGGAGAGAGACATCGAGCGGGGAGTTTTTGGCAAACGCGTGAACGCCGAGACCGTCCGCCTCGTCGTGGAGATGATCCATTCCGATGCCCATCCGTCTGTTGTTGCCAAGGCGATGGAGACACTCTGGATGCTGTTTACCAGGACA
>CAZGMX010000003.1:1551-13623 GCA_964526865.1 uncultured Actinomycetota bacterium | reverse complement strand
CCGGCCTCGTTGTCCAGACCATTTCCAGTCTGATGCCGCTGGCCAAAGCGCCCAGAACCGCCTTGAGGGAAAATATCGCTTTGTGTGTTGTCCGGATTGCCAATGCCGTGACCGCCGATGAGTCCTGGATGGCTGCGCTGGATCAGCAAAAAATGTTGAGCCGGCTCGCCGAACAGCTCCGTGCGCTGATGTCGGATTGTGAAAATCCTGAGACGGCCATTCAAGCGGCTGTCCCATACGCAAAACTGGTGCAGAGAGCAGGGGAATCAGATCAGGCGCAGAGGCTGTGGGTGGATACGTTGGGCAAGATCAACGTCATCCAATCCGCAAAGGGTGTCCGTTCGTTGATCGAGGTGCTGACCGTGTTGATTCCGGCACTGCGGGTGATATCCACCGGCCAGGATGCGCACGCTATTGCGAGTGGATATGGATGGCTGTTGAACCTTGTCTCCAAAGTCTGGATGATGCCGGAATTGCCTTCTCCAGCGGGGGAGAAGAGCGTGGGAAGGAGGATGCGGAAGGAAGAGTCTGTGCCATATTCTGAAATGCATCAACTCATCGATCAAATATTTCCCCGGCAGGAAGACCGGGAGGCGTTTTATCAGTTGTTCTGTGAGCAGTTTGTCACGGCGACACTGCAAGGCAGGAATCCACTCCTGGGAAAGGTGCTGACAAAGGATCAAATCCAAAAAGCGATGGGATTGCCAGAGAGGGTCGTGCGGCAGTCTCTCGCGTCGCTGGTTCAGAAAAACGTGATCGTCAAAGACGGGCAGGAATTGTATCGCCTGGCGCAGAGAGCGGAACCGCTGGAAAAACCGGCCAAAATCAAGCCCACCGGGGCGTGCAGGACTGGGCTGAGCCTTGCCAACCGTCTGATTGGTACCCTTTCAGAAAGAGAACTTCAGACGTACATCCGGTTTTTTGAATCGCTGGGCGGTATCCGCGCTTCGCCGAACTCTCTGCGGCCGGAAGATTTTGTGGGCGATGTTCCCGCCGTTCTGCCGCCGGTGTTTGAGCCGGCCCAGGCAATTCACGATCAAATTCAAAATCTTCTGACCGGCCTTTCCGCCGGCGAGCAAAAGACCTTTTACGCCCTTTTGACGAGGATCCTGGCCAAGCGGGACCGGATCCGGGCGGCCTCCAGCATGGCCGGTCAGCACGGAAATTTGCCTCTGCGGCGGTTGAAGCAGATCATGCTGGATGAGACGTTCCTGACGATCCAGGAGGTGCGGCCGGGGCAGGCGCAGCCGGCCTGGACGGAGGATGAGCGTGTGGAAAAGGCGCTGGAGGAAACAGTGAGGGAGGCGTGGAGGATCGCGCAGAGAAAACTCGCGGCAACCGACATCTATGCCGCCTTGGGTCTGCGCGCCCCGCCCAAATTGGACAAGACGATCCGCCTGGTCCACCACGAAGACCTTTTGAACTTTCCCTCCCATGCCGAGGCCTGGGTGGATCCTGACAACCGCAACATCCTCTATGTGACCTACGAGATTTGGAAAAACCTGGACGTGGATCAGCGGGTGGCGCTTTTGGCCCATGAGATCATTGAGAGCGAGGCCCTGCAGGCGCACTGGGAACCGGACACGGCGCATCAGCTGGGAGAAAAGGCCCAGATGGTGCTGGATCCCAACTGCCATTTGGAACGCCGCGTCACAGAAATTCTAAAAGACTATCGCATCTTCAACGGGGTCGAACAGATCGAGCTTTTCCTCACGCACGCCCACGGCGACCATTGCGCCTATATCTTGGATTATATGCAGGGAAAGATGAAAAATCTGGTTGGAATGCCGGTGCCGCCGGTCCAAGACCGGTTTGAGATGTATTTGGGCAACGAGTTCACCCACGAAGTCACCAGCTATTATGCGCGGCCCACCAAACGCATTGTGACAGTCTTTGACAACGGAGGATTTGCAGGAGAAGGTCCGTCGCCCGTCATTCAGTCGATCAATCCCTATTACCGTATCGGCAGCAAAATCATGGCCAAGAAGATTACCCTGCGGGTGGATGAAAAGACTGCCAAGACGCTGGATTATGTGAAGAAGGTCGCACGGTTGAAAAAACAGTTGGAAAAGAAGGGGTTCCTTATTGATCTGGTGCCGTTCACTGAAAAAGACAATACGATTGACATCGAAGACTCCGACGGCTCGATTGTGCGTGTCCGTGCCTGGCCGGCATACCACCTGCCCGATGACGTGGGTTCCAGCGTCTATACGGTCAAGGTGTTGAAGCGTCGGCCGCCCTCAGCGCCGACGGTCCAGGCCGCGCAAGGCTCCAAGCCGCTGAGCGGAAGCGCCCTGGTCAGCGAAATCGGAGACGCCTTCGTGGACCGCGCCAGTGAAGAGGCCTTGAGGGATATTGCCCACACCCACAACGGGACGATTGCCCAGGACGGCACAAACTTTACCGCCGGCCCGAACGAATCCCCCGTGCCGATACGCAAGCAGGACAAGAAGATCCACGATTTTGTCGACCGTCTGAACAGCGGTTTTTCCATGATCACCCACGTGAATACCAGCAACATTGCAATGGTGGACGAGGCCCTGGAGGCCTCCCGGACCTGCGATCCCGCTATCCCGATTGTGGTCATGGCGGGAAAGGATGGGATCGATCAGTTGAAACTCAGTTATGGCAAAAAACCGGACGGCACACAGTGCCTGAAGGAAGACGGGGACCTGTGCTATCTGGACAGCCGGGACTTTCGAAAAGATTCCCGCGGGGCGCGGATATATCTGGTTAACAATGTGGAGGAGTTTGCGGCGGCCCTTCGCCGCCAGCATACCGGCGCCATCGCCCTCAAAGACGTGCTGTTAGAACGCATGCGGCAGTACTATCGGGCAGGGCGCAATGCCCAGGAAGCGGCGGAGTATCTGTCCGACTGGGCAAAAAATCCCGGCATGAACACGGAGGAATACCAGTGGCTCTTTGACGAATTGCAAAAGGGGCCATGGAATTTGTTCGATCGCGACATGACGGTGGAGAGTCTTGCCGCGCGGACTCGCCAGATTTTGCGGGACTATTTCAATATCAAGTCTGGGCCGCACCAGCCCCAGCCGGGGCGTTGGTATTTAGACGACGCTGAAGTGGCTCTGGACGAATTGCAGAAGCGCGCCTTGGCCGATGCCTCCATCACGCCCCAGCAGATGGCCCATGAACTCGCGATTCTCGTGAAGAATGTTTTTGACCGCCAGGACCAAATGGATGAGGTGCGCGCCCAATTGCTTGGTGCGGCTCAGGCGCTGCAACACACCAAGTCCCTAGGAATCCAGGCGGCGGACGTGGAGGCGACCATCCAAAAATCCATGGAGGCGGTCCATCAGCTTGTCGCGGCCCAAGCCATGACACCAGATGTAAGGCAGGTATTACTGCCGCGTCTGGACGCCTGGCTCCACAACAAGGCCGAGTATTGGCAAAAATGCAATCCCAACAATATTGGAATGCTGGTCCTGGAAGAGGCGCAGAGGTGTTTGGAAAAAATGGCAGGGGACAGGGAATGGTGTGCGCATGATACCGGAGTATTGACGCAGGAAGTGATCACGGCCTTAAAACAGCATCTGGAGGCAGGAACTGCCATCACGCAAGAGCAGTTGAAAAATGCCACGATAACGATGCTGGCTGAAGGGGCCGATATTTCCCTTGCCGCGTCGGAGGACCTCAAGGGGCGCCTTCTAGGTTATCTGGCGTTGCAGGACAAAGAAGATCCCCGGGTGATGCAGGCCTTGATTAAGATGTTCACGCCGGGGTCGGAAGGCTGGAACCGCCGCGTGACCGAATTTTTATTGAAACGCAGTGATGGAAAGATGGAGAAACTGGAGGACAAGCTGGCGAAAATCTATCAGGGCAAGAAGGGTGGGCTGGACAAGATATCCCTGATCAGCCTCTTGGACACTTGGTCAACCCATCCCTGGAGCAAGGCGGAGTATCAGGCGCAGTGGGTGGACATTTTATTGACGCAGTGCGCCGGCGCCATTCAGAAGGGCAAACCCTGGATGGGATTGTGGGGCACGGATATATGTTTTCTGATTATGACGGCGCTGGCGAAAAGCCAGATTGAGGATTGGCCTGAGGCGGTACGCCGTCAAATTTTTGGCAAAATTATGGGATTGCAGGGTCTCGTGCCAAAAAATCTTTCTCAAGAGATGAAGGCGAATTACGCGAAAAGAATCGAGGACGTGGCCTTCCAGTTCATTGTCTTGATTCAGGACGAGGAACTTGGCCGTTCCTTTTTGAGAAAATTGACGAAGTCGCAGAGGAAAAAATACGCGGGATTTAAATGGAAACACAATAATAAGCGGGGAGAAAAGGCGGACCTTACGGCCATCGAAAGCTCCCTGTGGGAGCTGGCCAAGATGGGGCAGGGCAAAGTGCTGACGATTGGATCGGGGCACTTCGGAGACTACGGATACAAGGGCACGCACCTCTTGAATCAGATCTTTTGGAAACGCTACGCCGAGATTCTCCTCATGGGCCGGCCGCGCACGGAGGGCAAGCAGGGGCGCATCAGCAAGGAGTTGTACACAAAAGAGGGGATGCGGTTGTTGGGCTATCATCGCAAAATCTTGGCCCGGTTGGAGGATCAGTGGATGAGCGGTCATGTCACACACGATTCCAACTCCAGGCTCGAGTCAAGGACTTACAATATTCGTTGCGAGGATGGGCTCGTACGGGGGCCGGATGGAGGGCCTGCGACAGGGAGAATTGCCGAGAGGGGAGTAGCATGGATGCTGAAAGAAGAACCCGATGCACTGAAGGAACTTGTTCTTGACCAGGATGTTGCACTCCTCAAGACCACGTCCAGTAAAGCCATGCCCGATCCCTCCGTGACGCCTGGGGAGAGCCTGTCTTCTGAACATAAGGCGGTGATCGAAGCAACGGCCAGGTATATGAATAAGAATTATGAACTGGGGGCAGGGCCTTATACCATTGAGGTGGGTACTTGGAAGGCCAAGAGATACTCACAATCATTTCCTAAAAAGAGGCATCGTTATCTGGAGGGACTCTGGGAAAGATTCAAGAATGGGGAATTGTACCGGGATCTGTCGATGGCGCTCAATTCCAAACAGCCCGATGAAATCCGGGATGATATCGTGGAAATTCGGGATTCTTGGGAAAAGGCTGCAAAGCGAGGAAAGCCCCCGACAACAGCGGAAAAATTCAACGCCTGGAGGAACTATCTGGAAGGACAGGTCCTGCGGCTGGCGATTCGCGCGGAAAGGAATCTTGGTTCCCGCCGTGTGATCGAAGAGCAGGAGATCGGCATTTTGCCCGCTGACCCGAAGGTAGCAGAGGCGGTTTCAAAAAAGCCCGTTCAGCAGCGGGGACTCCATTTTCAGATTTTGGATGCCCTGCAGACGACGGCGGCAGAGATTGTTGGCGCGCCGGTGGTGAAATATTTCATGGATGACATAGACAAACACGTGACGCAGCCGCCCCATTTCTTTGATCAGGACGGCGAGGTGAACGAGTTTTTGAGGCCCATTATTTACCGGTATTGGGAGGCGGGCTTCGTCAAGGCAGCGCTTTTGGCCGATTCCCTGGTGCAGTGGGCGGAGGACCGGGGATTGGAATTCAAGATTGAACTGCCGACAGATGAAACGGGCCGGGAGGCCATGGCCGTTTTCTTTAAGCGCATTTCCATGGACGAAATCGCCAAGACGGCCGTTGACCGGTCCTGGGATCTGCGCCGGTCTGTCGGCGATGGCGCGTTTAAAGAAGATTTCCTGGGCTTTACGCTGGAACGCAGGGGCGGCACGATGACACTGAGCCTCCAGCGCGCCGGCGAAATTGCCTCTGCCCCTGCGGCGCCCAACAGGGCTGCCCCAGCAGTACCCCAGCGCCCTGTGGAACAGCGCCAGGCCATAGAATCTGCGGCCTAATTATGGGGACACATAACAGGACCCGAATTCACTATTACGCTCAGAGGCTCTGCGGCGCGGCTGCCGTGTGGCTAATCCTGACAGCGGCGGTCTGTGCGGGGATGGATCATCTGGCGCCGCCTTCCCAATTTGGCAATAATCCCAAGGCGATGGAAGCTGCGCTGAAGGCATTCAAGCGCGACAAGGAGGTGTTGGGGAGACTGCTGATGCGGTTGATAGAAAAAAGGCACCTGCAAATCATGGGGAATGCGGCAAACGTCTCCCATTTTCCCTATTATGTCACGATGGGAAATTACTTCATCCGGATTTCCATGCCGCACGAAGACGCCCCGTTCGATGGATTGGTCGAGCCCATCGCCACCATTGCAGGGATGCTGCATGGGGCCGATCTGGCCTATTTCCCGATGGACGATTTTACTGCGTGCAGGGAGTTGCTGCGGCCGCTGGCCGTGGAATCCCTGCCGCACGGAAGGTCCCTGGAAGTCTATGAATTGGATCCTGTCACACAGCCGGTCAACCTGCGCGAATTGAGGATGGAAAAGAACGTGCTGGGAATTCCCCATACGCTGGCCGGCATTCAGGACCTCCGGCGAAAGTTGAAGGAGTCTAAGAACCCGAAGGTTCGGGCCATCATTTTGAAGCGGTTGCACGGATACGTGGACCGGATGAGGAGGTCCCGGAACGAAGGATTGAGCGCTTTTTTGGAGAGGGGGGAGGCGCTTGCATCGTTTGAACCACACGGAACCATGATTCTGGGCTTGGAGGCATTGCTGGCGATGGAGGCGGCGATCGACGAAGGCACATTGAAGACTGCGGATTTTGCCCCTTTTGTCTATGCGGCGTTTGCCATATTGCGGGAAAAAAGAGACTATCTGGATGTTTCCGACAACGTACGGGCCATGGACACGGCGGTGGAGACCATTCGGGCACAGCGAGCGCTGGATCTTCATAAAATACCAGAGCGGGCCCAGGGGGAAATCGGAGACCCTTTGACGCGTGTCCTCTTCTGGAAGCGGCAATGGGAGAATCACGCGCGGGCGTGTTTTGGCGATGAGAATTATGGCGCTCTGCGTCCCATCCAACGCCAAGACCTGGCGCAGATCTGTGAGTGGCAGTGGACGGGGATTCGTATGGCGTATCACGATATTCCCGATCTGATGGTGGCTGCAGACAACGCCGTAGCGGCGGTTGCATTCAATGCGGCGGTGGAAGTGGCAAGCGGCAAAATATCGGATTGGCTGAATGATCCGAGGAAATCGGCCCGGCTGGCCCTGCAGGGCGAGATCGCGGAAATACTCTGTGCGCTGGATCAGCCGAGGGGCCGGCATGACAACTTTCGGACGAATGCCAACGTGGAAATATTATGGTTTTTTACGCGGGCCCAAACTGCCGCCATGCCCTTGATTCTGGATTTGATGCAGGATCCAAGGCTGGCTCAAAATGACGTTCTGGTGAGCGCATTTGACCGTTTGTTTCTTCCATATTTTCAAGGATTGGAACAGAGGGGGGTTGTCAAGCTTCTGGAGCATCCGCATGCATCCGCCTATGCCATCGAGCGCCTTCTGGCGGTGAATGTCACGGGTGTCTTGGGACAAATCAAAAAAGAGCTTGCAAAAAATTCCGCCAGGAAAAACGTTGTGTTGAAAGTCATGCGCGACATGCGCTACAACCTTACGGCGTCAAATTACATGCTGAACCAGGAGTTCTTGACGTTTCTGGAGAATGACCAGGACCCGGAAATTTGCCGCAAGGCCATGGAGACAACCTGCATACTGCCGGTGTATCTGGCGGCGTCGGAGAAGCTGGGTGATCTGAAGACGTCGTCCCTGTTTCTTATGGAGATCAAGCCGGACACGGCATTGTACCGGTCGCTGGTGGATCTGTGTGTTCATCGGTCAACCAAAAACAATGCCACGAGTCCGCAGGCGATGGCGGACGTCTTTGGCCGGTGGATTGACGACAACATGTCCACAGTCAGGGAGCAGTACGTCCGGGGCGACACGATCCCCCGCGCTGCGAACCTCCTGTGTTCCCGTTACAGTGCCATCCTGGTGGCGGCCGACAAAATCCGCGCCGAACTGGACGCCGGTCCGCGGGCCAACCTGGTTGCCCACATCGGGCGAATGGTGGCTCTCGAAACATCTGTGTAACGTCATTGCGAGCCGCCGAAGGCGGCGTGGCAATCTCGAAGGTTAAAACAACGGGATTACCCGCCACTGAAGCTTCGGCGGACTTGCAGCTTCGTCGGGCTCTGCCCTCCTCGTAATGACGCAATTTACCCGCGTCGCGATGACGGGGCAATGATTTACGCTGCGGCGTCGATCTGTTGACCGGCGCCGGCGGCGCTGTCGGTTGACGGGGATGGCAGTACAAATTCTCCCAGCATAAAATCCTGCATGTCATGGACGATCTGGCTGACGGGGTTGATCAGGCGGGGGTACGCGGGCCTGGCATCGTAGTGAAGTTTCGGAGTTGTGTTGCGTTCCAGTCCGCGGCAGCCCCACAGCGTGATCCACAGGGCGGCTCTGTCCACGGGAGACACGTCTGTCGATTCCCTGGAAGGCTTTTTTTGTTGTTCCGCATAGAGTGCCAGCAGGTCTTCTCTGGATAAAGACGCAAGTTGTCTTGTGCGTTCATCCACCAATTTCATGAGTTGATTATATGTTGAATCGGCCTCCTGGAGGGATGCAAGGATGGGATTTCTTAGTGTTGATGCCCTGTCCGGAACGGGGGCCGGTCTCGAAGACAGAACCCTTGCAACGGATTCTTTCGACTGTAATTCACGGAAAAGTTGTTCTGTTTCTCCTTCATAGTACTCCTTCAAGAGCTGTGCTGTTTGTCGTGGAACATCGTCCACTGTAACCGTATCGTGGACGAGAACCGCGTCATAGGGTTGGCCGGGGAGATCGCGCAAGAAAGTGCATAGCGTCTCCAGATTATCCGCTCCATTTTCCCCAAGAATGGTTTGCGGCGAAAAGGGAAGGGATTGTTTCAACTCTTCTAAGTTCCGGAGCGCTTCCTGGGATTTGACCCTGAGCCATGCTTTCTCTTCTTCACTGAATCCATGTTGTTCCCGCCGCCAGTGTTGTTTCGCGAACCTGCCGCTGTCCCCGACAAGTTGATTCATTGTTGCCATGGCCTCCATGATTGGACGAAGGACTGGTACGTCCACCATTCTCTTGGAATCCACGTCAAATGCGTCATTGGCGTTCAATCCCCAGGCGCTGCAATGGGCGTTCACGATGCTAAGGGCACAGAGGGCTTTCCCCTGAGGGACAATTGTCCCCGGCATGAATGTCTTGAGGCTGTCCACATATTTTGCGAATTTTTTCGTCCCGATCCATTCAACTTGCGCCTTTGCCAGATCTCGAATTGCTGTCTTGGTGCCCTTGTCGTGGATTTTGCCCAAGACACCAGATTTGTGACCGACCAAAGCGGGAATGCCCTGCGGATCATTCGGGAAACCGTTGGCCTGCGCCTCTGCCAGTGTTTTGTGCAGGAGGTGCTTCATCCATTCCGAGGCGTTTGAACACGTCTGTGCGTAGCTGCTCAAAAGATGCGCAACCGAATCAAATGTCATGTCCTCGGTGAACCGGTTCAGCAAGACAAGATCAAAGCGCGGTCTGGTCGGTTGAGCAGACGGGTCTGCGGCGCAAATGGCCTGGAATATGTCGTTGAGACTTTCGGCCTCCCGGCGAATCGCAAAGGCATGGGCAACCAGCTCGGACATTTCATTTTTCGCCAGCAATTCCTTAAATGAACGATGCTCAAAGGGCACAGGTTGAGCGGCTTCCGGGGGGCCAGGAGATGTGCTGGGGCTGGCTGACGCTGTTCCATCGGCGGCACCGGGCGCTGGTGTGGATACTGGGGCAGAACTGGCCGCAGAGACCGGACCCGGCACAGACAACTCTGCAGATGGTTGACTTGCCGCGGCCGTGCGTCGGGCTGTGCGTTCGGCCGACAGGGCAACCCGTCTTTTTGCCTCTTTGAAATTTCTTCGAAATTCGCGGAATTGGCGCAGGAGGTAGGCGTGTTCGGAGCGGACTTCTGAAAGGTTGAAGGGCACGCGGTTCAACATGGCGCCGTGCTGATCCATGATTTCCTGCACATTTCCGATCGTGCCGTGTTCCGTCATATATTTCTTTGTCGCCTCGTCCAGTCCGTTTTGCATTCCTGTCTGGCCAGGTGGCTGCACGCCTTCGATGAGCCCCCGATATTCTTCCTTGACTGCTTCATATTGTCTCTTGAGCGGTTCCAAAACGGTCGTGTCCGGCCGGACGATCGTGAGGGATTTCTTGTATTTTGTGACCCTTGTCTCCAGGATTCGCCGCTGTGGAAAAACCAGGGCCTGAAATTCCAAAAGAATTTTTCCCGCCTGCGGCAGGTCCCGCAGAAGCATTTCATAGAGGACTTCTTCTAAGACCGTTGTCTCCACCAAATCGTCGTTGTCCAGCGTGCGGAAAAAGGCCTCGTTGAAGAGGATCCTGCCGTCGGAGAGGTGAACCACGGCCTCGACAGGATCTCCCGGCCAGTCCGCGGGGGAAACAATCCAGACATCGTTGGCGAGAATGTCCCACATCTGGTCTTCCAGGTGCTCGTAGGCGGCACGGTGAGTTGACTTCTCGTGAAATTCAAACAGGAGCTTCCATCGTTTGAAAAGGGGTTTTTCTGAGCGCATGTCCTCCGTCGGCAGGGGACATACTGATCCAGCTTCCGTGGTGCCGATGGCAGACGGCTGTACGACCAGTTTTTCATCCGGAACTTCCGCCGCTTGTGCCGTTGCGCGCTGTCTGTAATATTCCGCGATGCGGGCGGGGATCACGAGGGGGGATGCCGCGCTCCAGGCTAACACCTGGGGTGCGCCGTCCTCGCGCATGATGTGGACGAGGCCGGCCCTGTTTCCGCGTGCCTGGGCCAAAAGAAGATCCAGCGCTTCGATGCCGATGCTCGCGCCGCACCGGGTTTTGATCTCTTTTTGCAGATGTGCCAGCTGTTCCCGTTTGCGCCGCAATTCGCGGATGCGGCAGAGAAGTTCAAAGTGCGCCATAGGCAGAGCGGCAAGAGCGTGCCGGGGATGGACGACGTGATTTTTTAGATCGTTTTGAGAAACTACCAGGGGCAGCATTCTCGTGGGGACGAAATGGATTTCGCAATCGTTGTCTGCGGCGAGTTCCTGCGTGCGTTTGCGGATCATCTCCTCCAGACGTGGATCGTCGAAAACGGACAGCGCAAAAACGATGCCGCCGAATTTTTCCAAACTGAACCTTTTCAGATATGGATTGAGGCGGCCGATGTTTTTTGTTTGAACCAGCAGGGACACCTTTTTGTCGATGTTGCCCATGATCCAGGATTCTCTCAGAAGTTCTCCCACGGGCTTTGCGAAATTGAGCTTTCGGACTTGTGCCTTGTTCAAGCCAAAATGTTTTTTCATGCTTTTCCGAAAGATGGTCTGTGCGATGGGGTGGCTGATGACGCGCGTGGTCCCGTACAGTTGGTAGAAATGTCTGAGATTGATCAATTTAGATTCGCCGCAATACAGTTTTCTGTCTTTGTGGGCCACGACATCAATCTCTGTCAGCTCTTTGGTGGGGAGATGGATGCGGGTTCCCACTTCCACGATCTGGTATTCGCCGTCGATGTAGAGGGGTTTCAGGACGGACAACTCATGGAGGGCGCCGATGTTGCCGTTGTACCCGCTTGCTCTCTGCGGGGACAATAGGCTGATGGAGTGAAGCGATTTTGCGACGCCTGGAATAGCGGCGTGTTGTTCCACAAGGGTAAGGACGTCCCGGGAAAGATAGGGGTTTGAATAGATGGAGGTTACGGCCTCCATCACGGATGGTCTATTCAGCGCCGGATTGGATTCGCAAACTGCCCTGACCTTGCCCTCCAGCATGCCGGTGGTGCCGTTGAATACGATGTGCTTGAAATAGCCGCTCATATCGTAAGGGATGATTTTGAACGCGGTGTCGATCAAGGTCATCGTGTCTGGATCGGGTGTTTCGTGCGTTTGCAGTGCTTGCCGCAGATCCACCAGATCCCACACGTCCTGCAGGGGGGCAATGGTTTGTATCCGCCAGGGATCCGAATGCTCGCAGTGCCAGGAAAGAGCCAGAAGTGCCTTGGCCGTTCTCTGCGCGGGATCTCTGGAAAAGGCCCGCAGTTGTTTTTTTGTCAGGATTTTACTTCTCATCAAATA
>CAZGMX010000003.1:0-1541 GCA_964526865.1 uncultured Actinomycetota bacterium | reverse complement strand
TGATATAAAAGCGGTCTAAGCTGATGAGGTGGAATACGAAGTTCTTCCACGGCGTGGACAAATTGGTCCACAGGAATTCCGACGGTTTTTGCAATAGGGGAAACGAGCGGTTCGATATCCAACCCTGTAGAAACGAAACCGGATGGAGGAGCCAGGGCATAGAGATGTTGTGTGCCGGCTGTCGGCAATATCAAGGCAACAGCAAGGAAACACAGCAACAACCTAAAACCTATTATTTTAGGAGCCTGTCGAAATATTATTTCGTCGCGAGAAAAACGAGATGCGAGCCGACACAGTCGCAGGCCGCATATCGTTTTTCGCAGCAGAAAGCAATATTCCGACAGGCTCCTAGGCCAAGGTTTCATAACGATATAATTATAGCACAAAATGTGTCATAAGTCAAGGGTTGGCAAAATATTATAAAAACATTACAGGGGGAGGGCGTATGGAGACGGAGCGCAAGGGGGCGGTGACGTTCAAGGGCAATCCACTGATATTGATCGGGCCAGAAATCAAAGTGGGGCAAAAAGCGCCGGATTTTAAGGTTTTGGCGGGGGATTTATCCGAGGCGACATTGAAAAATTCGGCGGGTAAAACGCGCCTGATCAGCGTGGTGCCCTCGTTAGATACGCCGGTCTGTGACATGCAGACGCGCCGTTTCAACCAGGAGGCGGCGGGATGGAAAGGCAATATCGAAATTTTGACCATCAGCATGGATCTGCCCTTCGCGCAAAGCAGGTTTTGCGCAACGGCCGGCATCGACAAAATCAAGATACTCTCGGACCATCGGGATGCCTCTTTTGGGCACAATTGGGGGGTGCTGATCAAGGAATTGCGATTGCTGGCCCGTTCAATTTTTGTCGTGGATTCTTCGGATGCCGTCCGCTACGTGGAATACGTCAAGGAATTGACGAATCAACCAGACTATACAGCCGCGCTGGAGGCGCTGAAGAAGGCGGCGGGGTGATGCCCAGGCATGTGGATGGCGTCATTTTTGATTTGGACGGCACGCTGATCGATTCGCGCCGGGACATTGCGGCCAGTGTCAATCACACACTGGTGTCTTTGGGTCTTGCGCCGCTGGATCCGGCGGTGGTTGCAAGTTACGTGGGGGACGGGGCGAAAAATCTTCTATTGCGTTGTCTGGCCCACTTTGGGCGCCAGGATATCGTGGAGCAGGCCATCACGGTGTTCAAAGAACACTATGGCCGGCATCTGCTGGACACAACCCGGCTGTATCCCGGCATTGCGGAAATTCTTCAGTGGCTGGAAAAAAAGAAAATCGGCCTGATTAGCAACAAGCCCGAAAGTTTTACCCTTCAAATCTTGGAGGGACTTGGGATCCGCCGCTATTTCGACCTGGTTCTGGGCGGCGACAGCCTGCCGGTGAGAAAACCGCACCCGGAGCCGGTTCTGAAAGTTCTGCGCGAATGGGGTGTGGAGCCCGGCCGCGTGGTCATGGTGGGGGACAGCGCCAACGACATCGACGCCGGCAGACAGGCCGGGACGCTCACCTGCGCCGTGACCTATGGATTTAAATC
>CAZGMX010000002.1:36640-39271 GCA_964526865.1 uncultured Actinomycetota bacterium | reverse complement strand
CGGTTTGATGAGACCGTCCACACGGCAGAGTTTGGCAAAATGCATCACCTCTTTAGGCTTGATGCGCTTTTCCATCACGGCAGTCTTGAGCGCCTGCCACGCCACTCCCGCGCCGATTTGATTGCGAAATTTAAAACAATCCGCTACCGTCTTGGCAAGACTGTAAATTTTGATCTTGTGGCCGTCGATTTCGCGGATTTCTATCCCGGCCTCCCACGCGACCGGAGCAAACCGGTAAAAGCGCACGGGAGGATACTGGATCCGGTTTGCATGCGCACTTCGCGGGATAGCGATGTCGACACGGTGCGGAACTTCCTCGGTCGCGTCGTGAAAGTCAAGCGCCGAGAGAAGACAGACAACACCTCTCGGAGCCTGGAGCAGCGCCGCAACGAGATCTGGATGAGAGACGGAAGTATTGGCCGTCAACCGATACAGTCCGCGACCAATCTTTTCCACCGACCCTTTTCTTGTCAGCACCGAAATCGTATCCGGGTGAAACCCGGCCCTTAGAATTGACGAGAAGCGGGCAACTCCTCCTTGTTTTTGAAAAAACAGAATCAGCGCCTGAGATTTTGTGACCATAATGCATCCGTATATATTCTATGTACTTGTTTATAAGAGTATATGTATTATACGGATTTGTCAATGTTGCTTTTTGTCCGTTTTCTATCCGTCCGCCGTTGCACATTCCTGCCAGTGCCGATTCAGCCCATTTCACAGCATCGCCGGGTAGAGAGCACACGAAAGTCTATATCTTGTTTCTCAGAAAGCATTTGTCAACAGACTGTCAATAACGTGCAACGCCATTGCCGGCGCTTTTTAACAGCCTCGCAAATCGCCGGGGGATTTTTCGCCGCCCCAGCAATCGTGCAGGGTATCACCGATGATGTTTCCTGGAGGCATTCCTCACGTTTGGCTCCCGCATGCGCCCGCATGATACTCTTCGGGCGAGCCCGCTGTCGATTCAGTGGCGGGCGAAGTCGAGAAGTAGGCGTTCTCGACTCGTTATGCCTGCGGCGTTAGGCGTGAATCAATGTGGAGCCTCCGGCGTCGGGAAAGGCGCGGGACTTCCTCCCGGAATGTCCGCGTTCGGCGGGGTCGGCATCGAAGCTTGTGCGCGTTTAAGCAGGCGCTTGTTTCTTTTTTCTTCCTGTTTCTTCCTTCTCAATTCTTCTTTCCTCCTCTTGTTACCCCTGAAATCTTGTCTCATGATGGGTCCTTTTTTGGATGAATAAAAACCTTTGCCGGCCGGTTATGACTCTGAAAAACCCAGGGAGCCTGCTCCTGCTCGGAGGCCTGCTCGTGATTCGCAGTCTAACACGCTATGACCTTGGGTTCCAACCTTTAATCCACGCGAACGATGACGTTGTGTGGCAGAACATCTCAGGAAAAGACAGGGAAAATCTATGTCTTACTTCTCAGGGGGTATTTTTCTGGATTTTCCAGATTGTCAATTTCAAGATCGACGTCCAAATCAGGCCAATGGAGATGGAAGCCGTGCAGGAGCCGGACATTTCTTATTGCGGAGACAGTCTGATTCTGAAAATACGGATAATTGCAATAATCCAGAAAATATTCACACCCATTGACAAACAGCCATACCCCAAAAGGTGTAATATTTTCAACGCTTGCCGAAATATTCCTGCCATTTCTTAATGACTTCATTTTTATGTCTCTCCACAATTCTTTCCATTTCATTCAATTGATGCGCCGGCAAACCACTGTACGTCGCCAACGAAACGATCGGCTCAATCCAAAATTTTGCTTCGCCGTCCGGACATTCAACATGCACATGGATCCGTTTTTCCTCGTTCGAGAGAAAGTAAAAACGGTATCCCTTTAAACGAAAAATTGTCGGACTCATGGGCAGATTTTATCACACCGCGTCTTCCAAGGGATATTTCAATCTCACAAATCGCTGGGGGATTTTTCGCCGCCCCAGCGGTCGTGCAGGGTGTCGCCGATGATGTTGCAGGCCAGGATCGTCAGGGACAGGGCAAGGCCGGGAAAGATCACCACCCAGGGGCACGTCTGCAGATGCACCATCCCGATGTGCACCATGGAACCCCAGGACGGATGCGGCGGCTGAACCCCCAGGCCCAGAAAGCTCAGCGACGCCTCGCTCAGGATGAATCCGCCGACGCGCATCCCCGCCAGCGCCGCGACCACCGTCAAAATGTGCGGCAACAGATGCCGGAACAAAATCCGGCGCGTGGAACACCCCATCGCATGGGCCGCGCTGGTGAATGCCTTTTCTTTCAAGACCATCGTGCAGCCCCGGACCACACGGGCAAACCCCGCCCATCCGACCAGGGACAGCGCCAGAAAGATGGCGACGATGCCGCCTTGGAAGAGGGCCGCCACGGCGCGCCCGACCTGGTCGTGTTAAGCGGCGATGCGCCTGGCTTCAACGGCTGCCAGATGTGCAGCGAGCTCAAGAACGGGGCGGGGCCGTTCGTCCCGTGCATACTCACGTTTGCGGGGACCGAGGAGCACGCCGAGAAGACGTCGTTCGAGCACAACGCCGACTGCTTCCTCCTCCAGCCGGTCAAGCGGTCGGTGCTCGTGAACTCGGTCCGCACGATGCTCAAGATCAAGGACCTCGAGGAGAAGATCGGGAACCTGCGCGAC
>CAZGMX010000002.1:36113-36630 GCA_964526865.1 uncultured Actinomycetota bacterium | reverse complement strand
ATGGCCAGCAGAAGCGGGGGAAAGGACAACATCCCGTCGCACACGAACTGGAAACACCGGTCCACAGCACCCCCCAGATATCCCGCCGTCATGCCAAACAGCGTCCCGATCCCCAACGCCACCAGCATGGAAAGAAATCCCGCCGCCAGGGAAACCCGCGCCCCCACCAGCGTGCGCGCCAGAATATCGCGGCCCAGAAAATCCGTCCCCATCCAGTGCTGTAGGCTCGGCGCGCTGGACGAATGGTCCAAATCCACCTGATAGGGATCCCAGGGCAGAATCCATCCAGCAAACACCGCCCCGGCCGTGATCAAAAGCAAAAATCCCACGGCCAGCCAGAAGAGCTTCTGTCCGGGGGCCTTCTTTTTTTTGCCCCCGCCTGTGTTCCCGCTTTTGCCGCCGCGCGTCATGTCAAGTCCTTTGCCTGTTGCGTAATTTCGGGTCCAATAGACAATACATCACGTCCACCAGGAAGTTCACCGCCACAAAGAGCATCGCCCCAAAGAGAACTCTCCCC
>CAZGMX010000002.1:31101-36103 GCA_964526865.1 uncultured Actinomycetota bacterium | reverse complement strand
AGTTTTTAAAAATTCGTTTTGGGTACAGTTTTCAGAGAACTGTACCCAAAATCACCGGATAGTCCCGGCGAAAAATCGCCATCATGGCGTAGCGCCCCAAGCCGTCCCACCCAAAAATCGTCTCCGTCAAAACGGAACCGTTCAGGAAACTGGCAAAATCCAGGCCGATCATCGTGATCAGGGGGATCCACGTGCTTCGGAAGGCGTGCCGCAGGACGACGCTCTCCCACGCCAGCCCCTTGGCACGGGCCACGGTGACATGCGGCTCCTTGAGCGCATCCAACAGCGTGGATCGCGTCAACCGGGCGATGCCGGCGCACGAGCGGCTCGACAGGGTCAGGGCCGGCAATATCAGATGCGAAAGCCCCCCCATCCCCTGCGCGGGCAGCCAGTTCAGCGCGTAGGCGAAGATCAAAATCAGAACCAGCCCCAGCCAGAATACGGGCAGGGACATGGACAACGTCACGCCAAACAACACCAGCCGGTCGATCCAGCGTCCGCAAAACAGGGCGCTCACGATGCCAAAGAAAATGCCGGCCGACACCGCAAAGCCGATGGACGCGCAGGCCAAAATCAGCGTGTTGGGAAATTTTTGGCGGATGGCCTCGGCCACGGGGACCTTGGTGTAGTAGGAAACCCCCAGATCACCCCGCAGAATCATCCCGCAATAAGACACCATCTGGGTGACGAGATCCTTGTTGAGTCCCAGCCTGTCGCGATATTCTTCGATCACCTTGGGATCCGCGTGTTCCCCCACCAGGCCATAGACGGGGTCTCCAGGGACAGCCTTCATGAGCAGAAATGTCACAAAAAAAATCCCCAGGACGGTGGGCAGAATGAAAAAGAGACGCGACGTAAAAAACATTATTCCATTTTCTCCTTCGGCTTCTCCAGCCGGATGGCGGTAAATTTGTCGGCGTTATAGACACTGCCCAATTCCAGTCCTTTGACCCACGGCTGAACCGCCACCCAGTCGATCCGGTGCCAAAGAAAAAGCCAGGGACACTGCCGGACGATCCGTAACACGCACTCCCGGTACAAAGCCTGGCGCTGTGCCGCGTCCGTCTGCGTCTGGGCCAGGGCCATCAACCGGTCGAACTCCGGGTCGGCAAACCTCGATTTGTTGCCGCCGGCGCCGGCATTGGCCGAGCAAAAGTTGGGCGCCAGAAAATTTTCCACATCGGGATAGTCCGCCCACCACGAAAGAAAAAACATGTCCGGCCGGCCACGCACCACCGCTTCTTTAAATGAACTCCACTCCCTCTGCTGGATATCGACGCGCACACCGATTTTTGCCAGATTGTTTTGGATCACCTCCATGACCTCCAGTGTGTCCAGGGAACTTGTCTGATAGAGTGTCAGGCGCAGATCCTTCAGACCCTCCTCTTGCAAGATCCGGCGCGCGCGCTGGGGATCATAGCCAAAGACAACCTCCCCGGCAAGACCGGCATCCAAGACGGGCGGGACCGGGCCATTGGCCGGAACCGCCCTGGCCTTGATCAATTTTTCCACGATCTTTTTTCGGTCCACAGCCATGGTGAGGGCTTGGCGCACCGCCGCGCGGTCCAAAGGGGGTTTGGCACAGTTGAAGCCGAGATAATAAGTATTCAGGCCGGCAGCGCTTTTGAGCAGGCACGACAGGGACGGGTCGGCGAGAAACTGCTCCAGATTTCCCTGGGGGACGGAGATCCAATCAAGTTTTCCCTGCGTGAATTCCGTCAAGACGGCCCACGGCTCCGGAATAATCCGGTATTCCACACCGTCGATCGACGGCGCCCCGCCAAAATACCGCGCATTCTTTTTTAGACACAGCCGTTGATCGCGGTCCCACGCATCCAGGATAAATGGCCCCGTTCCGACGGGACGACGCCCAAACGATTCCCCGTGCCGCCGGATTTCTTCCATTGGCACAACACAGGCATTGGGCATGGCCAAAAGAGAAAGAAACGGCGCAAACGGTTTTTCCAGCTTTAGGATCACGGTCCGCTCGTTTGGCGTCTCGATTCCCTTCAAAGGTCCGGAAACCGCCGCGCCGCGATATTCTTTGGCCCCCGCGATCTTGTCCAGCACCCAGCGCCGCGGGGAGGCCGCCGCCGGATCCAACAGCCGCTGGAAAGACCACCGCACGTCGGCGGACGTCATCTTGCGGCCGTTGTGAAAAAAGACGTCGTCGCGCAGATCAAAGGAATAGACCGTACCATCCTCAGAGGTCCGCCAGCGCCGTGCCAGGCAGGACGCGATCTTCCCCTTTAGATCAAACCGCACCAGGCCGTCAAAAATCTTGGCGCTAAGGGAGCCTGCCGCGACATCCGTGATCAACGCGGGATCCAGCGTAAAAAAATCCTCTCCGATCGCCAGCCGCAGGACACAATCAGAAGAGGCCCGGACAGATTTGCCCGGCACAGCTTTGCCCCCGCACCCGCCCAAAAAGGCAACGCAGAACACGACAGCAAGGAGACATCCAATCGATACAATCAATCGCCGCAAAGAAGAATCCCCCTGTGACATCGCGCGAGGAGTCAGGCTGACCCGTCATATATGGGCCGGTCCCGCCGATGACGGGACCGGCCCGACGAAGCAATCTCGGTGGATATTTATTTTATCCCTTTGAGATTACTTCGTCGGGCTGCGCCCTCCTCGTAATGACGGTAATCTTTGAAATCGCCTGTCCTGGCAGCATTGATTTGCGAACCCACCAAAGTCGGGACGAACCGCGTTCCCTGAGAACAATATTCCTTGACCCAGATTTTTCGATGGCAGTATCACACGAGCCCTTAATTCTTCCGCAACAGGACCCTGCCGGGTGCCGTCTGCGTGTGGCATCCCTCCCGGACAACAACCTCGCCATTCACCAGCACCCACACAATCCCCGAAGAATACTGATGCGGCTGGGCAAACGTGGCGTTGTCCCGGATTTTGTCCAACTCCAACACCACGACATCCGCCGCCATCCCCTCCTTCAGAGCCCCCCGGCGGGCAATTCCAAATTTCCGCGCGGGCAAAAGCGTCATCTTGTGAATCGCCTCCGGCAGGGACAACACACGCTCCTCCAAAACATATTTTTTCAATATCCGCGGAAACGTGCCATAGCTTCTGGGATGCGGTTTGCCCTCGGAAAGCTTTCCCGAAACGGCCCGCGACGAACTGTCGGAACCAATCATCACATAGGGCCGCGCCAGAATTTTTTTCAGATTGTCTTCGCTCATCGAAAAAAAGATCGCCTGCACGCTCAAACGCTCCTCCAGTAAAAGTTCCACCACCGCTTCAAACGGATCCCGCCTTCTGGCCTGCGCCAGCTGGGCGAGCGTCTGCCCCTCGTGGCATTTGTTTTCTGCAGTCTGGACCGACGCAATCATGATCTTTTCCCAGCAATCCTGTTCGGGATGATTCTTAAAAAACTCCTCCCGCAGGCGCGCGCGGGTGGATACATTCTTCAACCGTTCCATTTCCTTCTCGTTGCCGCCGTCGTAGGCCCAAGGAGACAGGATCGAATCCAAATCGGTACTGCCCGCCGTGTAGGGATAGCGGTCCGCGTTCACATCCATTCCCTGGGCGGCCGCCGTTTCGATGAGGGTCAAGGCATCGGCCAACTTGTGCCAATTGCGCTGTCCCGCCGTCTTCAAATGAGAGATTTGCACGGAAATCGAACAGGTCCGGCCGATCTGGAGAGCTTCCCCGATGGATTCCAAAAACCTGTTGCCCTAACTGCGCATGTGCGTCGTGTAGAGCCCTTGAAATTCCTCCAACACCCGGCCCAACTCGATGAGTTCCTGCGTGGGGGAAAGCGTCCCGGGAGGGTAAATCAGACCGCTGGACATCCCAAAGGCCCCCTGTTCCATCATCCGGCGCAGGAGATCCTTCATGGCCTCCATCTGCACGGGCGTGGGCTGACGATCCGAATACCCCATCACACCGGCGCGGATATTTCCATGGCCGACCAGCGGAACAAGATTCACCGACACGCCGGTCTTCTGCACCCTCGCGCTGTATTGGCGCAGGTCTTCCCAATCCAGCGCGATGTCCCACGAGGCATAGGATTTTGCAAGATGTTCCTTGCATGCACCAAGCGCCGGGATTGCGGACATGCCGCAGTTCCCAATCACCTCGGTAGTCACCCCTTGCAGGACCTTGCTCTCAGATGTCCCACGGGCTACACAGGAAACATCAGAATGGGAATGGGCGTCGATAAATCCGGGACAAACTAGGCGGCCTGCGGCATCCAAAACTTCATGGGCCTTTTCATCGCGCAGAACCCCCACGCGCTGAATCTTGCCGCCCACAATACCCACGTCGGCGGCAGTCCCCTCGGCCAGCGTCCCGTCATACACCACGCCGTTTCTAATCAGTATATCGTACACACATCCAGTCTAAAGAAACTGCTCCAAAACGGCAACAAAAAGGCCTCGTCCCTTGAGACGAGGCCAAAATCAAATTTTCAGAAACCGTTCAGAACTACTGCGGGAACGCGCGGCCCCTCAATCGCTGCCGCCCCCCGTAATCGTGTACGAAGGGTTATTGATCTGATTATTGTCACTACTGTATCCGCCGGAACTGCACGTCTGCGCCGGAGGCGGATTCAAGTCGATCGCCGAGGCACCTTCCTTCTGGGCCTCTCCCGCGTTCCCGGCCAATTTTCCAGAGCCGCCTTCCGCGCGGATGTCCCCATCCGCACCCCCCGGCCCGCCAATGACCTCATCGGCAATATAGGTATCCGCCGCCTGCTGGCTGACCGTCGATATTGTCTCCTGATACGCCCTCACCTGAAGGTCTTGTATTTCGCGCAACTGGTCCTGCGCCAAAACACTCATGTTCGTCAATTCCCCCTGTTGGGCGATCTGCGCCTCGTATCCCTCGTTGATGCGAGTCTTGTTGACACCGCCGTTCTCATCCCTGGCTGCCTCTCCGCCGGAAAAAAAGTTTTCCAGGGGGCCAAACAAATCCGGTCTCCGGTCTTCCTTATCCTTGTTGGACATCCAGTCGATAAAACCCTCCTGGACCCCCA
>CAZGMX010000002.1:26630-31091 GCA_964526865.1 uncultured Actinomycetota bacterium | reverse complement strand
GGCGCTCGACGTCGTCGACGGTGTGGGGCAGGTCGCCCGCCTGGACCCCCAGCGTATCCGACCCAACAAACCAGCTGGTTCCCCTGACGCCCGCCACACCCTTTGGAGTTTCGACGCGGAAACATGACTGACTGCTGGGAAGTTTTCGCACGCTGGCCAGGACCTTTCCCTCCGCCAGTTTCAATTTCACCTTCCTCGCCTGCACCGGCTGGGTAAAAAAATAAAGAAAACGCGCAGGCGCCGATTTTTCAGCCATCGTTTCGACGGTCACCTGGGTCTTTTCACTCAACTGCAAAACGCTTCCATCCTCCGTCTGGACGTCCAATTTGGAATCCGGCCCCGTCCGCAATGTGTCCCCCGCGGAAATCTCAACGCCTTTTTGAGCAGCATTCCACTGCGTACTCCCCTGCTTTTGAACGTCCACCTGTCCTTGCGCAAAAATAACAACGGCCTTCTTATTGCCGTCTTGTCCTGTCTGTTCCGCGCACAAACCGCTCTCGCAGAAAAATGCCGCTGCCGTCAAGACCAAACCCACGAATCGAATCGTTCTCATCATTATTTTTATTATAACTGAATATGGGGACAGGTTCATTTATTTTATTTTCTGTTTAAGAAAATAGAATAAATGAACCTGTCCCCATATTTTCGCATATTTTCGTTACAAAATTGGCCACCGGAATCCTGCCGTCCAATTTTGGCTGGCTCCTGCCCATTGAGCGCAAGCCCACCCCGCGAAAGAAACACATCCATCGTACACACTGTCAACATGTTACACAATTCATGATTTTTGTATACTCGCCTGGCACGGACTTTGCTTCCATAGATAAAGATTATTAAGAGCCAATACCATGAACTACGAAATGATAACCGCCTCCAATGAGGCCACACAAATGAAATCAAATTCAGTCCCAACCGCGCAGGTGGACACTCTCGAAAACCCGTCCATCGATGCGAAAAAAAGCGGGCACCTCAACACATTTTTAAAACATCTTCTGACAATCCTCCATCACATCTCACTTAGGGGCTGTCTTTGAGCCAGCAAAGCCGGCCCCTTCCCTCCTCCTCCTCCATAGACTAATAACCAAAGGATAAAAGTCAAATCGCATCTATACGGGAAGGGAGAGATAAGAAAATGACGGAAGATAGAATCCTGTTCGATCAATTGTCAGATTTCTACTATCTGTTTTCAGATTTTTGACGGCTCCTGCGCGGACTCGACCATCCCGAGCAACGCATAAATCGTAACCGGCTGTGTCCTTCCCTTTACGAGAAGAGACTCCAGTTTTTCGACCGACACCAAGTCCTCGATCAGGGTGTATGTCGATTCGGTGAGAATGATGTCACAGGAAAACTTTCTGGTGAGACCTTCCACCCGGGCCGCGATGTTCACGTTGTCGCCGATGACGGTGTAATTGAAGATTTCGGTGGACCCCATGTTCCCGCAAATCATCTCTCCCGTGTTGATTCCGACGCCGATGCGCAAAAGGGGTTTGCCCTCTCCTTGCCATTTCCCGTGAAGCTCCTTCAGGGCCCCTATCATCTCCAAAGCCGTTTGAGCCGCCAGCGCCGCCTGCTGCCGCGGCTCCATCTCCACCGGCGCCCCAAAGAGGGCCATGATTCCGTCGCCCACAAATTTGTCGATCGTCCCCCGGTTCTTTAAAATCACCTTCGTCATGGCATCCAGGTATTCGTTGAGGATATGCACCACTTCTTCCGGAGTGTGGGTCTCGGCAAACGAGCTAAACTCCCGCACATCCGAAAACAACACCGTGATCACCTGGCGCTCCCCTCCCAGTTTCAGCCGGTGGGGATTTTTGAGAATCTCCTGGATGACCGCGGCAGACAGATAGTGCGAAAAAACATTCTTGATCCACCGCTTCTTTTTCTCTTCCGTCACATAGCGGTAGAGCACAACCCCCAGATAGGACAAGACCATGGCAAGAACAGGAGCCACCACTTCCACGATCACGCCGTAACGGTCAAACAGCCAAACAGCCCCGGCCAATCCGGACAACAACAGAGCAAAGGTCGCCCACGCCGCCCACATCGGCCCCGCCCAATACACCAGACATCCGACCAAAATGGCTGCGCCCAGCGTCATGGAAAAATTCAATCCCTTGGGAAGCGTTCGCAGAAAATTTCCCTGAAGGATATTGCTCAGGACATTTCCATGCGCGCTGACCATGGGGTGCAGCCTTTCAAACGGCACGGGTTTGGTGTCGAACAGGCCCGCGGCAGTCAACCCCACCAGGGCAATCTTTCCGCGCAATTTGTCCAGATCGATCATGGGCTTTTCTTTCTGCCCAAGCTGTTTATAGGAAGCCAGAACCTCGTAGTAAGAGACATGGGAGAAGTTGTCTGCCGTCCACGGACCGGACCAGTTGACAATCATTTGCCCATCCTTGTCGATGGGGATACGGATGGGGTTTGCATTGACACGGGGCAATATCACCCACCGGCCGGGAATCACTTTCATTTGATCTTTCGAGACTCCAAAATAATCCATGGCGACCTGCAGGGACACCTGCGGTATCCACTGACCCGAGCGGCGCGTCACAATGGGAATATGCCGGACGACACCGTCCATATCCGGATCGACCGCAATGTGTCCGGTGCCCCGGATGCGCGAACGCAACATGTCCACAGGATAAATTCTGCGGGAAGGATTTTCCGCCGCGCCCTCGATGAGAAATGGAAGATACACATTTCCGGCCAACTCGATGGCAGAGGCGAAGACCTCATCCATTTCGGCCTGAGGAGAGGGCTCTGTAAAGAGGACGTCGAATACGATGGCCGCCGGCTTGCCCACGGACAGGGCGGAAACCAGGGCCGCGTGCCAGTCCCGCGACCAGGGCCAGCGGCCGATGTTCTCGATTCCGTCCTGGGCCATTTCCACGTAGACAATCCGGGGATCCGGTTTGATGGGGCCGCGTTGAAGGAACCGCAAATCCAGGGTGGACAACTCAAACCGTTGGAACACACCGGCCCATTGCAACAGCATGACCGCCAGGCCCGCCGCCAGGCCGATGAGAAGCTCGGGACTTCGCCACAAAGGTTTTTTTTCCTGCGGACTATTCATTTGTTGATTTCGAAACGATTAAAACACGCGCACAAACACGGGGACATAACCCAATTGGGCTTTATCAATTGGGATTGTGTCCCTGTATTTCGAACAACTTGCAACAAGATCGCTTCGCTGCTCGATCGCCCTCGGCGGTTTGCGCTCGCAATGACATTATTATTCTATCAAAACACGTAGGAGAGGATACACTGCAACAGGTCTTCCGGATCCCGCGGCCCGGAATAGGCCGTGGACGGCATGAAATGGCCCCACACCGTGTCCAGGCGGGTCACTTTATTGATGTCAAACTGAATCCTCACATCGACTTCATCGCCGATTTGCCGATTGGGGTTGGTGGCATAGATATCCGAAATCACCCCCTGCGACTTGACTTTCCAATAAGAGAAATAGTCCACGCCAAAGACGATTCGCTTGACCGGCTTGAGATTCAGGGACAGTTTATAGACGATCAGGTTCCCCTCCTTGGGGTTGAGCGCGGCTCCATAATTGACAAACCCGTCGATGTCCCGGAAGTTGCTGTCCGCGGACCCCGCAGGGTTGCCCCGACGGGTGCTCCCAATGCGGCCCAGCGGCGGAATCACCGTGTTGTCCCCCGATCCAAACATGACCTCGTTTTCCAATTCCGGCTGCCAGGGATGGTCCACGCGGAGGATGCCGCCAAAGTCCAGCAGATAAGCCTCGATGTCGGAATGGCTAAAATATGTTTCAGGCGCACCCAGATCGGAGTTGTTGCTCTTGCCCGTCACCCGGACCATTTCTCCATAATAGCCGAGATTCTTCAGGTGTTTGATATTGAGGCCGATCGTCCCCACGCCATAGATCCCAAAATACAGCGGCTCGTAATGGGAATCGCGGTCGCTCAGCCCGTCGTCACTGCGGTCCTTCACGCGCGCGACATAGCCCTGAATGAGATGATTTTTCAGCGCCTTGTACGTGATGGTGGAGCCAAACACCTTTTTTTGCTGATGATTGAAAGGCAAGAACACGTCCTGATTGCTCCCCACCAGACGGCCCACATAGAAATCGGCGTCAATAAAATCGTCGTAATAGGTCAGATTAAAGGCGTCAAAATTGGTGCGCATGACGTGGCCGCGGCCCAGTGTCTTGAATTGCCGGCCGGTGGTCAGCACAAAGGGCGAAAAATCCACGTCCCAGTACATCTGGTCCACGTCCAGCCCTTCGTTGCTGTTGTTGATGGGCTCGTAGTCCTCAAAATGGTAGCGGTTTCGGAACTTCACGTAATAGCGCAAATGCTCCGTATACCGTGCGTTGAAATAAAAGTAGAGGATCCACCGTTGAATCCTCTGGGTGATGTCCGGAATCCCCTTGTTTTTTTCGTCGTCGTAGTCCCACCGGAACAGGTTCAGAGTCGAACCGCC
>CAZGMX010000002.1:0-26620 GCA_964526865.1 uncultured Actinomycetota bacterium | reverse complement strand
AACGTCGCCGACATTGGTCCTCTTCCACTGATATGGCAGGGCAATACCGTCTTTAAAAAGGACATCCTTCCAGTTGATGTCTCCAAGCGTTGTCGTTGTGGGGCTTTGACTGCCGGAAGCGGTCTGCGAACCCGGGGACTTGTCTTGAGAAAATCCAGGAATTGGAATGGAAAAAACAAAAACAACAGACAGGACCAACGCCAAAAAACGCGTCATTGGCCGCATGATACCCTCCGAACAAGACGAACTAAAGTGTGCGCCAGAAAGCCGTTGGAAACAATGAAAAATTGCCGCCAGTCTATCAACGACCCCTCGAAAGTCAAGCAAAAAGGCCGTGGCAAGGCAAGGGGTTCCGTTGCGGGGGTGACCGCTCTTTCCTCTTGGCATCCATACAAAAATCCGCTATGCTAAAGATACTCGAAACAGCCCCTTACATTACATGCCTTGCCTTCCTGATTTTGACTTTCACAAATATAAAAGAAGGCGGGGCCTTGGCAGACACTGAAAAAACATGGGGGGCAGGTTTGTTTTTAAATTTTTCAGCAGTCAATAGACTGCAAACCACCAGCACGAGGGGGAAAAAGAAATGAGCAAGAAATCAGCCGTTATCGACGGAAACGAAGCGGTGGCCTACGTCGCCTACCGGACCAATGAGGTCATCGCGCTCTACCCGATTACGCCATCATCTTCCATGGGAGAATGGGCGGACGCATGGGCATCGCAGGGAAAACTCAACCTTTGGGGCGCCGTCCCATCGATCTGTGAGATGCAGAGCGAAGGGGGGGCCGCGGGAGCCATCCACGGAGCTTTGCAGACTGGCGCGTTGGCAACCACCTTTACGTCTTCCCAGGGGCTTCTGCTCATGATCCCCAACATGTATAAAATCGCTGGCGAACTGACTCCCACAGTGTTCCATGTCGCCGCCCGGACCTTGGCCACCCATGCCCTCTCCATTTTCGGAGACCATTCCGACGCCATGGCCGTGCGCCAGACGGGGTGGGCACTTTTGGCCTCCGTTTCCGTCCAAGAGACGATGGACATGGCCCTGATCGCCCAGGCCGCTTCCTTGGAATCCCGGCTCCCCTATCTGCACTTTTTTGACGGTTTCAGAACCTCCCACGAAGTTGCCAAGATTGAACTGTTGGCAGAAGACGACATGCGCGCCATGCTCGATGAGTCCCTGATCGAAAAACATCGGGCCCGCGCCCTGTCTCCCGACCACCCGGTCCTGCGCGGAACGGCCCAAAACCCTGACGTCTTCTTCCAGGCCCGCGAAACAATCAATCCCTTTTACGCAGTCACGGCAGACATCACTCAAAAAGTGATGGACAAGTTTGCAAAGGTTGTCGGGCGCACCTATCACCTTTTTGACTATTACGGCGCACCAGACGCCGAACGGGTGATCGTCCTCATGGGTTCAGGATGCGAAACAGTCCACGAGACGGTGAATGCCCTGACGGCCAAAGGCCAAAAAGTGGGCGTTCTCAAGGTCCGGCTCTACCGGCCGTTTGACGTCAAGCGATTCGTCAAGGCCCTGCCTGTTTCCGTCAGGTCGATCGCCGTTTTGGACCGCACCAAGGAACCGGGCAGCACGGGCGAACCTCTATATTTGGATTGCGTTGCGGCCATTCAGGAAGGAATCAGTGAGGGGTGGGCGCCGTGGAAGAAATCCCCCACAATCATCGGGGGGAGATACGGCCTGTCCTCCAAAGAATTCACCGCATCCATGGTCAATGCGGTGTTTGACAACCTTGCCGCCCCAACCCCCAAGACCCACTTCACGGTGGGAATCGCAGACGACGTCAGCCACTCCAGTCTGGATTACGATCCCGCATTTTCGATCGAGCCGGACAGCACCGTCCGGGCCCTCTTTTACGGCCTGGGCTCCGACGGAACGGTCGGCGCAACACGAAACACCATCAAGATCATCGGTGAAGAGACGGACAATTACGCCCAGGGATATTTTGTCTATGACTCCAAGAAGTCCGGCGCGATGACGGTGTCCCACGCCCGTTTCGGCCCCACCCCCATCCAATCCACCTACCTGATCAGCCGGGCAAATTTTGTCGGATGCCACCAACCCGTTTTTTTGGACAGCTACGACATCCTCCGCGACATCGCCCCCGGCGGCACATTTCTGTTGAATACGCCGTTCGGACCGGATCAGGTATGGAAACATCTTCCGCGAATCGCACAGGAACACCTAATCCAAAAACGTCTCAAATTCTACGTCATCGACGCCTACAAGGTGGCAGGCGAATGCAAGATCGGCAACCGCATCAACACCATCATGCAGGTCTGTTTCTTCGCCATTTCGGGAGTCCTGCCTAAAGACAAGGCCATCGCGGCGATCAAGGACTCCATTAAGAAAACCTACGGCAAGAAGGGCGACGAAGTCGTCCAACAGAACCTCTGCGCCGTGGACAGCGCTCTGGCGCAGATGTTTGAGGTGAAGATTCCCGCATCCGTTGAAAGCACCAGGGAACTGAAACCGCCGGTCTCGGTCAACGCACCAGAATTTGTCCGCGACGTCCTGGGCTGCATCATCGCGGGGAGGGGCGATGAACTGCCGGTCAGCAAATTCCCCGTGGACGGCACATTCCCTACGGCGACGTCTCAATACGAAAAGCGCAACATCGCGATGGAAATTCCCGTGTGGGATCCGGCCGTTTGCATCCAATGCGCCCGTTGTTCCTTTATCTGCCCCAACGCCGCCATCCGGCTAAAGGTCTATGATCCAAAATATCTGACCAACGCACCGGCAACTTTCAAATCCAAGGACGCTATCGACAAGGACTGGAAAGGTCTCAAGGTAACCGTCCAGGTGACGCCGGAAGATTGCACCGGCTGTCAGGTGTGCGCCCAGATATGCCCGGGCCGCGACAGGGTGGACAAAACGCACAAGGCTCTCACCATGACCCCCCAGCCGCCGCTTTTGGAGCAGGAGAAAAAGAACTGGGAGTTCTTCCAGACAATTCCGTTGTACAACCGGCGGGATCTCAAGATGACCGGCATCCGTCAGCAGCAGATGGAACAGCCCCTGTTCGAGTTCGCGGGATCCTGCGCCGGCTGTGGAGAGACGCCCTACTTAAAACTTGTCTCTCAGCTTTTTGGCGATCGGATGATTGCCGCCAATGCCACAGGGTGTTCCTCGATCTACGGCGGCAACCTGCCGACAACCCCCTGGTCCAAGAATGCCGAGGGCCGCGGCCCGTCCTGGTCCAATTCTCTCTTTGAGGACAATGCCGAATTCGGCCTGGGATTCCGGCTGACCATCGATCAACAGCGCGGTTTTGCCGGGACTCTCTTAAAAAAATTGAGCGCCGTTGTGGGCGAAAACCTCGTCCAATCCATCCTGACGACGGATCAAAAAGACGAGGCAGGGATCTATGACCAGCGCCAGCGCGTGGAGGAATTGAAGAAGATTCTCGTCAAGCAAACCACGCCGGAGGCAAAAATGTTACTGGGAATTGCCGACATGCTGGTCAAGAAAAGCGTTTGGATCATCGGCGGGGACGGATGGGCGTATGACATCGGTTACGGCGGACTGGACCACGTCCTGGCCAGCGGCCGGAACGTCAACGTCCTGGTGCTGGACAGCGAGGTCTATTCCAACACCGGAGGACAAATGTCCAAGGCGACCCCTCTGGGCGCCGTCGCCAAATTTGCGGCAGGCGGAAAACGGATGCCCAAGAAGGACCTGGGGCTCATCGCCATGAGCTATGGCAACATCTACGTCGCCTCCGTCGCCATGGGCGCGAGGGAGGAACAGGCCCTCAAGGCCTTTCTGGAGGCAGAGGCCTACGACGGGCCGTCGCTTGTCATCTGCTACTCCCCCTGCATTGCCCACGGCATCGACATGTCCTTCAATGTCCAGCACCAAAAAGCGGCCGTCGATTCCGGCCACTGGATTCTCTACCGGTTCAACCCGGAAAGGGCCGCGCGCGGAGAGAGTCCTCTGCAGTTGGACAGTCCGACCCCCAAATTGCCCGTTGCTGAATTCCTGAATATCGAAAATCGCTTCCGGATGCTCACCAAGAGCAAACCCGAAGACGCGAAGATACTCGCAGCGGAGGCCCAGCGTGATGTGGAATCGCGCCGCCGCCTCTATGAGTATCTGGCGGCGTGGAAACCAGCCGCGACGGAAAAAAGCGCGACGACAGAGGCAACCGCGGCGCCGGCCTAAAAAAAGGGGACGGGTTCATTTATTTTATTTTCTGTCTCAGAAAATAAAATAAATGAACCCGTCCCCTTTTTTTATTGGTGGATTGAATGGCGGTTTGAGGGTTACAACGCCCGTTGGAATGCTTCCCCTTCCCTGGGATCAAAACCGGGCGTTGATCTCTTGGTTGTCGCCTGCATTTTCTTCCTGCAGAGTATAATTCGTTGTTCAATTCCTGGATCCGTATGATCGGGAGGATGGAGCGCCATATATCGTTCGAACATGCGGACTGCCTCCCCATAGCGCCCCAATTTTTGACAGGCAATACCCGCATCTTGCAGAGCAAACAGTTCATCCTCGTCTTCATCAAAGATTTTACCGGCGGTTTCCAACACCCCCTCCCAGTCGCCGATATTTTTTTGGCATTCCAATAAAGCGTACAGCCTGACTGGATCCGGATACCTGTTTGTGTACCGCTTCATCAGCGGAATTGCCTCTGCATACCTGCCCGCATCCGCAAGTGTTTTAGAAAGACACCACAGTGTCTCATACGTTTGAAATTTATCGTGAAGACTGCGCGCAAATGCCAGCAATTCATCGATCTTTCCCAGATAGATATTCCCCTTTCTTCCTTCCGGATCCGTGTATATCGCGTTCAGGAACCAAAAAACATGCTTCCTCCCTTTTGATTCCGGCCGCTCAAGATACTCTTTTGCCAGTCTCACCGCCTCTCTATATCCACTCTTTGTGCTTAAATTCTCATGATAAAAAATCAGGGCACAGACGGGACCGGCCATGTGGGGATTGTCGTGTGCCAACGCCCTGCAAAATTCGACAAATCGTCCGGCACTTGGGTCCTCCTTCTTGTTGAGCCACATCATGTCCCGCAGAAAATCAAAATCGTCCGGGTCGATCCGCAATGATTTCTCCGCATAGCCAAGGGCTCTCTCATAGGCCGCCCTTTTCTTGTCTGTATCTTTCAACCGCCCGTACAGGCCTTCATATTCCGAAGATAATTTTCTCATCATGTCTGTATTCTCGGGAAATCTCGTCAACCCGTTCTCCAGAATCGCTATCCGTCTTTCGATACAAGGCGGGTTGTCTTCCCCAAGGCCCGCCGGTTTTACGTGCCGCGCCACCGTCGTGATATCCTGCGGCATGTCATGCCGATCGAGAAGTTCGTCACAAAAATCATAGAATTTATTCTGCTGTCCGCGCCGGGAATAGAGGTCGTTGAGAGTGTCCAGCGCGCTGTCCTCGATTTCCATCCGCAAACTGCGCCGCAGGTACTCCGTGGCTCGTTGAGAATCTCTCGGCCCATCCGATCTTTTTTCGCCGCGGGCAAAATACTGCCCTAAAATTCTCATCTCTGCCGGATCGTTGGGATACAACCGCAGAACTTTCTCCGCCACGCGCCTCTTTAATTCCGAATTCTTCAAATAATCATCGGAAGAACTTGACCAGCCGTACAAAGAATACCGCACCCCTTCCAATACATCTCTGAATTCCACCACCACGGCGTGTCTTGACAGCGCCTCCGGAATTTTAATCCTGCGCTGCACACCACCTTCGTGCTGGACGGCAACGTTTTCTTCCCCGATGGGGCTGCTGATATAATTATCCCACGTCACATCGACGACAACAAAACGAGGAATGCCGCTGACCGCCGGCAAATACAAAAGATTTGCCGCATGGTGAATTCTTTCATCGTCCCCGTATTCCACGGAAGTCATCCTTGCATCGAGACCGATGTCACGGGCCGCCAGGCAAAACATCGTCGCATAGCCCACACAATTTGCCTTGGTGGCATCCGCGATATCGCCCAAATGAAATTTTCCCGAACTATAGTTTGGAAATTGCTCCGTGATGATTTTTCCTGTTTCTTTTGCAAACGCCACGTCGATCTCTCCCATCTTTTCGGGATTGCCCCCGTGTTCACCCTGCGCCCGCTGATACCGCGCGCGGGCGGATGCGAGCCAATTGCCAAACCGCTCCGCCCCTTCCTCTTCCAGGACATCGCAGAGAACCTCCCCCCTGTCGTGCGGGACATCCCAGCTTTCCGCAAGTCTCCGAAATTGGTCAAAAATACCTTCCAGAAGGACCGCGTCAAACTGGTCCGTCAAATGCCGCGCAAGTTGTCTCCCCGCCAAACGCCCGAGCCGGTCCAGCCACGCCCGCCTGCGGGCGGGATCCTTCGCGTCCACACGGGCCGCCGTCCGCTCCACAAAATTCCGCAGCCTTCCCCCCCCCTCACTCGTTTCCACCTGGTCCGCGGCGGCCCCGGCCAACCCGAAGGTACGGTCTGTTTTTTCGGCAAGCCGTTCGCAATATTTTCCTGCCTGGCCCAACTCGATTTGCATCGGGGCAGACACGTCCTGCCGTGCCGCCGCCTCTGACAATATTGTTCCCATCTGCGCAAAATGCCGGTGCAGGCGGAATGCAACAGGCAGCAGTCTTTCCCTCCCGGCCGGATATTCAGAGCACAAAACCCCCATCAGTTCGATCAATTGTTCCGGGGCAAACTGATCGCTGCACACAATGGACCTCACTCGGCCGCTGTCATCGTCAACCTTCCGGATCACCGCTCCCCCTTCCGGCAATTCGCTTTGGGGAACGAATGTGAGATCGATGCGGCCGAACAACTTGAAAACAAATTTCAGCTCGTCGCCCGCCAATCGATCTTGATCCAACAGCGGCGCCGTAAAAAACCGTTCGAAGGTTGACGGCGGACCTGCCGGTCCGGGCGGATGCACACCCCGCCCTCTTCCAAGGTCTGCAAGTTCCGCATAGGACGCCGTCCCGATTTCTTGGACACGAGCTAAATTGTCCTCTCGGATGACATTTTGTTCCAAGAGCGTTTGGAGCCGGCTGCATTTGAGCCGGCAAAGACCCTGCTCGTCCTGCGCCATGGCAACACAGGCCGTTTCAATGGCTCCGAAGGTATCTGCGTTCACAAGCCCGGCAGACACCAGGGACGACAAAACGCGATAGATCGGATACGCCGCCCCACGCGCCGAACGCGAAATCCCCGTCAGGAAATCCGCCCTCAAGGCCGCGCCCCCTCCTTTGTTTCGTGCCGCCGCCTGGGCAAGTTTTTTCAGGGTAAGATACACACGCCCTCGGTTCGGAGAAGTACCGACGGCCGCAAAGAGTTCCTCCAGCCGGCGGATGTCACCGGGAGTCTCCTTCGCCGCCTCGCCGATGAAGGCCAGCGCGTAGACCGCGTTGGCCGCCTGAATTTTATCCGCGCGCACAATTTTCAGGATAAGGTCCCCGATTTTTCCGGCCGGATAGGTATCAAACGCCTCCGACCGGCACAAAAACTGTATCGCCGCAAACACAAAAGCCGCATTTTCTCCTGCATTCTCAACGATGGATGAGAGAAACTTCAAATCCACCAATGCCGGTCCAAGCTTGGTTTTCCGCGTCTGATCCACCAGGGATTTCAGCGCCTGAAATGTCCTGTCGGCATTTCCTTTTTGTAGCGCCAGGGCAAGGAGAAGCTCCAGCCGGTTGAGGTCGCCGGCGCGCACAAAATCTTTTGTGGCCAGGGCAATGAGCACATCGAAAACTCTATCCGCAACATCTCCGGCCTTTTCAAGAACGCGGATAAGAAAAGGAATATTCAGCAAGACGGCGCGAAGCTCCCCATGGCCCGTCCCCGGGCTGAAAAAATCTTCCCGCTGAACCTCCTGTGCCAGATCGATCAGGCCGGCGTATCCAAAATTTGCCCTTCTTTTCATCGCACTGGCAACCGTCTTCAAGAGGTCCAAATTCAAAATCGCGTCGTCCAATTTTCCCGTGGACCCCATGGCCATTGCCAGCGTCTCCAGGGATCGGAACACCAAGGAGGCATCCGGACCCGCATTCTCTGAAACAAGGTTCAATAGATCTAGATCCAGGACCAACTGCGTCAGGCGCTGCTCTTTGATTGTTTTTGCCAATGATTTCAAAGCGGCAAACGTGGTGTCTTCCCTGTCCTGCGCACAGCGATGCACGCTTTTGAAAAGGCTCAGCACCTTTTCCCTGTTTTCCCTGGTGCAAATCTTAAGTCCAATCCACTGTTCCAGCGCTTCTTTTGCCTTTGTATTTTCTTCCAGACCGGCCAATTGCAGGATGTCCGTCAAGAGGTCTCTGTTTTGTTCCCGGATAATGAATCGTGTCAGATCCCGGTCCGCATCAGCAAAAATCTCCCTTTGCGCCGCCCGCAAGAGATAATGGGGATTGGACGGATCCTTTAGCGCGATCGCGAGGGACTCCTCCGTCAAGGTGAGGGCATCGATCTCCTTGTTGTTCTCCGTCTTGTCCCTCAAGATCAGCATCGCCCTAAGCCACCCTTTGTCTTTCAGCCATCCCGCCAGGCCCAGCCTGCCCAGCCACTTTGTCATGGATGCTCCAAACCGTATTCTCCCTCCGATTATAATTTTTAGATCAAGACCGATGAATTCCCCGCCCGGCGCATCCCCCAGGAGATATTCCCCCGTCTCATGAAACAAACCGATGGCGCCAAAATCCTTGAAAATTGCCGGATCCTGAACAAGCGATTGATCGATAACAATCAGCTTGTGCCGGGAAGAGGCCCAGCCGAAAAAATCCTCCACGCGTTGAGAAGAGACGCAAAGTTGAGGAGACAATTTTTCGATCAGCGTGAAGAAGGACCGCACCACGGGCTGATGCCGAGGCTTCACGCGCAGGATCAATTCCGCAAAAGCCTCCATGAATTTTGCATCGCGGACGTTTTTGACCTCCACCTCTCCGGCAAAGGGTTTCCCATCCTGCGTGCGAACAAACTGTAGATATTTTTTCCCTTCTCTCTGGGCAACACCGCTCACGCGGACCCGTTTTGCCATTGTATGTGCGGACACTTCCTCTTCCCGCGTCGATAAAACATTGTCCTTGTCCGACTCACCCGTTTCATCCACCTCTTGTGTCTGTCGTTGTTGAAACAGGGTCTGCGGGGCAAGCGCATAATACTCCAGGGAAAGGACGGGCCAGGGCGCGACAAGCGCCATGAGTAAAAACATAACCATGGCAGTAATAGAAATTCTGCACATCGTGTCACCCTGTCTACCCAACCAACTGGGCAGCAGTATCTTACATTATTTTCTGCGATTTGTCAAGGGAACACAGAGAAAATGGGGCTTTTCTAACAGATTTAGGAAACGGGGCAATCTGCTTATCAAAATCACTTTCTTGAAATTACCGGGGCGGACAAGGTGTCAATGTCTATTTTTTTTGAAAATATGAGATGCTGCTGTTTGTATCAATCAACTCATAGGTTTCCATCAAAATAGCCACGGCGTCTCGTTTGACACGCGGATTGATATCTGCGGTAAAAATATGTGAATCGATGAACACTTTCAGGCCGCAGCTGTTTTTTAAAACCTTCACCAATCGCTCATGATCTTTTCTGAAAAATAATTCAACCAGCCCCGGCTGGAATGCGGAAGAAGTGTTTGTCGCCGCAAAATATACTCCCTGATTTTCCGACAGGATAATAACGCGTTCCCCCCTTGTTACGTATTTCTTTATGAATTGGATATTCCTTTCCGTTGGACTGAGGGATCGTTCGCCAAATAGTTTATTTCTTTCCATAAAAAGATTGTATAGTTGCGGGATATTGTGGAACAACCCGATGCAGGAAAAAGACAAGATATACATCAAGGGCGCGAACAGCAAGACGTTGTGACAGGACCGCATTCCATATTTTTTTATCAACTCCAACAACTCGTCTGCAAAAATACTGATAAGGACGAAGAAATACGTTGATACGGCCACTAAATTAAAGTCGTGACTCCTGCCCACATAATATGGGAAAGTTCCGATTCCCAGGATGGAAATCAGAAAAACAATGGCTGACCTGGGAGTAAAATGGCGATGGACACACGCGCGGATAGAGAACAGTAATCCGATCAAATAGACCAAGACAATGATATTCCATGGATGAAACAGCGGCATGGGCAACATTAAATTACCCAAATCGAGGCATGCCGAGTGGAGCGAAAACAACATCCGCCACGAAGGAAAACAACCGTAGGTTGTGCGAACAATGCAATTGATCGCCAAGAAGACAAGCGCAGAGATCGATAGCGCGGCAAGAAGATGTCTGACCATGTTGCGGATCATTACTTTTATATTTAGTTTGAGGTGCGGCAATTCCAGATAACAGAGCAGCATCAACCACGCCCCATAGGCATTGATCCCCGATTCCGGATTCCATAGCGATGCGAGGGAGCAGATCGCGAATAGGCAGTAATAGAGGATCTTATTCTTGTTTTCCACATAACAGACCGCCAACAGCAGTATCAGGGATGGGAAAAAGGTTCTCAAGGGCTGCTGTTGAAATAAATAATCTTCTTCGGAGATCGCAAAGAGCAGATATTTCCAAAAGACGATCGTCGTAAAGCCGAGGAACACAATTGCTTTGTTCTTTATCGTCCGCTGCATGACGATCAACAGGAAAAGAAAAGAGAGACCTATTAATATGCCCATGAGAACGGTGAAATTCAAGACACTGAGGCCTACGACTTGAAAAATCGGATTCAAAAAATAGGGATACAGCCCATAGTTATTATAAAAAGAATCAACCAACAAAGGCTGGCCGGCATACACTTGGGTAACAGAATACAGAACTGCATTGAGGTGTCTCGTGTAAATGAACTTTGTGCAATTGCACAGCCAATTTACCGCATTAACATCAAATATGTTTATCAAACACAGAAATGAGATCAACAAGAAATAAAAAGCAAACAGAATGCGATTGGTCATACACATCGTTGTTTCTGTGATGAAATTTTTCTTCGCTACCGCCCAATAAAATAGCAGCAAGACGGAGGGGAAAAATAGAAGGGAATAAAAAAACGGGTGTGCCGCTGGAAAAGTGCCCGCGAAATACACCTGGAAAGGGGTTGAGGCGGATCGAACATCGCTTCTGGTGGTTAGTCCGAGACTCAACAACACGGCCAATCCGCAGATGCTGCCCATCAACGTACACAAATACATTATGTTTATTGCGCGGCCGTTTCCTTTGATGCATTGATTCAACATACAGTAAAAGGCGGTTAAGAGAAGCGGCAAAAAGACTAGATTGAAAAAGAAAAGAATTTTTTCGGTCGGTTCGGGTCGAAAATCATACAACGAGTTGATGGATACAGATAGGGCTTTGGCCAATACAGATGCGAGATTGGGAACGGTGTATTGAGTGAAAAGAAAAGAGACGGCCGCACAGCAAGCGACAGATAAAAAGACACTCCACGCCCAAATTATAAATTCCCTCTTATAATTGGCCATCGCATCGTTGGCGGAAATGCTATCAGGGGCCATATGTTTTATGCGCGAAAAATATTTTCAGTAAGCGTTTTTTCTGGCAAACAGGGTCATCAATAATATCTTGAAGTCAAAAAACAACGACCAGTGTTCGATGTAGTACAGGTCGTATTTGATCCTCTCCTCGATCGACGTGTCCCCGCGCAGGCCGTTGACCTGCGCCCACCCCGTGACACCCGACTTGATATAATGGCGGAACATATAGCGCGGGACATCCTCCTTGAACTTGTCCACAAAGTGGGGCCGCTCCGGTCGCGGGCCGACAAGACTCATGTCGCCCCGAAAAACATTGATCAACTGCGGCAGTTCGTCCAGGTTGTAACGGCGCAAAAACGTCCCCAGACGGGTCCGGCGCTCATCATCCGGCTTGGCCCAGACGGGCCCCGTCTTTTCCTCCGCCCCAACGATCATGGTGCGAAATTTAAATATTTTAAACACCCTTCCGTCCTCGCCGCACCGTTCCTGCTTGTAAAACACCGGCCCCGGAGAATCGCGTTTGATGAGAACGGCGACCAACGCCATCACCGGCCCCAACAGCGCCAGTCCCGTCAACGATCCCGCGATGTCCACCTGACGCTTCAAAAATCGCGACCAGGCACTGCGCAGGGGAAACTCGTGAAATCCCAAGAGCGGAATACCGTCCACATGGGTGATGTCAACATGGCTGGTCATGATCTCAAACACGTCCGGCACCAGCTTGAACGTGATGAGGCGTTTCTCGCACTCCAAAATCAGCGCCATGATTTTTTCATGTCCGATATTCTGCCGGGTCAGCACAACCTCGTCCAATTTCACCCGGTCCAAAATTTCGGAAAACTCATAGATCCCGCCCAGAATAGGCACCCCCAGGGCCTTCAATTCCTCCGCCGGCGTGTCGTCCACGATGAATCCTTCCGTCTGGTAACGCAAAATCGGATTGCGCCGGATGCATTCATACAGCCGTGCCGCCATGTGCTCATGACCGATAATCGCCAGCCGGGTCACAATCTTCTTTTTCTGAAGATAGTGCACCTCAAATTTTGCCAAAAACCAGCGGGCCGTCGCCAGCAGGATAATCGAACTTGGCCAGACCAGGAGCACCAGACCGCGCGAATAGGAGAATTCACGGTAAAAAAATCCCAGGGCCAGCAATATAAACAGGCCGCTGGTCACTCCGCGGATGATCAAAAAGAATTCCTTCAAAAAATTGTACCGCCACTTGCTGCGGTAAAAATCATAGGATTTAAAAAAGAACAGGACAAGGATTGTCCCGACAGGAAACGCCATTTGGTAGTGATACAGGGGAGGAATAACGCGGACCGCGGAAAAATACCCGCTATAAAACCTTAGATAATACGCCAGGAAAAAACCGCCCAAAACGCACAACACATCGCTCACGACTCGCACAAACGAGAAAAAAACCGTCGTCTTATAATGTCTATGCATGTTGCAGTACTTTTTCCGCCGCGGCAGGAACTCTGGAGGCAATAAAATCCCGCAATTTTTGGCGGAAAATCTCCCGGTCGAACTGCATGGCGTGCCGGCGTATCCGGCCGGAATCAAACGCCGTCTCCACCCGCTCAAAGAGATGGAGTGCCTCCAGCAGGCTTTCCGCGGTCTGCCGCGGAAAGAAAATGCCCGTGGGCGGCATCTCAGACGGCGTTTCCCCGCCGCCAAAAAGATCCGTCAACAAGGCATCGCGCCGGCTGCAACGACCCTCCGGGTGCCCCGCAACCGTCTCCAAAGCGCCTCCCTCCCCCAGCGCAATCACGGGCTTGCCGCAGGCCTGGGCTTCCAGGGGAACAATTCCAAAATCTTCCTTTTGCGGAAAGATCAGCGCTCGGCAATGGCGGTAATACCAGCGCAGGGTCTCTGGATCCACCCAGCCCGTAAACCGCACGTTGGGTGTGGCTTTGCGGCGCAAGGCGCCTTCCAACGGACCCGATCCAACGATCACCAGCGTGTCCTTGATCCGCTGGAAAGCCTCCAAAGCGATGTCCAGTTTCTTGTAGGGAACCAGCGCCGAAACGATCAAATAATACCCCGGTTTGTCCTGCAGAACCCCCACCCCCGCCGATTTTTCAGGTTCTTCCGTGCCGGGCGCCGGCGTAAAGAAATCCGTGTCCACCGGAGGATGAATGACCTCGGAATCTCTCCCGTAAATCCGGTGGATGCGCTCCGCCACAAAACGGGAATTGGCAATGAAATAATCCACGGTTCTGGAGGCGGCTACATCCCACTCCCGCAAGCCGTTCAACAGAGGGTCCAGCATCCATTGCTTGACCCAGTTGGTCCGCCCAAAGTATTCCTCCTGAAAATCCCAGAGATAGCGCATGGGGGTATGGCAATAACAGATATGACATGCGCCTTTTCGGACGCGCACCCCCTTGGCCACACAGTGGGAACTTGAAATCACCAAATCGTAAGCGTCCAGCGAAAATTTCTCCATGGCTGCGGGCAATAACGGCAGGCAATAGCGGTAATATTTTTTTGAAAAGGCTGTTTTTTGAAGCCAGGAGGAATGAATTGGGCGGTCTCGATAGATGCCGGAATCGATTTTCTCCGGCTCAAACAACAGCGTATAAAGAGGGGCCGAAGGATACAGTTTGCAGAGGATTTCCAGTACCTTTTCCCCGCCCCTCATTCCATTGAGCCAATCATGGACCAGCGCTACCTTCATGACGCAATCGCTCCTTGAGGCGCCTCTTCCTTCTTTTCTCCAGAAAAATTTGCGCTCTTTGACACGATATTTTGTCCGCAGACAACCACCGCGATCCCCAAGAAGTACCAAAAGAGCATCGCAACTTCCGCATCGCCAAAATTATACTCAAACATTCCGGACGCGTGAAATCCGAGAAAGGCCCCCAGCACGGCCCCGATCAAGGTCTTTGGAAATCCGGCCGGCATCCTAAAATAGGATTTAAACAACATGACCAGGGCGGCCAAATTGAGCAGGACATAGGCGGCCAGCCCTGGCACGCCTGTTTCCGCCCCAAGATTCAACAGATTGTTGTGCGCGTGATTATACGTCTTGGGCAGGCTGTAGGGCAGATAGCGCTTGTAGGCCAAACGGTAATTGGCAAGGCCAACCCCCGTCAGCGGCCGGTCTTTGATGATCCGGTACGCGCCCTTCCAGAGAAACGGCCGCTGGTCCGCCCACGTCAGCATGACATTGGTATCCACGGCCTTTTTCTGCTTGCCCCAGAGAACGTGCTGGACCTCCAGCCGGACTTCGGGGCTCACCACCAGGATCAACGCCCCAAAAACGGCACAGGCCATAAATATTCGGGGAAGTCTCAACAAGAACAAAACCATGATCCCCGCCAAAACCGCCACCAGCGCAATGCGCGTGAATGTCAATACCAGGCCGCAGCTGATCACAGAAAGGGCCAGCGCGTAAAGAATCCTCTGACTTTTTTTCATGCCCTGCTGAAAAAACAGATTCAACGAAATGATCCAGATCAAAGAGAGAATGCCCGCATAGGTCATGTACATTCCAAACGCCCCCGAGACACGGTGGGACGGCCGTATTTCCGGTTCGATGTAATGGATCGCGTACTGCACCACCCCCATCGCGGAAGCCAAAACAGCCGACACAACCATCACCACCACCGTTTGCTGAACTCTCTTCTGAGAAAAATTTCCCTGAACCAGCAAAAGAAAAGGAAGGATATGCCAATAGGAATGCAGTCTCCTGACACTGCGCATGAGATCGATGGAAAAAAACACGCTGACAACCTGCACGGCCAAAAACACCAGAATGAACCAATCCAGAGGAGACAGTTTCCACCCGATCCGGCGGCGCAAAAAACACCGCAGGATCCATCCGGACAAGCCGCCGATCAAGCCCCCCGTCGCCAGCGCGATGGAAAAAGGGATCGTCGCGGCAAAGACGAGCATCCCAAAGTACATCAAATAATCTGTCCACAGCAGGATGCCGTCCTGGTCCTGGGGGATTGAAACGGATGTCGAATTCATTGGCTGATCACTTCCTTGCTTTTTCCAGAAGACTCTCCACGACACGCACCACTTCCCCCACATCCCTGCTGTAGCCGTCGGCCCGGATGTCCTGGGCAAACTTTTGGGTGGTCACCGCTCCGCCGATCACCACCTTAAATGGCAGCCCCTGTTGTTTGACCGCATCCACCACCACCTTCATCTGCATCATGGTCGTCGTCATCAAGGCGGAAAGGCCGATGATATCCGCTTTGTGTTCCCGCGCCGAGTTTAAAATCACGTCCGCTGGCACGCTCTTGCCCAGATCCACCACCTTGAACCCAAAATTCCCCAACATGACAGCGCAAATATTTTTCCCGATGTCGTGGACATCCCCCTGGACCGTCGCCATCAGAATCACGCCTCTGGGCTTGGGCGGTCCATCCTTCTCGATCAGAGGTTTGAGAATCTGCGCCCCTTGTTGCATCGCGTCTGCGGCGGCAACCAGATGGGGAATGAATTTTTTCCTCTGCCCGAACAAGTCCCCCAGATGACGGATGGCCGGCGTCATTACCTCTGAAAATATTTTCACCGGCTCCATGCCTTCGTCCAAACAGCGATGCAATGCCGGTCCCACCGCCTCCCGGTTCCCTTCGATCACGGCATTCCACAATTCGTCTTTTGCGGCCGCTGGCTTTGGCGCGTGTGCCGGCTTGACTGCGGTCCCGGCTGCCATCTTGACGGTCCCCTCCGGCCCCGTCCCTGCCTGCGGGACATCCGCCATCAGCGAAATGTAGCGGCGGCACTCCGGATCCCTGCCGGCGAAGACACTCGCCGCGGCCACAGTCTGGTGCATCGCCTCATCGTAGGGATTGACGATGGCCGCATCCAATCCCTGTCCCATGGCCATCGCAAGAAAATTATTATGAATCAGAGACCGAGCCGGCAATCCAAACGAAACATTGGACACGCCCAGGATCGTGGAACACCCCAATTCCTGCCGGATCAATCGGACCGTCTCCAGTGTTTCTTTAACACCCTCCTGCGCGGCGGAAACCGTCAAGGCCAGGCAGTCAAACAGAATGTCTTCACGGCGCAGTCCAAATTCTTCCGCGCGCTTCAGAATGATCCGGGCATTCTGCAGTCGGTCCTGGGCCCTTTGCGGGATGTCCCGGCCGGAAACCATGGCAATCAGTGCCGCGCCATATTTGCGCGCCAGTGGCAAGACCACCGCCATCTTTTCCTCCTGCGCATCGACGCTGTTGATCAGTGCCTTGCCGGGATAGACGGCAAGTCCGGCTTCCAGGGCGCCCAAAGACGCGCTGTCGATCACCAGCGGAAGGTCCACCACGTTTTGCACCGCCGTCACCGCCCGGACCATCATCACTGCCTCGTCGATCATCGGAACCCCGACGTTGACGTCCAACGCCATGGCACCGCTTTCGAACTGCCTGCGGGCCTCGTCGATGATCACGTCCACGTGTCCCTCGGCAATGGCCTGGGAAAATTTCTTCTTGCCGGTCGGGTTGATCTTTTCCCCGATTTTGACAAACGGATGACCTGGCCCGATGATCAATGTTTTAGTCCGGCTGGTGATCACCGTTCCCCTCGACGGCGTCCGCGGCTTTGGCGCCACGTGTTTGATCGACTGGCTGACCAGGCGGATATATTCAGGGGTCGTGCCGCAGCACCCTCCCACAATGTTGGCCCCCGCATCGGCAAACTTCCGCGCATAAGAAGCCACTTCCTGGGCACTGGCCGGAAAAATCGTCTTGCCGTCCTTCTGAACGGGCAGCCCTGCATTGGGCTGAGCACAAAGATAGCATGCCGTCCCCTGTCCCATCTTCTCGATCACGCCCACCATGTGCTGGGGTCCTGTGGAGCAGTTGGCTCCCACAATATTCGCCCCCAATCCCTCCATCACCGCCGCCGCGGTCACGGGATCCGTGCCCGTGTCCGTCAGACCATCCTGCATGAACGTCATGTGCGCCAAAATGGGAATTTTTCCCTGGGTCGCCTGCCGGGCAGCGATCAAAACGGCCTTTATCTCCTGAAGGTCAAAAATTGTCTCAACGGCAATCAAATCCGCTCCGGCGGCCACAAGCTCCCGTATCTGCTCATAAAATATTTCCACCGCCTTTTCAAACGCCAATTCTCCGAAGGGGGCAATGATCGCGCCACAGGGCCCCACATCGCCGGCCACATAGGCCTTATTGCCGGCGGCTCTTCTGGCAATTTCCACGCCCGCGCGATTTATCTCTTTCAATTTTCCTTCGGATTTATACTCCTCCAAACGCGGGCGGTTTGCCCCGAAGGTGTTGGTCAGTATGATGTCACTGCCGGCCTCAACGTACTCCCGGTGAACGGCCTCGATGGCCTTGGGATTTTCCAGGTTCCACAGATCCGGCGCGTACCCAGGCGGCAATCCGCGGGCCTGCAATAAAGCCCCCATGGATCCATCGAGGATCAATATCTCTTTTGAGAGTCGCTCAAGAATAGGTTGTAAGCCCATATCAATTCCTCACCCACCCAATTGCCGCCGTCACAGACTTTCTCGGAATCATAATAAAGGTTTCCGTCAGAGATATCCCTATTTTATTTGCCTGTGTCAGCCGAACCATCTCTCCCTGGCTCTGCAAGTTCCAATCTCCATATCCTGGGCTGTAACGCCGAGTCCGTGAAAACCCGCTCTCCAATATCTCCCGCTCAATCCGTTCGTCCAGCCGCTGGGCCATATAATCGGCCATCCAGCCGCCCACAATTTCCAAAAAATAGGCGTCCGCAGGCTTTTCGCCCTTCAATTCCTCTACTCTGGCCTCCAGTTCCGGACCAATCGTACAGGCCAGAAGTGTCACATAAGAACAATTTTTCAAAAGACCTGCAATGTTTTTTCCAAAAAAAATCGATTCGCTCTCCGGGATATTCACCCGACCGGCCTCAGCACTCTTCACTTCAAAAGTCCGGTATATCCCCTTTCCATTAATTAGTGTATAAGCAGCGTCCATGGCTGTTTTTATGCATTCAGCCACATTGGAATCCGGCATGTCCTTTAGAGACCGTACCTCTGGTATTCTGAATTCTCTCAACACATCCTTTTGAGAAATGGTAAAGGGAATATTGGAAACCAAAATCTACCGGCCCAGACTGTTTTGCTTTCGTGGCACAGTTTTCGATCCCCTATCTCATGGACCCTATGAACAAACCCACTATATTATACGAATCTGACGCAGGTTATCAATCTATTTATTGCGTCATCGTGAGGATTCCGGCGTGCTTCAAGCCGGAAGACGTGGCGATCCCGTCGGCATGAAAATGGGGGACATGCACTCATTGCGTGTCCCCCATTTTCGCATTCTTAATTTTTCAAATGATTGTGATTATAGACTTTCTTGAACGCGGGCGTTGGATCCAAAGAATCTGGATAGAGCCCCCGAAACGGCGGTGCCAACTCTTTCCCCAACACTGGGGGGCTTCTCCAGCGTGGGCAGTATCACTTCCCCTTTCAGCGCCCCCGCAATCAACCCCTGGCTTGGCCATTTCGCTGTCCACTGATCTGTACCGAATCGCACTTCTTCCATTTTCCTGGAATACAAGAGCGAATCCAGTTGAACGCACAATCTCGGAGAAAGCTCATCCCAGGCGTCCCCTTCCAACCACAAAGGATAATTTTCCATACTCACCTGTTCACAATTACTCCACTGGTGGACCTGGGCTCCCTCTAGCGTACTCTCCCTAGATATCCGAAAAACAAACACGCGGTCTTCCCATCTGGCTAGCAGGAATTTCTCAAGCCCGTAATCTCCCAGATCAGGCCTAAAATAAGGCAGTGGTGCTACATAACAACTGTCTTCAACAATCATCACGCGGGGATTATCCCAATCTCTTCTATCTTTCACTTGCGAGGCAAGAACAACTTTTGACGGATGATGATCCGCCAGCCACGCCTGTCTTTTCGTCCGCTCTTTGCGTTCTAGTGCCGTTGCTCCAGCCCTCCTCAAGCTCCCAAACCCCAATGCCCGCTCGACCTGCTTTTTGATGAATTCTGCAACTGTATCGTAAGGCACAGTACCATCGCGCTGAAACCGGCGTGCCAAATACAACTTGAATTCAGCCATGGTTGCGGCATTAAAATATCGGGCAAGTTTTTCCGGTTCGTTCTTAGAATATTCAGCCCAATCCCGCGCAAAACGGAAAAGAGGGGGAGGCACGCCTTTGGCCCTATCACCTTGATATTCGTTGATCACAGACTCCAAAGTCTCTCGATATTTTTCAACAATATCTTCTCCTCCCGCCGCAAGGGGCAGGGTGGGATCAGAAAAGGGATTTCTTAAAACCTTATACCGGTACCACTGTCCGGTACGATCCGGCACAATATTAAATACCGGGATTTCCGGACCACTGGTTTCTTGTAGAAGTTTATATAGTCCGCTACTTGTCTTCCTGGCCACCGGCAAATCACCGTCCTGCCCCCGATAAGGCTTGCCAAACGCCGTCAGAGGACTCCGGTACATGATTTGGCTCCCTGCATTGGAAAGATTGTCCCCCAATTCCAATTCAAACTGTTTCTTTTCTTTAGGAGTTACCCGGACAACGGCATGAATTGCCTCCACGTTTCCATCCCCCTTGATATGAACATCGCAATCGGCATCACTGCCCATTCGAAAAAACTCCCCCGCAGCCTTCTCTGCCTGAGTTCCCTCAGAACTGCCTTCCCTGCTGCTGTAACGATTCACTTTGACAAAGCCTTTTTCGTGAGGCTTAATCTCAAAAAAAGAATCTCCGATTTTTAACCAAACAGATCCTGTGAATATCCCGCGGACCCAGCCGCCCTTGCGGTTTCCGCCCACGCGCACGTTTAAATCAAGGTCTGGATCAGACTGCTCCCTTGTGCCGCCCGCTCTGGCCCTGTCCATCAGCGCCGGATCACTGCGATAGACAACCCGTGTCCCGTTGGTGGAATTGAGGTCTCCGACATCCAATTGAAATGTCCCATCCTCTTTTGGCGTCACACAGACCGCCGTGTTGAACCGCGATATCGATCTTTTCCTGCCTATTCTCTCGTCTGCATCCGTAATGCTCAGGTCATTGTCCTGGCTGCTTCCAATGTGAAACACCCTGCCTGGCTCCAATTTAAGAACAGATCCCGCGGCCAAGTTTTTCAATTCTATCTTCCCATTCTCCACACCGACCTCCAGCCACGTGTTTTCGCCGATTCCCAAATGTACATGATGTTTAAACACGCCGCTCAACGTGCTTGCGTGACCCAATTTGCCGTCCTGCGCATGATCCGCATGCAATGTCTCGGATAAGTCCGAGAAGATATCTTTGTGCACGGCCAGCCTTCCTTCCCCCTCGCTCCCCTTTTCAAACCTCTCCAGCGCAAACCAGGTGCCGGCCAATAACGGGTCTGACAACGCCATGATATCCTGCTCTTTATCCAGAACATCTATATTGCCCGGCCGCGAGCCGTCCATCGGCGGCTTCTTGTCTTTCCAGTCCCGAACCAATTTCTCATAGCCGCCAATAAAATAAAGCCGCCCATTCTGGCCTTGAAATTGAATGTCGATATATTTTGCGCCATATCCTCTCAACCGCGCATCTTCCTGAAGGCCATTGCCGCGAACAGTCAATCCCATCTTTCTCAAATTTGTTTCATACTGACCAAGCGCCGCAGCAAAGTCCTTCGGATTCTTCGCCCGGTTCAGACCTACTAATATCGGGATAAGCCGCATGCAATCCTGGCTGGACATCAAAATACCCCTCTTTTGGAAATACTTTTCCATCCACGACTTTGATTGATCGAATGGGGACGACGGTGCCAGGACCGCTATTTGCGACTCATTGTGTGAGCGCAGAGAGTTGGAAAAAACGGGAATGGGGGAAGATACGGAGACAACCAGAACCCCGGCGACCACACACAGCCACTTCTTCCTCCGCCCCCAAAAACACTCAGACGGCATCCAAACCATAGGACAACCCCTTCTTCTTGCCTGAATTATACCCCGAGAACATGATTTTGTCAAGGGCGACATGTCGCATCTTCTTGCGCCGCAGCATATTACACAATCCTGCCAATGCCGGCATTATGTGTTCAACAATATGCTTGGCCGGTATCTCGTCCTTCGTTATCATATTTGGAAACAGCTCTCGGATGCGCTCGCACAATACTCTTCGAGCGAGCCCGCTGTCGATTCAGTGGCAAGCGAAGTCGAGAAGTAGGCGTTCTCGACTTCGTTCGGACGGTAATCCGCTGTTACCGTATTCGTTCGTGGAGCGCATTTGCGGCGGGTTCAGGGCAGGCCGTCTGCATTATTAGTCTGCTGAAAAAGTCAATTTGTCATCGCGAGGAGGCCGAAGGCCGACGTGGCGATCTCGTAGCATTAATGAGTCACAATGAGATTGCTTCGCCCTTTCAGGGCTCGCAATGACGCCTGCGGACTTTTTCAGCAGACTGTTAGTAGATTGGAGGGATCCCCGATGAAAAAGAAATTGTCATTCTATATCGTTTTTTTGAGCGCTTTCATCTCCGCTTTGTGCGTGAATTCTGCCGGCGCCGGTGAAAAACCTCAGGGCACCGAAGAGGGTCTAAACCAATTTTTTGAATATTATGAGAACAACAACTATGCCGGGGCCTTTTCGGCTGTGCCGCAGCAAATCATAGATTCGTCCTGCTATGAAAAAGGCGCCGAGCAACTGCCTCTTTTCAAGCGGGACGCAGACATCTACCTGGATATTGCAGAGAAAAAGAGCGGTGAAAAAGCGCTTCCCGCGCAAAGGCCGCAAGACAAAGAAATCCTGTATTACCTGGGAGTGATGAACTACCGCCTGGGCAATTTGGAGGACGCCAAACAAAAATTACTCCAATGTCTGCAGTTGTACCCAACCTACCGGATGGCCCATGTGTATCTGTTCCGTGTATTCACGCGATTACAGGATCAGGCCTTGGCCAAAGCGGGCAGCGACACAAAAGAGATTGCTGCCCTGCTCTTCGAGAAAGTGGGGTACGGAAATCCCGACCTCCACTACGAATTGGCTACGAAGCTGCTGAACGCCGGGGAAGACGGAGTCATCCAGGTCTTGTGGGTCACGTTTCTCTTTGACAACGGGAGCATCAAGGACCTAAAGACGGAGGAGACCAGGGCCTATGGCATCAAACAGCGGGGAACTCTATTCGACGAAACCACACTGCCCGGCCTTTACCGTGTGGAATTGACCGGCAAGGACAGGCATTGCCTGGACGAGGAATACTTTCCTTCCGAACAGAAATTCAACTATGACGGACTGAACGCCGGCGGCCAGTTGAGCGGCGGGCAGAAGATATTCACATCGTTTCCCGTGACCCTGGCCATGCCGGCATCCCCCGGCGCCCATCGCATCATCATCTACAATCCCTCGGGGAAAAAGATTTACGAGTACCTTCTAAAATAGCCGGATTTCCTGCGTCCCCGTCATTCCGAAAGGACATGGCGAGACCCGGGATTGAACCGGGGACGCACGGATTTTCAGTCCGTCGCTCTACCAGCTGAGCTATCTCGCCATGAAACCTGCTATAAGAAAGGGCGGTATTCTATCGGGCATCCGGGCGCTTCACAAGCGCTATTCGCGGTGTGTTCGGGGCAGACACATAGGTCTGCCCCTACGGGGAAACGCGATGGATTCTCGCAATCCGTGTCCCATTGCGGCGGGTTGTTCCGAATGTATTCACGGATTTGCCTTTCCGATGTCTCGTTCCGAATGATGCATTCGTAGTAGTTCCGTTGCCACAACCGTCCAGAAAACGGTGCCCAACCGAACGTTTTTACCCCGCGAATGTATTCATTTGTGGTCATCGTTTTGAACCATTGAACGATTTCCGGTAGGGGCGCACCTATGTGTGCGCCCATTTTGTCTCCAACAATGATAACAATACCATGAAAATGGTTTGGCATAACCACATGCTCACTGGTTTCTATGTGTGGATATTTGCGATTTAATTCCAACCACCATTGTTCCACAACCTGGCCGGCTTCGTTCAACTGCATTTTCCCGCCTACCACCTCACCCAATAAACACACATGGTTTTCCGTAATAATGGTGACAAAATATGCCCCCGCCCGGGCATAATCGTAACCCTTGAGACGAATAGACCGCCGGTGATGTATCTTAGGATCGTAGGACATGTACCCTCTCATAAAGGGCAGACACACAGGTCTGCCCCTACATTGGCAGACACACAGGTCTGCACCCTACCCCCACCACTTCGATTTTGTTTCTCCCCTGCCCTTTGCCCCGAACAAGGCCTCGTCGGCATTATCCAAAAGGACCGCATTGTGTCCATCAGCGATTTAAAGAACCACGCCGGCCAGAATATCTAAAACGCGCCCGCAGCTCCCGCTAAATGTAGCAAAATTTGCGTGAAATACGACAAAAAGATGGAGATCGTAAATTGCTGCACCCCATTTCCTACGCCGCCTGCTCCGCAAGTGAAGGGACGACCGGCGCTGCTGGGTGCGCAATGCCCGCATCGCGGGTGAGCGTAAAATCCGGATTCAAGGCCAGCGAAAAATTTTGCCCATCGTCGGTCTGTCGCACAATAAACCCGGCTTGGTTGAGCAGGGAAACGGCTGTCTCTATCCGGTCTGCCCCGTCCATGTTTTTTACCCTGGCCACAACATCCTGAAAGATTTTTTTCTCATCGGGTGAAATCTTGATGGATTGGCGAGAAGGATTGTCTGGAAACTCCGCACGCACAAGCAGCCAGGAGATTCCCAAAGCGAGGACCTCTTGCGGCACAAAAGCACCATGATGTTTGGCATAGACATTCACATAGCCTTCCGTGTAATGCACACTGCCTTCCAATAAGATCCCGCCCTCTTTAAATTTTCTTGTCAAACCGGCCATAACATCACGCCGGTAGGCAAGATCATAATGGCAAAAGACATTGAGGACAAAAAATGTATCAAGGCTCCCATCCTCCGCCTGCAGATCCGACAGGCTGTTGGAGATAAATCTTAAATTGGGCTCCCCAAACCGCTCGGCAGGATTATAGAGCTGCAATCCCCTCATGGATGTAACCCCCTCCCGTTCCATTTGCTGCTTGATCCGTCTTGCTTGCAGGGCGAATTCTTCAAACCCGTCCATCTTGCCAGCCATCTCGTGGCGCAGCGAACAGGTATCGTAGAGCACATCGATGACATCTCCCTTCCCGTCAAACAACACCAGATTTTTTGTCACGAAGGGCTTGATAGGATTCTTCAGCGGCGCGGCGGGTGAAACTTCCAAAACTTTCGCCGGAAATTCCCAGTCATATCCCACAATCTCATTCTTCGGCATGATTTGGGCAAGGCGCATGGCGTTGTAGGGCGGAAATCCCGCGCCGCCGTCTCCGATGCGATACCCTCCCCGGCCCCAAAATTTATTGTATTTCTTCTGAAACCGTGGTTCGCGCACAAAAGCAAACAGCACGTCCGCCCGGCCGGGATACGTCCTGGGCCTTGTTATCGTGACAATGGCATGCTCGTCCTTTTGAGTTCCGGCAACAGGGCGAGCGTCTGCCATTGCTGAAGGGATTTCCAAACGAAATATGTCTTCGGGACTTTCAACGCCATGTTCGCGCAAAAGCCTTTTCAAGCCCAGCGTCGCTTCCACCAGCAGTGCGTCGGTCTCTTCCCTGGACCGGTGCAACTCTTCGGCCGCTTGCTCTACGCTCATTTGCTCATGAAAGATCAGGTGCACCACCGCCCGTTGGTCCGAAGGCAAAGCAGACACGGCCTGTGCCAAAGCACCAAAAGGAGCCTCTTCATCCCCGGCTTCTTCCTCTTCTTGTTCGGGCAGCCGCGCTACGGCGGCCAAAATAGCGGGATCAACGGCGACACTCGAGGGGTAGGTTCTGAAATAATCAACCATGGCACCAACTATATGTTTTTCCAGGAAACGTCTCGGCAACGGCCACTTCCACACAGGGGCGCGCGAAACCGCCTTGTAAAGCCCCTTGAGGCCCGCATCAACCAGGCTTTCGTACAGGGCAGAACCGGGGGGAGCATATTTGCCCGCCAACCGGTGAACCCGGTTGATGTTCTCGCAATAGTTCATCCTCATCGCGTCCGGCCACTCGCCCCAACCCGGAACGGCCTCGTGCCGCACATCGGATGCCCTGATCAAGACATTGGGGAGGTCCCTGCCCAGATCAATATCGATGGTCTGCGCAACGCCTTTTGCATCGAATGCCACACTGGCAGTGTGGTGAGCGTACTTGGAAAGGTTATATAGCACTCCCGCCACAACCATCATGCCGTGCCATGGGATAGGAACTCTCGTCAATCGGCATTCGCCAAACGGCACCGGATCAAACGATGCACTTACCAGGGCATGCACAGGAATCCCCTCCTTGATTACCAGCAATGTCGCGCGTTTCATCCCCGGCGCATCGCCCAGCGGTTTTATTTCGTATCCCACAGGAATGCCGTTCCCGCCGATTTGCACGTCGGCCTCATGGCCCTTGAACCGTCTGGGAACATGAAACACCACGCCCCCGACTTTGAAACACCCTGAAGGGCGGACAATGATATGCGCCACCTGGATCGCCCCATGTTTATCAAATAATTTCTTCAACACTTCGCGAGGCGCATTTCTGACCGCGGCTAAAATCGTGGCGTCCTTTTTAATCAGGCGGGGCCTGAAAGGCGTGGACCAATCTTCGCCTGAACGCCGAAAACGGATTTCCACAGGAAATCCTTGTTCCCCGACAAGAACCACCGTTTCGCAGTCCTTGTATTTGGAAAATTGCATGGAGCGATTATCTGATCCCAGGGACAGGTAGCCGCTCGGGGAGGTCCTTGTGTTACGGACATAGAAATCACCGTGCTGCTCATGAATCTTCACAAGATCCTCTGTCATAATCTGAAGCGTGGATGCCAACAATTGTCCGCCCTTTGATTCATACAGCGCTGGCGCTACCCGTTGCTCGGCGGGACCAGGATTGCCGATGAATTCGAGGGGAACCCCGTTGCTGCCAAACCGGATATGTCCCAGTTTATTGGCAAACTGGGGCAAGGCGTAATGTCGCGGTCTAGAGCCCACCTTGACGCACCCGGAAGGCGGAAAACGCCTTGACACCAGCCTCCCCTCTTTCATATCCGACGGCTTGAGCGCTGCGGCTATTTTTAGCAGATTGTGCCGGTTATCATAGAGCCGGCGCAAAGAGAACACCTTATTGGCATTGACAGCGCCAGGAGGCAA
>CAZGMX010000001.1:39336-44874 GCA_964526865.1 uncultured Actinomycetota bacterium | reverse complement strand
AACTCCCTGTGCCCGAACGACCTCCAGTGCATACTTTTGATATCGCTGGGCGGCGACTTCGTCGCCGGGCTGCAATTATTTCTCTCTCAATTGATATTCCAATCCCGCCTGATATTGCTCCAAGGCCTTCTGGTGGTCTCCTTTGAGCGAGTCGGCGTCGGCCAGACTCCAGAGACTCGTCCCTCTGATCACGTCAGCAACCGGCACTTCCCAGAGACTCACGCCGGACTGCGGCTCTGCCGGCGGGGCCGTCGCATCCAGCGCATCGCTCAACGAGACTTCCAATCCTCCCAGATCGTTCAGCCTGACCGTGGAACGCGTCACTGTCATATCCCCGGCCCGCAGCGCGCTTGCCAGCAGCTCTTTGTCGTTGTTCTCCTTGAGCCGCTGACTCACCTCATTGCCGACTAGCGCCTTATACGCATCAGCGTTTTGATTGAGTTGCTGAACCCTTTCATCCAGCGTGGATTGCGCCGTCTCCACAGCGCGCAATTGCGCCTGCTTCTGTTCCAGCACGCTCTCCAACGTATTGACACTGATCCCCGCGTTTCTGGCATCGGACAGTGCCGTCTCCAACAGCCCAATCTCGTTAGCCAGCGCATCGGCCTCTTGCTTCATCTCTGCCTTGCGCGCTTGATAATCCTTGTCCATTTCCTTCATTGCATTATCGACAGCCTTCACCTCATCGATTGCCGCGTTCAGAGTATCTGCGGACTTCAACGCTTCTTTCTTTGCATCCAGGAATGCCTGTGCCTCCTGCTGGCGCTCTGCGGCGTTGTCATTCCATGCCAGTCCCAGAGCGTTTTCCGCCGCGACGATACTCGGTGGCAGTGTCCGATCGCCTTCCACAGAGGGCTGAATTTCTTCGCCCTGGGAAACACCGCTCACCTGCCCGAGTTCTACAAGTACATCCGTTTTTGCTTTTGTATCCACATAGACAACCGTTTCCTCTCCCTCGTTGTGGATCAGAACCTTTTTCCCGTCTTCTAGAATTTCTACCGTGGTGCCTTTTGCCGCCAAGAGCTTTTTATACGCTTCCAATTCGGAATTCCATTCTTCAAATGACGCCCTAAATCCTGCCACCCGCTGTTCATCGGCAAGCCCAGCGGTCGCCTTCAATACGGCCTGCGCCAGCGGATCGCCTGCAAATCCAACTTCGTCCACCAGCCCTACTGCCGTTGTCTCGTCCAGTTCTTCTCCCACCACAACTTCAGCCCAGGCGCGCTGAATCTGGCCCAGTTCCTCCAGCTTCTTCTGCGCTTCCTCTTGAACTTTTTTCGTTAGATCTTCTTTCTGTTGCAGAACTTCGGCACTCTGTGTCCGGATAGCTTCCAGCCCTGCCTGAACTTTGGCGTTTTGTTCCATCAATGCCGTCAATTGCTGATCCAATTTCTTAAACGACTCGGAGTTTTCCGGCAGACCGCTGATAAGCTCCTTCAATTCGGCCACGCTGGTTTGATACCCTGCCTGGTGTTGGGCCGCTGCCGCCGTCAACTGCGCGAGAGTGTCTCTCAACTGCTCTGCAGGCAGAGCGGCTATCTCTGAGAGAATTTTATCTCTCTGGGCTTCGATTTCTGCCGATGTCGGCGCGCTCCCCAGCCGGATGGCTATCGCCTGATCCAACGCGGAATATTGTTTTAGATTCTCCTGCACACTGCTGGTTTCGATCGTGCGGGCAAGTTCGCTGTTGATCGCCTGCGCGCGCTGCAACTGGGCGTTGGCGGCCAGCACATCCGCGGGCTTGGCTTGATCCCCTGCAAGCAACTGTGCCTTTGCCGCGTCCATCACCACCTGGGCAAACACATTTCTTGTCTGCGTCAAATTCACCGCCGTCAACCGGTCGATCTGTGCCTGTGCTTGCGCCTGCGATTTGCGGAGTTCTTCTATTTTTTGTTCCCCGGCCGTCTTCTCTTCAGGGCTCAACCAAACCAGCGCCCTTTCCATCTCCTTGATTGCGGCTTCCAGTTTCGCATTTTGCGCTTTAAAGCCGGCAACAACGGTTTGACGTTCTGCTTCAAAATTGGCGATATCCTGATTTCCCCTTGCCATCGCACTGGCCACATCCAACGTGCTTTCTTTGGATATCGCCTCCAGCGTATCGGCCAGTTTTTCCTGGATGGATTCCGGCTTTATTGTTGAAGCAATTTTTGTCAGTGCGCCGATGGTTGTATCGGCCTGGGACTGTTGTTCTTTCAATTGATTTTGCGCGTTTTCTGCCAGATCGCTCTTCTTGGCTTCTATCTTGGCCGTCACACTGTCTTTTGCCGTCTGCAAGTCCTGCACCTGCTTTTCCAGTTGTGCAAGCTTTTCATCCCACTGAGGCTGGCCAGGCGCCGCCCCTTTGGCTTGCTCTATCGACTCCTTGACGGCTGAAAGAGCCGTTTCTTGCGACTGCATCGCCTTATCGAGATTTTTTAGAGCAGTCTCCAGCTCCGAGCTCTTCTCCTGCCAGTTGGCGCTGTTCATCCCATCCAACAACGTATTCAGCGCCTCCAATCGGCTTTGAACATGTTCCTGCGCTTTGACCAGAAGGTCCTCGGCCCTCGACGGAGCGCTCACAATGTCTGTCCGCTTTGCTATTTCCTCCCCAACCGCGCTCACAAAGGCATCGATCTTGGCCTGATTGTCGATGGCGCTTGCCTGCGCGGCGCGGACGCCGGTTTCCAACGCCGATTTACTACCTTCCAACGCGGCGATCTTGGCATTCAATAGATCACTCTCTCCCGCAGTAAATTGATCGCCTCGCCCGGCCTCCACCCTCTTTATGGCATCGATCTGTTGATCGATCGCCTCCATCATCGCAGCGGCCTTCGCCTGCGCCGCAAGCCTTTCTGCCCGCGCTTCATCCCTTTGATTTCTGATGGCTGCGATCGGATCCAGTTTTTCGAGGCTATGGGCATTTGTTTCATTTCTTATGCCTGAAAGCACTTCTTCCTTGGTTGCCTCCAAAACCTCTATGGCACCGTCTAGTGCGCTTTCGGCTGTGACGGCAGAATCCACCATCCCCTGTGCTTCGGACACCGCACTCAATACCGCGTCGGCTTGGCGCCCAATCTCATTGGCCGCGACAGCCGCCAACAGGCCTTCAGCAGCTTTTTTCTGCTCATTGCTCCGGAAAAGGACGACAGCAGATTCCATTTGCGCCTGCACACGCGCTAAATCAGTTCCGACATCGGCGCTCAACGCCGCTTCAATTGTATCGCTCGACTTTTTCATCTCTTCTATTTTTGTCTCTATTTCCTGCACCTTCTGCAAAATGGCATCTTGTTTTGCAGGCGGCATTTTTTCTGCCGCATCCATCAATGCATCGACCTGGCTCTTTAGAGCTGCCTGTTGAGCTTCCAGATCCGCTTTTGCCGCCTTCAGCTTTTCCAGTTCATTGGTCCTTTCCTCCATCCTCTTCTCTGGCTGACCCTGGATTTTTGCCACCGCGCTGTCCAATGCGCCTGGATCTGACGGCGGATTTGCCAAGAGCAATGCCAGTGCGTGTAAATCCGCGTCCATTGCCTCTTTCACTTTGAGTACATCCACCAAAGGCAGTGTCGTCTTGATGTCTTTCATTGCCGCCGCGGCTTGATCCAATTGCACATCTGCTGCTGCTTCCAGTTTGTTGAGCAGTGCCTCCTCCTCTGACACTGCCGGGGACACAGCCGGCAAAAGACTGCTCAAGCTTTGCTCAAATTGCTTGAGTGCATCTCGATGCGCTTCCACGGCCGACACGGCTTTCGCTACGGCTTCCTTTGCCGCTTCAAGCCCGGTCTGGAATGTCGCCAGGTCTTTTTCACTCATATTGTCTTTGTTGGCTGTCAAGTAGTCTGCCATCTCTTTAACTTTTGACTGCGCGTCTTTCAATGCCGATTCACTGCGGGTTGCCTGCCCTTCCAATACCGCAATGACTGCCCTCGCGGCCTCGCTGGTGCGAATACTGGAGGCGGATCCTTCCACCGTTTTCAATTCATCCTGCGCCTGCCCGATGGCGCCATCCGCGCTCTTGACTGCCTCCTGGCTGCCGGTGAGTTGCGTTTGCGCCTGGGCCGCGACCTTTGCCAGCTCTGCCTTGCGCTGTTGGGCCGCCTGGGCAACCGTCTGATAGAGAGACTCCTGCCCGACCGGCGTCTCTTCTATTTGCTTTTTCACATTGTCAAGTTGGGCCACGCGCGACTCCAACAACGCAATCTGGTTATTGATGAGCCCCTGGGCGGCAGGACTATTTTTTACTTCATCCCGGTTGAGCATCTCTTTTAAAGTCTGGATGCGGCTGGTGACATCTGCCAATGTGGCGGCCTGCGCCTGTATCGCGGCCTCTTGCGTCTGAATCTCGTCCTGCATCTGCCCCGTCATCGTCTGAAGCGAACGAGAGCGCGCGTCCAGGAGCGCGTCGATCTCTTCTGCGCTCGTTGCGCGGCCAACACTGGAAAGGTAGGCCTCGTTTTCTGCTGTCGCATCGCGCATCGAGTTGCGGCGCAGGTCCCACAGGGCATCCAGGGCCGCTTCATGGGCGCTCTCCACCTTGGCCATCTCTGTTTCGGCGTCGGCGCTGATCGTCTGCGCGTCGTTCACAATGCTTATGGAGGCAATCAAATCCTGGCGGCGTTTCTCATAATCGGCCTTGATAACATCCAGCTCCAACCTGGCCTGGGTTTCTTTTGCTCCATCGCCTGTCCTGATGGCCTCCGCCAATGCCGCTTCCAGCTGGGCAATCCTGGAATCACTGGCCTCTACCCTATCCAAATCTGTCACCGCATCCAGAATGCTCTGCTCTGTCGCGGGAATGGACTTTATCATTTCCAAATGCTTGACCATCGCTTCTACACTGCTCACCTTGTTTTCAAAGTGCGTGCGCTCCGCCCGCAGGCTTTCCAGCTCATTGAGCAATGCCGTCTTTGCCGTGCCGGAATCCATCGTCTCCAGCAATAAAGTGATATCCGCAATGCGCGCTTGAACCTCCTGGCTCTGGGCGCGGATTGCCGACACCTTCATGGCGACATCTTGCCCTGCTTGAAGAACCTCTTCACTCAACAGGATTTGTGCCGATTCGCTATCCAGGCCCCGGATGATCATCTCTTCCAGATTGGCAAAGTCATTTTTTAATTCATCAACGGCCGCACTGCTCACTGCTGCCAGAGCACTGCGAACTTTCGCCGCCGCACCCTCAGCAAGTTCTTCGGCCTTCACTTGGCCGGCCAATTCCACGTTCTCCAATTTGGCATCCAGGCTGGCTATCCGGTCTTCCATCTGCTGCTGCGCCAGCTTTGCTTCTTTAAGCGCCGCCTCCAGCCCAGCCGCCTTGTCCTTAAGTTTACTAATCGTCTTTTCTTTACCGGGCTGGTCTTTTAGACTCACTGCCGCAATGTCCGCCTCTGCGCGCGCCGTCTTGACTTCCTTTGACAGATTTGCAATCTTCTCATCCCAAGCGGCCTTCTCTTTGAGAGCCGCTTCCAGAGCAACCCTTTGCGCGGCCGCTTCGTCCATCGCCTGGGCAAGTTCCGCGACTGTCTTTACCCCGGCAATCCTGTCTACAGGCGTCCTGCCGTCTGT
>CAZGMX010000001.1:0-39326 GCA_964526865.1 uncultured Actinomycetota bacterium | reverse complement strand
GGCGTCTAATGCACCGGCCAGGGTGCTGGGCGCACCTTTTACCGCTTCCAGTTCCCCTTCCAATTTGGTCAACTGGGCCAGCACCTCTTTTGCCTTCTTGGGCGCCTCGACCCCTGTCTTGGCCTGTTCCAAGAGCGCAGTCAAGCCGCGGGACTCCAGATACGCCTTTGCCGTATCGGTTGACAGATCCTGGATGGCCTTCTGTGCCGAGGCCGCATCCAGGATGGGATTGCCGTCCGCGTCCGTTGAAAGCAATAGCGCCAGTTTCGCCTCCTGCGTTATCGTGCCCGCCTGTGCAAGCCGCTCCAGTCTTGCCTTTTCTTGCGCGTCTATCGCCTCGCCCGGCTTCAACGTCAGATATCTGCCTACGGCCTGGCCGCCCTCTTCGTATTCCTGGCCGCTTCGCACTTGCGTGTCATAGACTTCTTGAGTTACCGCGCCATCCACCTTTCGCGTCACGATAATGTTACCTGGGGCGGTGTTCATGGATACCAGCGACGCCGCTTCGCCCTGAACGCTGAGAATCATCTTGCCGTCTTTGTCTCTGATCTCTGTCTGCGCATCTTCCTTTGTACCTCTCTGGATCAGGAATTCTCCCGTCTGGGCCTTCTTGTCCGCATCAGAGACCCCGCGGCTGATGCCTGCAATGTCTTTTGCCTCTCCCATCGTCTCAAAGCACTTGTTTCCAGCCTCATCAAATATACTCGTCACAGCCGTGAGCCCTGTCCCCCGCTGGACAAGCATCAATGCGCCTTGGGCCGTGATCTGCTCGATCTCTGACCATGTGCCGTCAAAGCCCTTTAATATCGTTGTCCCCTGAGGACCTTCCACCTCCAGTTGTGCCGCCTGCCCAACCCTGCCCACTACAACGTAATTGCCGGCCTTCTTTACGCCTTCTATGTCTGTCTGTGTTCCTGCCAGCGTCACCAATTGCCGGCCATCCGGGTCAAACGCGATCGTCATCTCTCTACCACTGCGAATGACGTGCGCGACTGTACCGTTTTGCATCGGCTGGAAGTCCACCAGCTCGGCACTCGTCAGACCATCGTATTGCGCCGTCTTTGTCGCGTTGGTGTATTCCTCTACACGATTCATGCCGTTGATTGTCATTTCCACATAGACGCTTCCACCGATCTCTTTGACTGCGCGGATATCCGCCAAGGCAATATTTTGTGCGGGGGTTAATATCGTTTCTTTTTCCACATCGACTATCACTACGCCGGTTTCTGATTCGCCCACCTTGATTACCACTGCCGCCTTCCCATTGCCCAGATTCTTTGCGCCCACGACATCTATCAGCGCCAATAAGTCCGGCCACAGCTTGACCAATTCGCCTGTCCCGGGATCTAAGACCCACAAGTTCTGCTCTGCCGGCGGCAATGTCGCTGTGACAAATTCTTCGGGCGATTTGCTCAAATCATTTATTGGCACCTGGAAGAGCTTCCACTTCTCCTCGGTGCCTTCCATCACCTTCTTGCTAAAGACAAGTATTGGCGTTTCAACTGTGCCTTCCCGCAAGATGTCCTGATGGATGTCCTGCGCACGCACATTCTCCAATGTCACTTGCTGGCCTCGGGCATTGATCAAGACAGTGCCTGTCCTGGTGTCTTTGATATATTGAAGGGCCACGATTCCTTCCGCCGGCGCCGCGATCGCCGTGATCGTTCCGGTATCGGCCAAATTCACAGAACTGTTCAAAGGCAGAACCAGACCAGTCTTTAAGTCCTCTATTGTCCTGACACCTTCCTGCGGCAAATCGTCAGCGTACTTTGTCAAATCACGGATGCCCGTCTGCGGATTTGTCTGGCTCCTGGATGTCACTTTTTGATTATTTATATCCGATATATCTGTAATCGTTTCTGTCCACACGCCGGAGGGTTCAAACGTTCTGCTTGTCATCATGCCGGCCTTGGAATCTGTGATTACTTCCGCCACCACCCGGCCGGTCACATCTTTGGTGGTCTTCGTTTCTACGCCGGCGCGTGATGTCTCCGTCACGATCACACTGCCGTCGGGCTGTGTCTCTGTCTTTCTGGATGCAACCGGCCCTTCGGTAAACTCCACTGTCGTCGTCTTGCCGCCATGTGTCGTCACTTCCGTCCTCAATATATTTTTATCCTCATCGCGGTAGGTCGTGGTCGTCGTCGTCAGAACTTTTTGTTCATATTCCTCCGCCACCACTTTTCGTCCATCCGAACTGGTCGTGGTCTTTTGGGTCATCTCTCCTTTGCTGTCTTTGCAAATTTCTACCGTGCCCTTGGCATCTGTAACCGTTTCGACAGTGCTGCCGTCCGCATTGGTTTCGATCTGCGTCTTGACTCCCCCCACATCCCTGATCTCGGTTGTTGTGCCGCTTGCAAGGTCCACTCTCTTGATGTAGGTCCCGCCGGCATTGGCAATCTTTACCTCCAGAATATTTTCGGCCACCAAGACCTGCACCGTCACGTCGTCCATCGCCCCTTTGATGCCTTCCATGAGTTTGGCACCGTCTTTGTCCAACACCGTGATCTTTCCTGCCTCCAATACCGCTTTGACACCGCTTTGGAGATATCGCGTGGTCGTGGTGGCGGTTTTCTCTTCCCTCATCACTTCCTGATGATCCACATAACGGGTCGTGATCGTCGTGGTCCCCACCTTGATCTGAACATCCTGCACAAACTGCCCTGCCTCGTTGATTTCTTCCTTGTAGCTGATGATCTGGCTGCGAGTCACCCCGTTGAACGACGCGACTTTGACGCCTTCTTTGTTGTCAAAGATATCCACGTAGGAACCCGCCGCAGTCTTTCCTTCCACATACACAAAACCTTCTTTGGTTTTGGGATCCACCTTGCCCACATCGATCTTGACGGCCCCCGACAACTCCTCTGGAGTTACTCCTTCCATCACGATCGGGACGGGCTTGGCCGGATTGGTGATATCCAATATCCGTGTCCCCGTGACAGTGCCTTTCTCGTCTTTTATCCCGGTTGCAAACAGGGGCGAGCCTTCGGCCAGCGGCTTGACATCCTTCAGTTCCAGGCCTTCACCCACTACCGTGACATTGCCTTTGTTGTCAAAAACCACTACCTGGGATGGCTTGTCCGCCGTTGCCTGGACAAATCCCAAATACAATTCCTTGCCGGATATGGGTTGAATATTTTTCAATTCCCCCGCGATGGGATTGGTCAGCGTCTTTTGGCCGTCGCTCAATACATAATTTTGCCGGACTCCCGCGGGATTGAGCGCGGTCAGAATGTACACACCCTCGGCAATAGCACTAATCCCCTCTATCTTGAGTCCCTTGTCGATGATCGCCTGCGCTGTCTGCGGCGTTACTTCCAATGCGCCGCTCATGTTTGCGGGATCCACGATCGAGGCCTTGCCGGCCTGCACTGAGATCTCTACCTTGTAGGGTGTTCCCTCCTGCTCATAGACAATCGTCCTTATTTGGCCGGCGATGTTCTTGATCGTTGTCGTCTTCCCTGTGCCCTTGATCGTTTCAATAATGGACGCGCCATCCGCGAATTTCTCTTCCCTAATGATCGTCACCGTTCCATCGCTGTTCTTCTGGGTCGTCTCGATCGTGTTGGCTGTGAGATCTTCCACCACGGTCTTGTCCGGCCCGGCTGTCACCCGCTTGATGGGTTTCAAGTCCGCGTCATAGGTCGTCTCTATCGCCTGCGCTCCCACCTTCTGCACGGCCACAACAAAGCCCTCGGCGTTGACCGACGCACTATCAAATCCCTCCTGCGGCAGAATCGCCGCCGCGCCATTGGCCCTGTTGAACACCACCCTCATCGGTGGCGTATCAACCGGCGCCTCACTGTCTGTGAAACGCCACAAGCTGTATTCCTTGCCGAGTTCTTGCGGAGCAAAAGATCCCACCCGCCAATATTGGCCGTCTTTCCGATAGACGGCAAATGTTGGTTCCCCGTTTTCTTCCAGACCGCTGACCAAAATCGCTTCCCGGCCAAAGGCCTGAACCTGATCCAGTTTCGCGGGCAGTGTCACTGTTTTTCCGGTGGCAGGATCTAACATCATGACTTCGCTTGTCCCGGCCGCTTTGACATATTCGATGGCATGCCAGCCGGGCACGACGTTAAATTGAATATTTGTAAAGTCAGTTACAGCGGACTTCAACGCCTCAAACTCTTCCCCGGTCTTGGTGTTGCGAACCACTGCCCTCGATGAATCCGGCGTCGTGGTCACGGCAATATTTTTGAGCTGATATTCCGTCGTCTCACTGACCAGTTCTTCGTCCTTAAAGACCTTCTTTACCGCGATCTTCGTGTCGAGATTTTCTGTCGTTTCGGATATCACATTTCCTTCGGTATCGAACTGCGTTGTCACATGCAGGGACGCACTGAATGTCTCCTCGGTCTTCTGCGCCGTTTTTGCATCGATCTTTAACATGAACACCAGCTGGCCTGCCTGATAGCGCTTCTCTTCCAACCCTGCCGCCGACTCAAGGCTTTCTTCCAGCAGCACGCCGTTGGCATCCTTTTTGGTGATCGAGATCTGCACCGGTGTGTGAATCTTTTCTGCTGTCCCTTCGGCACCCTCTGTGATCGTGCGAACCTGGTCCTTTTCGGTGATGATATCCACTCTCTGGGCCGCGGCGCCTTCCCCTGTGGTATAACTCAGAGTGGCTTCTTTCTTGGCCGGATCAACCGTCAGCGTATAGCCTTCGGGAACGATTTGATCTACCGGCACCACTTTGGGACTGTCTTGGCCAAAGGTCACCGTCAATTTCTTCGCCTTGTTGTCGATCGTGACAGAGGCGATCTTTTCCCCGTCCTTAAACCGGGCCAGGCCGTAGGGCATGATCACGTCCAGCGTGCCGTCGGCATTGGCAACAATGTTCCTCTGGCCTTGTGGCGCATCCACTGTGTCCAGGACTTTTCCTGCGGCAAAGTCCCAGACCTCCAACTCCACTCCCGTGGCACTCTGGCCTCTCTCCACGAAGATCATCTTGTCATCCTCAGACAGAGAGACGTTCCTCAACGATGTGTTCGGTATCATCCTCACCGCGCCCGTCTGGGTGTGGATCAGCGCCACTCCCGCCACCAGACCGTTATCGCCTAAAATCTGATATCCCAGGATATTCCCTTCCTTATCCATAGGCGTGCTTGTGTTGGCATCGCCGCTGGCCAATTCCATCACCGGCTTTGCCGGCGGCTTCACTGTGATGTCGTAGATCTTCAGATGCGCAGCGCCTTGCGTATCCCGCACGCCAATGAGCCAATACCGGTCGGTCAGTCGCGCGACACTGTCTATGCCTATATTCTTATTGTCCTCATCCTTGAGTTCCAACTGCGATCCGCTGATCCGGTCGATCAATAACGTCGTGACTTTGCCTGCCGCATCTCGCACTTCCAGTCCGACATAGCGCGTCCCCAAATCTCTTCCTACCCCGTAAATCTGGGCGATGCCGGGAACCAACTCCGCGAAGATGCCCTTTTGTATGGCTCCTGTTTTGGTGTCTTCCACATCCACCACCGCGCTTCCGGCATTGCGCGTCACGCGGATTCCGGCCGCATTCTCTTGATATGTCTTGATCGGCTTTTTCTGTAGGTCTGTCACGACGGCGTCCTGGATCCCGCCGGCCTTCATCGTGATCGTTGTGATTTGGCCGTTTTCTTCGATCTCTTTTGAAAGTATCTTGCTCTCGTCTGCAATGTTGCCTTCATATACCTCTGTCACCTTCGACTTGGGCGTAATAACCGTTTGATGCAAATTCCCTTGCGAATCTACCAGTGTGATCAGGGTCTTCTTTTCCACCGGCCATTCCTGTGTGACCTGGCCTGTCGCCACGTCTGTCGTGATTGACTCCAACACCTGGCCCTTGGCATCGAGTTTTGATGTCTTGGTGTACTTTGGCGTTATTCCATCTGCCATTTTTGCTTCTTCAACCACTGTCGAGGTCCCGTCGGCTGCCTTGCGAATCGTCTTTGTGATGTTGTTTGCCAAATCGTTTATCACACTGACTTCAACACCGCCTTCCATATATCTGGTCACTTCCATTGTCACTTTGCCTTGAGCGTCCTGACTGATCTCGTGATGTCTGGGCACATCCAGTGTCACATTCCCTTCGGCGTCACTTCTTATTTCGCGGTCTTGTCCCGCAATCCATGCCGCGCCCGACAGATCGATCCTGACATCCACGATATCTTTCAGCGTGCAACCCATTTGCGCCAGGGCAGTGCTGATGTCCACCACCTGTCCCGTCACGCTGTCCATGACAAAGGTCTTCCTGTTTTCTGTGTAGCCCAACAGATTGGGGTTAAAATTAAAGGTCGTAAACAACCTGCCCAGCTCCGTCGCAGGTATAACCAAGGGTTCTAATACCGATTCCTGGGTTGTTCTGTCTGTCGCTGGATTTAACCAAATAGTTTGCAGATTGCCCTGCGCATTGCGCATCAGGCCATAATAACGGCCGTCTTTCATTAAAATACTAGAGGCTAAAACACGTTCTTCTCCGGCAATCCGGCGCACTTGACCATCCGCTGTAGAAATAAAAGTCTGAATTTTGCCTTCTAAATCCTTCTCGTACGCAAATGCACCGTCTCCCAAAGCAGATATCCTTGCGGGTTGTACATCCGAGAAGTACGCCTTGCTATTTGTTGCGATATCCAGTGCTACGGTCTGTAATTGAGCCGTGTCTCCCACATGCACCTGGTAGAACACGACGCCTTTATTGATAGACTGCGTGGAGAATTCGGTGACACCCTTTACTTGCCGAACACCGGCAGATGGATTATTTGGATTGTAAAAGGCCGTCACAGGTCTGCCTTCTTTATCCAGCCCCTGCAAAAGAATTACACCACCACCGATATCCGGCGTTAGCGTTTTCAGGTTTGCCATATCTCCTATAATCCCTCTTGGAACATCGGTCACAACCGCACCACTGCGCATATCTTTGATGTCCATTAACACGGCTGGCGGTTCTGCATAGGGATCACAATGGATAATCATCCGGAGACCAGCTTTAGTGTCGCCAATGTATGTGCCCACCACCAATCCGTCTTGGTACAAGAATCCTTTAACAAGGCCGTCGTCAAGCACTCTTCTAGACTCCACCAACTTGCCATCTTCGCCATACACAAAAACTTCTGTTGCCTCCTCAGGCACCTTGCCCAGCCCAACCTCTGCTTGCTGACCCAGCGCATCCGATGTCAAAATAAACACATCTTTTCCATCAACGTCTTTTGCACGCGTAACAACCTTGCCACTCTTCGTATCCAACGTGATATCGTCAATGGACTGCAGTGCCTGTATTGGGGCACCATCGCTGAGCGCGACTGTTCTTACCGTCGCTTTCCCCTGGATGTTAGCTTTTATACTGACCACACCGGCTGTTAATGAGACCTCGGCACTACCCGCCAATACACCATCTTGGTATTGCGAAATCTCCATCCCCATCCCTGCCGTGTCTTTCTTGACCAGCTCCACCGCGCTCTTGCCGTCAGTTGTCTTCACGCGGCGGGCAGAATCCCAAAGCGCCTGCCCAGCCTCAACTGTCTGCAAGACCGCTCCAGTGGCGCTGTCCAGGACAACGACATCCTGCCTGCCATCCAGTGTGCGCTCCACCCGCAGGACACCTTCGCCCAACGACTGCACATCCTTTAATTCCGCCCCAAAGACAACCGATGTCTGGCCCGTATCACGGTTCAGGAACTGGACGAATGGCACATCCACTTCGATGCCGGCTTGATTCTTCTCCTTGCGCGTCCCTTCAAACGCCGTGACAGACCCGCTGTCCTGGAATGCGCTATATTCGCGTTCTTCCAGCACAAGTTTCTTGGTCTGGGAATCCACCTTTATCGCGGCTACAATCCAGATGGGTTTGTTGTCTTTGACCCTGGGATACAACAATTGCCCGCCGCCAAACGGCCTGATCTGGCTGGCGCTCACCCCTGCCATCGGCGCCCATTTGCCCAGGGCAAACAGGCGCGTGTGAACCACTCCTGTATCATCCAACATATCCAGTGCAAACATCCCACTGCCAAGCTCCAGATTTGCTCCCACAATCCCGTCCATATCTTCCGGCAGTGCTTCCGGTGACACCTCCACCTTGTTGCCTTTGGCGTCTTCCAGCACCACCTTTTGTACTTCGTGCTGGGCATTCTTTGTCTTGGTGAGCTTCAGTCCCAGGGCTTTGTCTTCCTCCTCGGTTGTCCATTGGTCCGTCGCGGAATCATAAGTTGCCGTAGTGGTGATTGTTCTTTTGCCTACCGTCTCGGTCCGGACATTCTTGTTTCCTTCCCACACGGTCTTTGTGACATCGCCCGTCTTGGTGTCCGTTACGGTCCGTTCCTTCAGCCTGTCAGACGCCTCCCAAATCTCTTCTGTGACCTTCTGCCCTTCCTTGATCACGACCTTGACCGTTTCTTTCAACTCCCCGCCCCAGGAAATATCCGCCGTGCCATCCATGGTCTGCAGTGTGATTGTCACGGCTCCCGTCTTTTCGTCTGCCTGCATCTGGACAGGAATGCTCAAATTCACGCCCGCCGGCATTGGCACCACTTTTTGAACGCTCTTGCCGCTTGTTACATCCGTGTCGCTGAAGCGCAAGAGCGGCACCTCCGCGCCAGATCCAAACAACTGCTTGATCCAATCGCCCCAGCCGGCTGCTGTCCCAATATCCTCAACTTTTATCTCCCGCACCTTTTCCTGGGCAACAAATGTCTGCGTCACCTGCCCTGTCGCCGTCCTGAATGTGATCTGCGCGGTCTGCTTCTCATCCTTGGTCTCGCTGACAACCCGCACGATCTGGGCGGCGGCCACATCTTTTAGCGTCGCCAAAATCCATCCGGTGTGCGGATCCCGTATCTCCAGCGTCCCGTTTTCGCGACAGACAACAAGAGCTACACCATCGCGCATTGCCGAAACATCCCCTAGCCGCGTGTTGGGCAGTGTGATAAATTCGCCTTCCTTTTCTCCCACCACCACCGTCTGCCATTCGCCCTCAATTATCATCTCAAAAACCTTGAATTTGCCGCCGGCCAACGACCGGGCCATAAACATTCCCGTATCCGAAATCGCCGTGTCATCCGCACTGAACTGCCGCAAGAAACCGTCACCGGACTGGTTCTGGGCGTAGAGCGCAAACCGGCCATTGCCCAGGGCAATCACTTTGACGTTGGACAGTCTTTCTTTTGTATCAAGCAAGACATTCTGACCTGTTTGGGCGTTGATCAATCGCGTCCCAGTGCCAAGCCTAAATGCAATATATCCATCGCCCACGTTGCCCTGCACGTCTTCCACTTCCGCCAAATCGGGTAGATCACTGTGTTTTAATGTGCCCGCGACCGCGCCTTGCACATCCCAGACTTCCTCTAAATCCGTATTTGGCTTTTGAACATACCGAATACCATTGGCATTCTCCTGGTAAGAATAGATCACTTCTCCAGCCAAATTCTTCACCACACCCATCACCATCCCAACAATGGCATTATACGTTCTCGTTTCAATTTCATTGTCCCGGCGAAGCGTCTCTATGCGGCGCCCATAACCGCCGGGCTCATCGCTTCTGTTGCGTATCGCTGTCTGGTCATGCGGCAAGGCCGCCAAGACCAGCGAATACAACAGGCTTATCCTTCTAAACGCCAACACATCTTCGTCTGTGGGCTTTTCAACAAGATAGGCAATCCCACAGGCCTTCCTGGCAACCTGGGCTGCCAGTTGCAAATTGCCCGTCCTCGCCAATGCCAGCGCATAGTTGTATAAATTGGTTACTTGCTCTGTCGGCGGAATGTTTGGCTGCTGTGCCAACTTCTCGGTGCCGGAAAGCAGATCAATGAGTTTGCGAATTTGAAGGTCTTTGCCGCCCAGCTTGTCAAGAACCGCACGGGAACATAGTTCCAGATTTTTAACCGCATCAGCGGCCTGTTCATACTTCCCTTGATTGGCCAGCGCCATGGCGTAGTTGAGCGTTCTTTCCACACTGGCCCGATCCGTTGGATCAAACGGCGCCTGTGCCAAGAGCGCCTGATACGCACTCTCCGCCTGGGCGTATTGGCCGTTTTTCAACATCACCGCAATCCGGCTGTTCTCTGCGTCCGCCGGTGTGCCGTCTTCTCTCAGGCTGACCACAGGTTCCATTCGGCCGATGGCAGAATCCGGCAGGCCATAGATGGCATCTACGGCCTGATTGAGAGCAACGGCATTTGCAAGTTCCACCTCCGCCTCAATTCCCCCTTCGTATTCCACATTAACTATCTGTGCCCCACTACTGACCCCGGCAAATGGCAGCTTCAGATCAAACTCCCCTTTGAGGAAGGCCAGAATGTTTTCTCTCTGCTGGGCTTTGACTCGATCGCGCGTTGCATTGAACTGCGTCTCCAAGCCCGAAGCCACATTTTCCGATGACAAGATACGCAGCATTTGTATCCTGTATTCCAGATTGGTCTTTTCCGCCTGCCATTCTTCCTTGCTCTTGCCGTTATGGGTGCCCAAATACTGCGCGATCTGCGCGTTGCGCTCTACATCGGGTAGCTGCGCTTCCAGCTCCTTTAGCACCGCGGCAGCAGTCTGCGATTTCGCTTTTTCATATTGTTCTGTCAGGTTTTTCTGTTCCGCCTGCGCTTCCGATAGAGTCTTTTCCAGCTTCTTGCGCTGCTCAGGATCGATGGTCCGGGCCAATGCGTCTTTGGCATTGGATATTTTTGCTTCAGCCGCCGCAATCTTTGGCTCATACTCATTCTTGAGCTCCGCTTCATCCTTCAATCCCCATGTCTTCTTTTCTTCCTGCGCTCGAGAAAGAAGTGCTTCCCTTTCATACTGATACAAGGCCTCCAACTCCGCCAGCCGGGCCTTGGCGTTGGGTGAAAGCTGGCGATTGGCAGTCTGCGAGGCAATCTCCAACTCTATCTGATGGGCCAGCGTCTCCAATCGAATCAGCGATTTACGAATACCCATAGGATCTTCTGTGGCCTTGAACGTTATATCGGCCAACGCTTCATACCGCTTGTTCAACGCCTCTGTCACTTTCGCGTTTCTTTCATCTATCGCTTTCTTAATTGCAGCAATACCTTCTGTGGCCCGCTGATCCAGGGCAGCCACTTGAGCGTCATAAGCAGTCCTCAAATCCGCCCGCGCTTGAATCACTTTCCCCAGTAGATCGCTGTCCTGATCTGCCACAGGCAGTGCCTCCAGCGCCGCCTGCCTCTGTGCCAGGTCCGTGTCGGCCTTTTGATATTCTTCTTCCAGACTGATCGCTGCAGCATCGATCTTTGCCTGATGCCTTTGTACTAATACGTCCCTCGCCTCGGCACTGATGAGCGCTTCATCGCGAAGCTTGTTCATGTCTTCCATCTGCGCCTTGCCGATGGCGTCGAGTTTTTCTTGCACAGGTTTCGAGACCTCTTCGCTCAATGCCGCATCAAAGCTTTGGGCCGCCTTGGGATAATCTCCCATCCGATCCATAGCCAACGCTGCCTGCACCATCGCTACCCGGGCTTGATCCACAGCCGCCAGGACCACTCCCAACTGTGTCAGGCGTTCCAACCGTGCCTGCTCTATCGCCAGATTCTTTTCGCGGATCGCCCGCACGAGCGCTTCCCTCGCGCTTGCTGTATTTGTTTTCACATCCGCCATGGCCTTGGCCAACCCATCTTCTAGAGTCTTCAGCGCGGCGTTGGCCTGATCCACAACTTTCTGGAGCCGCTCACGGTCTGTCGCATTTCTCACGCCGGCATCTAAAACACCCTGCGCCTGATCCACCTTGGCACGAAGTTCCTGTATCTTTTGACCGTACGCGCCTGCCACTTCAGCAAGCTTTTGACTGCCGCGCGTGTCCAATTCCTCCAGCGCCTTGTTTTCTTCTTCCGTGCCGATCAGAGCTTTCGATACTGCGTCTTCCACCTCCGCCTTGGTCCTGGCCGCCGCAACAGCCTGCGCCAAAACCTCGGGCTTGTCTCCCAGCCGGTGTTGACTCTTTACATCTGCAAGCGCCGCATCCATCACCACCGGCGGCGCAAATTTCTGCGCCACGCCCGTCACTTTGACAAGGTCCGCTTCACACGCCCTGCCCAGCAATTCCAAATCTTTCAGGCGATTTTCCAATGCAATCTTGACCATTGCTTGAATTGCGGTTGCGCGATCTCCCAATCCCGTCAGCAGTCCGTCTCTGAATGCCTCCAATTCCTGCTGCCTGGCCGCCATGGCGGCAATCACGTCGGCACGTGCCGTTGACAGACTGGCCAGTTCAGCCCGCACTCTTGATAATGCGTCCCCTGTTTTGCCCCTCGCGGTCTCCAATTGTGCCCTGCGCTCTATTGTTTGAAGATCTTCACCCAGAAGTGTCGCAATCTCTCGGGTTTGTCTGCCCTCTACGGCCGCCAAATCGGCTTCTTGCTGTCTCAGCGTGTCTTCCCATCGGGAGATCTGCTCCAATGACGCCTGATTGACCGTGTTAAACTGTTTGATCTGGTCTGCCAACTGGCTGTTTAAGTCTTCCAAGCCCTCATTCCCAAACGCACTCGCCAACCGCTGGGCCTGATCTGCACTCTGCGCGTTGGCAATCTCATCTAACAGCACCTGCGCGCCCCCTTCTCTCTGCGTCAGCCGCATTCCAAAATTGTTCAACAGTTTTTCTATATCCAGTCTGCGCACAGTAGCGCTTTGATCAAGCCCAACTGTCGCACTACTGCGCATCTTCCCCGAAGCAATCAAAAGTCGCTCAGTGTCCTGACACAACGCCTCCGGCTGGGCAAGAATCACCATTAATTCCCGATTAAAACACCGCACCAGTTCATCAAAAGATTTATAGGAGGTTGTCTTGATTTGCTCCAGGCGGCTGGCCATATCTGCATCCACTTTCCCCAGGGCTTCCACCTGATCCAAGGCCTCCATGTTCACTCCGACGATCTGCATGAACGCGCGGCGGCTGGCGGCATTTTCTTCATCCGTGGCCGCCGCTCTTTCCACCTGCCGCCCGGAAATCCTATCCAATGTCTCAAAACTGCCCCCCGCCCGGTTGTTGGCAACATTGGAAAGAGCCTGTTGCAATTCTGCCGCTTCACGCACCGCACTGGGCGCCTGACCCGGCAGGACGAGGGCACTCATCACATACTGCATATAATTTGCCGTCGTATCGTCTATCCCTCGGCCATGATAAAGGTCCACAAGCCGTTGCCATTGGACATTGCCCCGCGCGCCCTCGGGCAATGCCCGTGACATGATATCCAAAAATGACAGGTCTTCTGCGGCAACGGTAACGCCTACTTTGTCTAAGAATAAGGAAAGCCTTCCGAGCCGCTCTGTCGTGCTGATCGTATCGCTGTCCAACCCCAGCCGTTTGCTCATGTCAACCAACTGCGCCAGCGTTGGAGATTGGCCCACCTCTCTCTGCGAGCGGAGTGTCTTGGCGATGTCCATCGCTTCAATAATCTGCCGCAGAGTAGGATTGGCATCCACCGTCTGTGCAATTTCAGCACCCGCTATCACGTCATGCGACGGGAACAACATCCGAAGCATCGTCTCCAATTGCATGTCGGCCTGCTTCTGTGTCTTCTGTTGAGGCGTCAACGACGCTTCCTCCTCGGGAGTCAATCCTGCAAGCCCCGGCAAATCCAGTTGCCCTGCCATGGTCTGCAATTGATCCCACCGGCAGGATTCATTTTTGTCCTCCGCAGTCCAGACTGAATCCAGAGTGTCCGACAACCCGATCACTCTTTCCAATCCCTCATTGTCCCGCAACCGCGACAAAACATCCTGCAATGCCGATGGAACATCGACGCCCGGCACCGTTTGACCGGCGCCTGCCGGCTGCACCACATCCGCAAACAGATCGCTGGCTGTCAATTCATAGGCCAGTTTTTCTTGTATGGGCGCAAACACGCGCAAGACAAATTCGTCATAGGTCAATTGCTCTGCGCCGTCCGTAACCCCCTCGTTCACCTTGGCCAGGAATTGGCCGATTCCCGTCCTGGCATCTTCCGCTATCATCATGCGCACGGCGGGCAATCCCTGCTGCGCAACCATCTGCGCGGCTTTCTGCGCAAGCGGGCTCTTCTGTGAGGGCACATCAAAAACGATCCCGCTTATCGCATCCACCAACTGGGCTTCGGCGGTTATCCCATTCACCGTGCGGACAACTTCGCTCAGGAAATCGATCGACAACGCTCTGGCCGGATCCTGCGTGACCTGCTCGTTGAAGAGTTTCACCGCTTGCTCCCGCCGGCTCAACGTTACGACGGGGATGTGCACAAAATTCTTGATCTCTTCCAGCGTGATCTTTGCGCCCTCTTCTTTGACATCTTTGTTGGCGCTGGTAAGCACATCCGTCCACTGTGCCGCATCCAGTTGCGCGATGTTTTTCCCGTCCTTGGCAAGTTCAAACAGCCTGGCGGCCGCTTTTTGAGCTGCGGCCTGTTTCACCGGCGCCAGCCGAACCTCATTCAACGTCGATCGCCAATGTACTTCAAAACTCAAGTTCTTGCGCGATGCCTCAAGACGCGCCGTCTGCGCAGTACTCGTAGATAGAATCATCGGCCTGACCACCGTATCGAGCACCTCATCGATTGTAACCCTTCCCCCATACTCCCCTGCATTGACCGTATCCATCCACCTTGTGATGTCGTCCAATGTCACGCGGTCTCCCTGCGCCAACTCTGCCGGCGCAAATTGCCCCGTGCTCATCGCCTCCCGCATCTGCAACCGTATCTGCTGCAGCCGGACAAGATGCAGCATCGCAACAGGATCCAGGGCGTTGAACGTCTCCGCGCTCATCTGATCGGATGGATTGGTGATTCTGTTGTTGGCCTCTAGCATCATATCCATCACATTATCCGGCCCCAAGGGCTCGAGCGAAGCTGGATACACCATGTTCTCCATGATCTTGAGAACACCCGAGCGCTGTGCCTCCGGCACTGTCGCTTCCACGATTTTACCGATCTTTATTTCGACTGCCTGCTCCGCCTGATACAGCTTGTTCTGCTCCATCGCCTTTTCAAACAGGATTCCGCCGGCCAACTCCAGCACCTTTGCGCGGGACTGCAGTTGTTTTTCATCCTGAGCAAAGCCATTGGCATCCGCCACAATGCCGTCCAAGGTGATATCGCTCAGATCCAGGTTCTCCGCAGTCAAATTCCTCAGACGCTGAATCACAATGTATTGGACGGCGATGGGAGCCACACCCTTCTGCAGGGCGTTGGCAAGCTGCTGCAAGGCTTCCGGCCCGGTATCCAACTGCTCTTCTGGATTGCTAATGCCCTTGTTTATTTCCACGGCAGCCTTCATCAATTCCTTGAGTTGGACGCTCGGACTCAAGCTTGTCATGATTTCCATAAACCTGGGCAGGAGAGCCATGGCCGCTTTCTGCTTTGCCTGGGGAACCTCCTCACCCAGCTTCACACTTCCGAACATGCCCTTGAGCTTTGCGTCCAACATTCTCTCGCGGTTCCCCTGCCCCAGCCCCTGCAAGAGGCCCGCAATATCCTCTCTGAGACAACGGTACGCCACTTCATCGCTCATGATGTTGTATTTTGTGCGGACATCCTGAATCACTTTCTGGATCGCCTGTGCCGAGAGCACCGTTCCACTTTCCGCACTGCGCCTCAAACGGCTCATGACATCAAACCGGAAGGCACCTTCCGGGTCCTCGTTTGCCGCGGCAACAAGCATGGTCCGGATCATGTCGTTGCGTTTGATGGGATCCCTTTCTTTCAATATATTGATCGCCGTTTCGGCCTTCAGGATACTGCCCGGTTTCACACTCTGAACCGTGCGATCCATGACGCGCAGGGCCTCCACTTTGTCCTGGCCAAATCCGATGCCGTCCACATTGGCCATCAACGCGTCTACAAACACATCTTCCATTGCTTCGGTCTGTTGCTCATCCATCTGCCTTCCCTGCTTTTTCAGTTCCTGGACAAAGTCTCTGGCGACGCCAAATATTTCCGCGACGGTGGGCAGTTTTCCAAGCTCCTTATTGGCAATCCGGTCCCGGTATTGCTGAAGCACCCGCACGAAGGGCGCCACCACGTGCGCTTCAATGTTCGTCCTTTCATCGGCACTCAAATCACTGCGCTGTGCCGTGATTATTTTTCCCAATATGACCTGCGTCGCCCGGGCAACATAATTGACCAGAGAACCTTCCCCCAAATTGCGAATGTCGTTCCAATCCTGCGCGGTCAGTGCCACGGACACATCAGGGATCGAACTTTGCAGCTGGGCCTGAATGTAGGCAATAGAACCAATCTGCTGCAAAGACACATTCTGCGCGGCGGCGGTGTCCAGAATGCCCCGGTTCATCAACCCCACGAATATTTGGGTGTTGATCTCCTGCTGGGTGGCTCCCTGTGGGATCATGGCGCCGGACAGCGACACCAAATGCGTCTGCAAGGCACCCGCATAACCCCCCTGAAGCATGCTCCAGGCACTGGCCAGGCGCCTTTCTTTTTCCTCCTGGGTTCCCGCGGCATTTAAGTTGCTGGCTGTGACCATTGCGTTGACTTGGGCGTCGGTGTAGCCGGGCAGGGCGGGCATTCCCTCCCTGCCGGCTTGACTCTCGGTGAGTTTTGCGCGGAATTCCTCCACTGTCTTGGGAGCCGGAGGCGCCCTGGCAGTCTGGGTCTCTTGCGCCAGCTGCCTGGCCAAAACTTCATTTTCAGATCGCATGGCCTCACTGCGCATCTCCGGCACGATGTGAGGAGCAATCTTGCTCATCGCAAAATCATAGATTGCCTGCGTGTCTTTCGCACTGCTGAGTGAATCCGCCAGCTTTTTGCCCGCCAATCTTTCACTGACACCGGCAAAGTTGTTGTCGATATCGCTTTGAATTTGTTCCCGAATGGCCTTGCGTCCCTCGATCCCCTTCTCGATCTCTGTTTTGAGCCGGGCCGCGTCCGCCGCTTCCACATTGGCGGTGCCCTCCTGCAGCGCCTTCAATACTTCTTGCGCCGCTGTATCCGCTTCCCCCAGTGCCCGCAAGAGCGACTCGGCAACCCTCTGTTTGCCGCTTATCAGATCGTCTTCGCTGCGCGTGATGTCGGCATTGGTGGGCCGCCGGCTCAGGTGTTTCTCAAAAACACTCTCCAGCAGTCTGCTGGCCGCCGTGTCAGCGCCGTTCACCTTGAAGGTGTCCATCAAGTCTTTCAATGGCTTCAACACTTCCTTGGACCTCGCCGTGTCCGACACCTTGAACAGTTCCGTCGCGGCCGCCTGACATGCCGCGCGGTATTTTCCCACCAGCATCATTTTCTCCAAACTGGTCAATTTATCAAAACCGGTTGCCGTGGTTTCATCGAACTTTGCCAAAAGATCCAGATTCTCCTGATACCGGTTGTTTTCCACCGATTCTTGATGCTTTTGACGTTCGATCTTGCCCTCCCTAAACTGCTGGGCAAATTCCGAATTCTCTCTGTCCCGCCCTGCCTCCCACACGGACTGAAGTCCCTGGAGTCTTTCTTTCTGTCCGATGAGGCCCAGAGACTTCTGCATTTCCGATTCGACCACAAAGAGGAACCGGTTGGCAAGGGCGCCTTCCCGCCCCACGCGGCCCATCGTCTGGTTGGCGAGGTTCTCATCCAATTGTTCGATTCCAAAAACAAACTGGTCAAATTCACCGCGGTAATCCACTCCCGTCAGCGTGTTGCGGTTGTACGTCATCAGAATGTCTTTATTCTGCCCGCCATAGTTGGCCGCCAGGTTGATGAATTCCGCCGGCGTCAACTCATCAACCACAAGGATGCGGTTGGATCGCTTCGCGGTCCCCAGGGTGGTCTCTCCCATCTTGATCTGACCGTTCTTGGCTACCGTGAGCCCCATCTCAGAAAGATACTTGCCGGACCGCATGATCTCCTTGCCGGAAGCATCTCTCAAACTCAACACATTGTTGGACTTGTCCAGCGTCATGAAGGCCGTCGTGCCGTTTGGTGTGCCGTCTTCCAGCAGGACTTCCCGCGCCTGATTATTCCGGATGAGGGCATCTTCCGCGGCAAGGGCCCGTTGATATTCCGAATCCGCCCGGTCGTACTTTGCCTTGGCCTCGTTCATGGCGCTCCTGGATGCCTCGTCCATTTTTTCATAGTACTCGTTTTGCGCCCGGGTATAAGCATCCCTTGCCGATTCCATACTCGCCCGCGCTGGATTGCTCATCTCCCCAACGCGGACAACTGTCAGGCTTCCGTCCATTTCCTGTCTCACTTTGATGGACTCGTTCATCGTGTCCCGGTCATTGAACACATTGAACTGCCCCCGAGAGTCCCTTTCGCTCCGGCACCGGTACGACTCATGCCCCGCCCTGCTCACGAGCGGCAAGCCGCTCTTCACATCTTTCACCTTCACGAGGACCGTGGCATTGGTGTCCTTGTCTCCAACATTCCGGCGTGCCAATGCCCGCACTTCTGTGACCACATCATCGCTCTCGTCTCGTATCCTTTCATTGCCGTTCTCGTCAGTCAGGCGGCTCCTGTCGAATGTGGACTCCTCGATGAGGGCAATGGGCGTTCCAAAGGTATCCTTGATCACGTTGAGGAATTGGCCGCCTGTTCCTGTCGTGCCGCTGACCTGCAGGCCTTGGGCTTCCTTTCCATCAACACTCGGATTGGCACTGCTGATGTTTTGCCAGAACTCGATGAAGGAGGCCTGGGTGTTGGTCTTGTTGGCAACATAATCTTTTGGATTCAGGAAATTGTCTTTGTATAGTTGTGAATCGACCCCTCCTTTTGCCTTTTCCAGTTCGGCATTTCCCCTCCTTGCCAGATTCACGGCAAAACACAGGTCGCTGTACTGCGTCTCTGTCACGCTGCCTTCCACGGGTCGGAGACGGTGCGCCTCCAGCGTATAATTGGTGCCGTATTCCTGCACCTGAGCCCTGAGGGCCTGCTCGATGTCCGATTTTTCAAATCTTGCGCCATCTCCCTTTTTGAACGTCGCAAAATATTTCTCCGCCGCCTTATTGGTAAAACCGCTGACCCCCTGGTCTCCGCTCTGTTTTGCATACACCAGGACACCCAGGTCTTCCAGCGCCTGTCTGTATTCCTGTGCCCCAAAGGCCTTCTTCACGCCGTTTTCAACGATTTCCCCTTTGGCCAGGGCCTCATCGTATTCTTTTATCTTGGCCTCGTTCCTGTTATAGACTGCATTCACGTCCTCGGATTCCACCCTCTTGAATTTTGTTTCAATTGTCTCGCCCAACTCCAAATAGTTTGCAACCTCTGCCTGATTCTCCCGCTCTCCCGGTTTGTTGGCACTGCGGATATATTGCTGGGTGGATTTTGCCAATAAGTCGATTTCATCGATGATCAAATGGGTGGTCTTGTCCAACGCGTTGGCCAGCCGCGAGTTCTCCCGGCGGGAAAGGTTCAAGAAGCCGGCCTGGGTGGGATCGATCACGACCACGGTGTTTCGCGACTCGAGTGCCGCCGCCAGGTCATCCAACTGGTTTTTCAGTCCCAACTTGGACCCGTTCACCAGCTTGATCCCGAACGCACTGGCAAGTTCCTGATGGGTCAACTTGACGCCCATGTCGTCTTCAACGTATCTGTTCGAAGAAGCGGGATTTTCCGTCATGAGGATCGCGGCATATTGCCGCCGTATTTTGCCGTCGGCGGTCTCCAGATTTTCTGCCTCCATCAGCCTGCCCAGTTCGCTCATGATCCCAGCGGCCATGATGTTGACCCCCGTCTTGCCACCGCCTGTGCCCAGGAGACCTGTTTCGCCCAGGAGGATTCTTTGAAGCAAGCTGACCTGTTTGGTTGTCCAACTCACCGAGCCTCCGTCTGATTTCTTTCCGACTTTTTCAAAGAACACCTGCGCATACGCCACAAAGTTGTCTCTCAGGAATGACTCCAGGTCCGCGACCGTCTTGATCTCCTTGCCGGTCATAGGATTTTTTGGATACGGTGGGGCACGGGATTTGTCCGTTGACCGAGATGCCTCCGCAAAGGCCCTGACAACATCAGGCAATCCCAACGCCTCTGACACCTGCTCTATCATATTGAAGTCCCGTTTGCCGACCTCCCCTTTCAGGGCTTCATCCATCAAGGTTTTAATGCCGGAACCGTCCCTTTCTATCGTCCTTTCCATCAGAAACTTTCCAAAGGCCGCCCTCTCCGCCATGGAAAGATTGCCCGCCTTGATGCCCACAACCTGCTTAAAGATATCCACCAGACGGCTCAGCGACGAACCGGATCCTTCCTCTCTCAACTTCCCAACCTCCGCATCAAATTCTTTTTTGAGCGCTGACCGCTCCATCCTCGCTGACGCATCCGCCAGTGGAATTCCGGCCTTGTCATTGCCGTCAAACGCATTTCTCACCCGGTCCATGTTTTGTTTGGAAACGGTGTCGATTTCATTCCCCATGAAATCATGCGTTGTCTTGCTTTCCACCCAAACATCCTTGCCCTGCCTCTCACTCTCCGTGCGGTCAATTCGTTGCGACGTTTCCTCATAAAATTCGAAATTCCCTTTTCCATCAACATGATACGTCCGGTCCATGACCCTCTGTCCATCCCGCTCTCCCCTGAGGGTGGGACTGTTTTCAATATCCATCACCATCCTGTATTCGGCCGCGTCCGCATCCCAAACGACCTCCTTCACCACACCCTCTATCTCAACTTCTTTCACCTCTTGAGATCTCACATCCGTAACAGCCCGCAAGAAATTTTTTCCTTGGCTGTCCAATATCCTTGTCGTCACCTTGCCCTTTGAAAAATCCCCCGTCAATTCGTCGATGGACCGCGTGACAACTTTTGTTTTCTGCTCCACGATGTCGATCCCGGCCTTGTCTTTCCCAACAACGACATTGAGCTCTCGCGCTTCAATGACTTTGACTCCCTTCCCATCCATCTCCAACCAACGCAGCGACTGACCGTCAAAGAGGGGGGGCTGTACAAAACTCTTGTCGACAAAATTCGATATCCGGACTCCCTCCCCGTTGACAAAAGCCGTCTTGCCCGCAATCTCCACTTGACGGTAACTGCTTCCGCCTATTCCCTCCGAAACCCTGATGGTGTGGATGGACCCGTCGGCCATCGCATCCGCGATCCTGGTGAATCGTTTCATGCCAGTATCGTCCTTCACGCTGGCATCGTAAAAATATGCGCCGGTTTTGTCCGCACGAACGATCACACCCTCTTTACCCACAACGCCTCGTCCAACTTCCACCCCCCCCTGCGCAATAGTAAATAGCCGGCATGCTTCTGAGCCGGTGGTATCCACGTCAAACCGTAAAGCATCCATGTCCGCCTTGGCGCCCTTGCCTTCATAAATTATCTGCCCTCTCTGATCGACAAAATTTCTGCCGAATTCCAGGCGGGTACTAACACCCTCCCGGATCGTTTTGACAATGTTCAGATCATACATCGCCCCGCTCTCGTGGAGCCTGATATCCACCACCGTATCCGTCTTCAGACGCGCATTTTCCACCTTGATCTGGCCGTTTTCCAAAACCGCCCGTCCTTCTACACCGCTCAACACCCTGATGGATCTGTTGGAGGCGCTATCAAAAACATCCACATTCGTGAGACAACGATCCTGCTTGGATCCGTTCAGTGGATTCACATCGATCGTCCGCACTTCTTTGGCAATAGCCACACGGGTACTGTCCACAGCCGTTTTCTCTGCGTCATATTCCACCACCACGCTTCCCGTGCCCGCACTCCGCGTCATTCTGATTTCCTGCGTTTCATCCCCCACTTTCAATTTCGCCCTAAACATGTTCTTCGTGCTGTCCATTACGACGGTGGCATCGGAAAGCCTGGAGACATCCAGGGAACCCGTCTTGATTTCCACTTCGTCCACCAGCGAATCCATGGACACTTTTATCTTGCCCCCTTCAACCCGCACGGTATTGCCATTTGCGGTATCTATATTCACAAATCCTTCGGCCGTCTTCAGACGAAGCACACCGCCGAGATCCTCAATTTCCGTGCCCTGATAGCTCCCTTTCCGCTCCCGGCCAAACAGATCGCTGATGCGCACCTCTACCTGGCCGTCCAGCGCCCTTGCGCCAAAGGAGACAGTTGACTCCACCCCCTTTCTCACCGTCCAATCCCGCGTAACGGTCCTGCCCGCATCATCCATCATGTCCACCTTCAACTGGTATTCCCGCACACCGCTGAGCCGTGCCGCCTGTTTGTTTGCTTCCGCTGGATCCAGCCCCCCACCCATCAGCTTTGTTTTCAGCGTTTCACTCGCGTCCCTGCCGTTTGCACCGACATCCACAAATCGCACCTTCCCTTCAAAGACCCCCAGGCCACGGCCCAGGTTGTCCGTCACGACAGACAGCTTTCCACGCGCGCCAACATCCAGTACCACAACTTCTCCCGCCCCGTGACAGGCCTCTTTGCCGATGAACTCCGTCCCCGCAAAGTTGATGTTGTTCCAGGCCACGTCGGTGGCCAAATTCTTCCCGATCTGATTTCCCTTGGAATCCGTAACAAATCTTCGCATATAACGGCCTTCCCCGTTCGTTCCCGAACGCATCTGGATCTCCACCAGATGCAGAGCCCTCGTATCGGTTCCCTCCTCTCTGATGGCCTGCGCTTTTACATCCCGCACATCGGCAAGATTCAGTGTGCCCTTGCTGTCGTTCACGACCAATCTCCCATTGATATCTTTGATCACAGTCTGAAGGATATTGTTCGTGTTCCTAAACGAGAATCCCTCAGTGCCGTCGGCAAATCGCCTGGTGTCCAACACCTTGGTCTCTGCGATCTGATACCCCAGCTCCATATTATTTTTGACAAAGACCTGCTCAAAACGTCCGTCTTTTAGTTCGTAGGTCTTGACCTTCAATTCGCCCCCGACGTCCCGGCCAAAGACCTGCTCTCCGACGAGTCTGACGCGGTTCCTTTCTCTTTCCTCCCCGCTGACCGGCACAATCAAATTGTAGGCGCCGCCCCGATAGACAACCTCCCCTACCGACGCATTGTATGCATTGCCCAATGCCTGATGGATCATGTCTTGCGGACCGGATTCTTCCATCCGAATGATTCTTTCACGGAATCCCACCGATTCCACCACGATGGTGCTGGGCGACAGATACTTTAACGCCAAACTGGCTTGTCCCGTAACGCCGCCGTCCATCAAGGCATCCGCCGACTCAAACATGCCCCGGCCCATCCCCATCCCCTCGGCAATCTCATTGGCCCTGGTGAGGAAGGATGCCACGTTGGCAATCTCTGACACTTTGGTAAGGTTGTTGCCCTCTGGCGTCACTCTCTCTCCCGTAAATTGTTCATAGAGGGCGCGCGCCGCCGCCAAATCGTGCTCGGTCCGGACGAGTTTGGCCGCCTCTCGCATTGTTACTTCATTGCCCGTTTTGAGGGCTTCCAAGACGACGCGCCGTGCATTCAGGCGCTCGGCATCGCCGCTTACGTCTTTGCAAATCTGATCCAACAGGGCCTCCTCCATAACCCGTGTTTCGATACTGCTCCGTATTGCTGTGCCCTCGTATTTGAATCCTCCAAACTCCCCAGTCTCATGGACGCGTCCTTCCCTGAGCGCACGAACTCTCTCCAGCGCCAAATCACGGGTTACTTCAACTCCACTAAAATTGAGTACCCGGTCGCCGTTTGCGCCAAAGGCAGCGCGCCCTGTCTGAGTCAACGTGTGATCATCGTTGAACAATTCATCCGGCCGCATCAGGTCGATGGCGCGGGCGGTCTGCGATGTCACTCCCCGCGCAAAGGCCTGCAGAAGGGTATCCCCGGAGACATCACGAATCGAGGCATGGTATCGCAGTTTTGCTTCCGCCAGAGACATCTCCACGGTGCCGACAAGAACCCTGCCCGTCGCCATGCCTTGGGCATCCTTAACCAGCGCGTTCTGTCCATCAGAATTCAAACGTGCACGGCCTTCACTATCCAATCCAAATAAACGGCTGACGGCATCATTGACACTGCCGTCGATCCCGATTCTTCCCTGGCGGTACATCGCCTCCAGCCCAAGCTGGTCCGCCTCGCTGCGGGTAAAATCTCTCTCCAATGCCTTGGTCAGGCTGGCGTAGCCAGCGCTGTCGGACATGTTGAGCATCGCGCGATAGCCCATTTCCCTGCCGCCCATGATGTCCAGGATCTTGCCGGTCTCTGCATCGCGGAACACGACCCCATTGGCGCCGCCCCTCTCAAACGCTCCATAATTCAGGCCGGACCGCATGCGGCTCAATGCTGCATCGGTGCCTTGTTCGCCCAGTCTTCTCGCAACATCGACCGTAATGAATCCTTCTTTGGCCAGGCCTTCTCCCATCATGGAATTTCTCGCGCCGTTCATTTGCTCCATTCTTAAGTCGTTGTGGAACTTTTCACGGCCGATGATGGCGCGGGTCTCCACGGGGCCGGAGGCGATCAAAAGCAGGGGCAGATACTCGTACATGAACCCGCCCGGCATGAAGGAGGTTCCTATATCATGAAGAATGGTATTTTTATCGCCGCCAGATATCCAATTGTTCAGGCTGTAAATTCCTGATCCAATACTCTCCGAGAGCCACCAGCCAAATTGGAATGTCTTGTCCGTCACCCAGAAGGACTGGGCATGCCTCAGGCCTTCGTTTTCAAACATTGCGCCGACCCTTTGCATCAACGCGGTCCCTCGCGCGCCAAATACTTTGCCCACCACGTCGCCAAAAAGACTCTGTCCCCCCGCGCGGCCGACAAGCTGGTTTCCGTATGCGTTTGCCAGCCGGCCAAACACCTTGTCTATACCCAAAAAGTTGGCGATGGGTTTCAAGAAGGGCATGATGACGTAGAGTTTGATCCCCTCCTTGAAGTTGTTCCAATAATCCTGTCCCACCGCGGCAAAGAAACCTATTTTCTCCACCTTGCCGCCGAAGGGATCGTGTGTGGGAATGATCAACGACTTGAGCCAATTGCCGGCGGCTGCAACGGGTGCCAACGCCTGTTTCACCCACGATGGGGCCCACGCGTTAAATTGGGCCTTGATCCAATCGTTCGCCTTTATCATCCACGCCGGCATCAAGGCGGAAGAATCAAACTTGCTCAATCCATAATTCACGATGTGGGCATACGTCAGAATCTTGCCAAGATTCAACCCTTCGAACGCGAGATTGCGGATGATTGTCGGAACCAGTCCCATCGTGGCACGGGTGAACGGCTCCACGGCAGCGCCCGGCAAATGGGGCGGGCTATAGCCCGTCACCTTGTTGTAAATATCCGTGAACATTTTTTTGGTGGAATCCAAAATTCCGGCCAACTCTTTTCTCTCACCGAAAAGACCAAATTCTTCATAGGGCGAGAGAACGTTCCTTACGCCAAATTCTCCCACGGAGGTCTTAAACTCCCTGCCCGCCCTCAGGAATCGGGACGTAACACTCTGCCATAGTCTCTGGCCCAGCCCCGCCTCCACCGCAAATTCCCCACCCAGGGCCCGTTTGGCGATACTGCCCGCCAACTCCCGATCATATCCCATACGCGCCATTCGGCTGACAAAGTTGGTTTCACCGCTCAGCTCCACAAACTTTGCTATGCCGGCCCCGCTTCCTTCACGGCTGAAAGCTTCAACAACCTGCCGCACCACATTTTGTTCCAGGCGGCTGGTTACAGAAGCGACAAATTTTTCACCCAGGCCGCGTTCCGCCAGCAATGCCTCGCGAGCGGCCTGAACACCTTTTTCCTTGAGAAGACTCTCAAACTTTGTCAGACCGCCTTTACCCATCATGTCCTCAATCAACGACCTTTCGGCCAACCCTGTGAGCCTGTTCGCGAAGAAGCTGTTTAAACCAATTCTATCGACCAGGACGTTGGCGGCACCCTCCGCACCCTGTCCCTTAATTATTCTCTCCAGCTGGAACCTAGAATTCCTGAATCCGGGCACCAGCATCTCGTCCACCTTATTCCAGCCGCGGCCCATAATCCGGTCCATAAACTTGCCAAAAACACCCGTACCCGTCGGCACGAGGGACAGCACATTAGCTGTCACAAAATCCCTATAGACGAGATTGGTAATTTCGCGTGACGCCTTTAGTATCCCCTCTCGGCTGGCACCTGGCAGAATTTTAGATAGCCGCTCGGAAACAAAAGCAACTCCCCTCCCTAAACCTCTTTGCATGATAAGCGTTTCCAGCCCCACCGTATCCCCGACAAGCCTTCTGGCAAAGGCCTCCACCCCTCTCGTTGCTATCACTTTGTTGACACCATCCTTGACAAGCCCCTCCGTCGTCTCTTTCAATCCCGATCTCAGCAGCGTCTCCGTCAAAGCCGCTTCATTCCATTTAGGTGCCGCCCTCAGAAGTTTCCCCGCCGCAAACTGATCAAGATAGGCATCCCCGCCAAAGGTGCGATACCACATCCATTGCCCTATACTCATCATCCCAACAAGACCCAGCGTCTCACGCATTGTAATAGCCGCCATCAACCGGGATGCCAGCGAGTTGGCCAAACTTTCCGAGAGAAGACCATCTTTTACCAGAACCTTCGCGATTTCGGCACCTGCCTGGAGACCCTTGTCGCTGATGAACTTTTCTATCGTCCCGCCAAATAACCGTCTCTCCAACCCGGCGAGAATAACCCCATCTGTCGATCCCAGACCAAGCCCCGTAACTCTTCCTACCCAGCCGGTGATGTTAGAGAACCCAGCAACAACATAATCCACCAAACTGCCCAGCCAACTTTTTTCCGCAAGACCGGCCATTGCAGTGGCAATTTTCGTTTCCACCACTTCCTTCGACATTCCCCGCCAAATTGTCTCCAGCCCGCCTTTCAAGGTCGCCTCACTGTACATTCTCGCCGCCAACCAATTTCCTTCCTTGCCCACCACGCTCGCGAGTTCTTTCGCGACACCTTCCACTCCAAATTCTCTTAAGGCCGCCTTCACGCCGCCTTCGGCCGATGCCCTTACACATTCCTTGAATAAACCACCCGCCATTTTTTCCGCCAACAAATTCTTCACTCTGTTCATGACAAACCGATCCACTACAAATTTTGCCAATCCTTTGCCAATACCAAAGATATCCCTTGCGAGCATCGCCGTAATCACAAGACCAGCGCCGCTCCAAAACGCAATCTCTCGCTGTTGCACCTGCTTCTGCAACACGGTTGCTCTGTCCATTTGCGTCATGAGCTGGCTCATCGAAACCTGCCCCCGGATATATTGCTCTTGCGTGGCTTTCAGCTGAGCCTGCTGTGCTTCCAGAGCACCTGGTTCAACATATGTCAGCTTTTTCTCAAAGGCATGAGCAACATTCAGCAGACCTTCTGTCCCCAAATAGACGCCCGCTTTTGTAAGCGGGTTATCCCACCATGTGTGCCCCCCGCTGATAAAATTCCCAACCAGTGCTACTACGGCACCCGCAAGACTACAGAGCCCGGATGCCACCAACTGTGCGGCACCTTTGAGAAAGCGTATAGGCTGTGAAAACCCTTGCGCCAATGCATTGAACATTTTATTTGTCTTGAAGAGTTTTTTATCAATAAGCCCTGTACCCCAATTCCACGCCGCACCAATGCCGGACCACACGCCGGACCACACGGTTGAAAGAGGCCCTGCTGAAAAGGCCGCCTGGTCGGCTTCAAGGTCTTGCCGCTCCTGTATCACGGCAGCGATTTCGGGTGTGACATTCAGCATTGCCGCACTATTTTGAAGTTGGGTCTTGTCCGCACTGATGTCATACGTTCTGGTCCCGTATGCCCGCTCTTCTGCGGCGGCCAGTGCAGATGTCCTGTAGTCGAGAATCCATTTTTCGCCAAGTAGTGAGGTCGTCATTCCATCAGGGGTTGTGCCTCCGGACATCCAATACACTGCTCGGTCGATCTGATACCCTATATCCAAAACAGCTGTATATATTGTTTTACCCGTATCCCATGCTTCTCCCGCCCAATACTTCGTCGCACCCCACAGCGTACCCAATGTCGTATCTGAACCGTCTAATCTTTCCGCCGGGGCAGACACCTTCTGTTTGTGCACCTCCGGCTTATCTGCGTTGGCAAAAAGCTGGAGATTCTTTTTAACGTAGGCCATGATATTCCCCAAAATGGCCAGCGGCTTGTCACGTGTCTCCTGACACCCCTCACTCAGAGAAGCGGCATCCGCCCCCTTGGCATTGAGAATCCTATCCATGTAAAGACTCATGTGAGACACACTGTACGTAAGGGTAGTATCCGCCTTAAATTCATTGCCCCGTGCCGCCAAATATTCCTTGAGCCTGATGTTTGCGGGATTCTTTAGCAAGTAGTAGGTCTGCAATTTAGTATCGAGGAAATCGTCATAGATGCCTTCATACGCCTTCAAGGTCGGGTTCCATTCCCTTGTCTGGAAAAACGTTTTGACCGGGAAAGACGATATGTTCCCAACACTGTCCGCCACCTTCATGGTAAGACTTGTATCCAGGATATAGTCTTTCATGTCAGAACTTGCCTCAAAACCGTTCGAAAGTGCAGTATTGCGTTCTATGAGCGTTTCAATGAGCTCCAGATTAAACATATCCTGGTATGCGCCGGGTTTTTCATTCTGCTTGTCTATGACCGGCTTCATCGCATCCCATATCGCCGCTGCATCACTAATGAGATCGCTTTCCGTCAATTCTGCATAAGGCTGCCAGGCCGCTGAAGCTATAGAAGCAACAGATTTTTCTTTGACAATCCTGTCAACCAGGGCGGCCGCCGAGTCCAGCGGTATGCCAGCCTGGCCATAAGCACGCTCCAAGTTCATGGCCATTGCCAATTTTTTCGCGTTCAATTCCGTACTCAAGTCCTCCAACTCCCCCTTCAACTCTGTGGCCTTTTGCTTGCGGTCCTGCAATTCCCCCAATCGTCGCGCCAACGTTGACCGGATCGTGCTTTTCATATCCGTAACGGATTTGTCGTAGTCGCTGGTCAGGCTTTCGATTTGCGCCACCACTTTGTCCATCTTGAGCAGGCCCAGCATGCTGTCCAGAAGATCGACTTTTTCATCGGACACTCTCAATAGATTGTCATTCAATATTTTGACGGCCTGACCATAGCCTGTGGAATCGCCGCCATTGACGCTGTTTTTCAATGGAGTCAATTGGGCCTTTGAATCCTCGATGCGCTGCTTCGCCGTCAAAAACTCACCGTTCAGAGCGTCACTGTTCGGCGCACCGTCCTGGTATCTCAAATAATTGTTGATGATCGGAAGCAATTGCCCGCGCACGTCCAAAATATCTCTCATTCCGTCGATCCCGCCGTCCTCCAGATAGCGCCTCGGCCCGTAGGGCCCTAAATCGTCGAAAAGATCGACGATATCGTCGCGATAGTCATCAAGCCGTTCCACGATGGCTTCTGTTTCCGTGAGCTGATTGGCTCGTAACTGCTCAAGCTTTTCAAGCTCCGCCCGATATCCCGCAATTTTTGCCTGGTCTGGAAACCAATCTGACAACTCGACTCTCAACATTTCGTTGTAGTTCATCTTTTGCTGATCCACACTTGCAAGAAAGCTGGACAACCTTTGCTGCTCCGAGTTTTTGTTATCGCACACCGTCTGATACAATACGAGCAGGCTCTGATACGTATCCTGGAGCATCCGCTGGTAGATGTTGCCGGCGACTCTGGATTGATAGTCCTGGAAGAGCGCCACCCGCTGGGTGAATTGTTCCGTTACGCTCCCGTCGCAGGGACCATCCCAAAACCCATAATATTCCATGTCCTGCTTCACGGTCTGGATGTGCAGTTCCCATGACGCCTGCACCCACTCTTCATCGGGGTCATCTTCATCAAACTCCGTGTAATCGTAGGCCCAGACTGCATCTTCGTGATATGAATATTCATATTTCATCTGGGCCACTCCATCCGCGTCAAAATAGGGTTCGCCCTGTTCGTTAAAATCCAATTCTCTCCAGCGATTGTCCTGACCTGTGACTTTACCCGTGACTGGATCCTCAACTTCTTCGTTTTCATCGTCCTGGAAATCTCCGTAATTTTCATCCATAAACCGCACAAAGTTGAATCCGGGAAGTATTTCTCCTGTCTCCTTGCCGATTGCATCCTTAACGCGCTTGAAATTAGGCACAATCATCCCTATCCCAGGAATCTGAACATACCCCTTCAGCACATTGACTCCGTTCTCGACTTTTGTTTTTCCCTCCAGATCCTTCTCCGTGACCAGACATTTCGCCTTTTCACTGTCGGGCAGGTTGTGAAAGAGGGTATCCTGATAGGCCTCATTATCCTTAAAAAATTGCGCGCTCATGTAGGCCTTGTCATAATTCTTTGCCGGGTCGTAGTCATATTCGGCGTACTTGATGGGGTAGCCTCCCTTGGCGGTCATTTCGCGAATGGTCCGGTTGCCCTGCGCATCGGGCGCGCCGAAGTACAAGACAGTCCCCTCATCCGGCGCCAGCGGATTGATGTCCCCGTTTTTGTCCGGAGTGAATTTGGTGCCCGCAAGATACACCGTCAACTGTCCGGGTTTTTCCGCCGTGCTGGGCCTGCCTTCAATGTCATCTTCCAAGTATTCCCGGCTGACGTGTTTCCAATCAAAACCACCGCCGGCAATGGTGGTGCGCTCATAGACATCCTCATAGACTGCGACAGGCGTGTCATCCTTCGTCAATTGAATCATCTTGCGTTTTCTGGATATTGGGACCCGGACACCCTGCGCATTGGTGTGGTATTCCGTCTGGGCGGTCTTTACTTCTTCCGTCCAATATGTATAGACGAGCGGCAGTTTTTCGTCCGCCGGCGGATACGGCCGGGGCGTGCTGTCGCCGCCTCGCGGCATTTTATATGTTTGTCCTGCTTTAAATATTTCATCCGCCCAGCCGGGACGCTTGATCGTGACATCTTTTCTGACGACGATGATGATCCACCCCTGCGGGGCATGGTTTGGATCTGCATTCGTCGTGTCGTAGGTCACATTCACTTCATCTGTTTGAGCGGACGCAATCGCATTGTTGACGTATCTAATGCGCGTGTTGGCGTTGGTCTTGAAGTTGGTATATGGAACTCTGGGAGGATCAAATGTGGGCTCTCCAGTTTCGGTCGCACCCACGGGCACCAGTTGAATTTCAAATGTCCCGGATTCTTCCTTGCCGGAAACAAGCGTGTAGGAATATCTTTTGACGACTTGTTTCTTGTCCGTTTCTTCCACGCCGTCTTTAAAGACGTGTCTTACGCGCATTTTTAACTTTACCCCCACGGCCTCTTGATCAGACTTGACCTCTACATATTCATCCTGCTCTATCGTCCCGCTGTAGATGACAGGGGGGGATTTGTTCAGGTCTTCGAGCCTGATTTGGGTGCCCGCGAGCATTTTGTAACCGTCCCGTTCTACGTCACCCCGGCACTGGAGAATTTTCATTCCATCGGCAATCGGAATCACGGGGGAACCCGACTCTTGTTTCACTTCATAGATGATCTTGTATATGTAGTCACCGGCGGCGCAAATGACATCATCTTCATTGCCGAACTGTGTGCCCGCCTTGAAAGTCCTGGCCAGGGGGCTCTCATCATAAACTGGTTGCGCTCTTAGATCGACTGTGGCGGTGGCAGTCCACTCGTCGGATATGGTAGCCTCTAAATAACGAAATGGCCTGTAAGCATAAATGGGGCGATAGTTCGCATCCGTCCCGATTTGCTTCGCGTAATAATTTGGAATCTCCTTAATAGAAATGGTTATGCCCGATAAACTGTACAATTCCGGGTTCGGCACAAATTCGCCCGCCGTCCCTCCTGCCCACACTGCCGCCGCCGCATTTGAATCGTAACACTGGCGCGACAACGTATTCCATTGGGCTGTCTTGTAGATAAAGAAATTGGGATCCGTGCTATAGACATAGTTTCGAGCTGGAAGTTCCTCTCCGTCCCATTGGTAAACATTGTAATTTCCAAACCATGGTCCGTTGTCTTTAGGAGTTATCGTTTTGGGTTCTGTGGTATAGTCAGTGGCCACCTTCTTCACAATCTCAATCGACTGGATCCGGCATTGGTTGTCCTGGGCATCCGGCCCTGTGGAATATCCTTTCCGAATATACAGGCCTTCTTGACCAAAGTACGCCGCGCCGTCCATAAAGACAAAATTCCTGTAGCCCTCCACCCAGTCACTGTATGGATAATGCTCTTTTATGAGGGGTAGATGGAAGCGCGTCCCTTTGGCAATTGTCATTAGCCCGCTGGCCTGTGGCACGACTGTATTTGCTGTCACTGTCGCGTACCATTTTTGGCCGTTTGCCCAGTCGGCTGGACTACTGCCCTTGTAGTGGCGCTCACACTTGAAGGGATCTGCGGGATTAATATCCACATATTCAATAACATACTCATCCCCCACGAGTCCCTTGTTGATGTCATAGGTGCCAATACCGCTCCAGGCGCCATCGGCCCCGCGCGTCAGAGTCATCCCTTTATAAAGTTCCACGGTTTGCCCTTCCTTGATCGCCGGCAGAAATGCCAGCCATGGGTGCGCAGAATTTGCCACATTTCTTAACTTGAAATTTTTATAGACAACAAATTTGTTAGGCAAGCCTGTTGCGTTGTCACACGTGATGCTGTATTTGAGCTCCCCATCCTCGTACTCAGTGATGAGAAGAGGTTTTTCTTCGGCTGAATACTCTGTTTTCCTGATACAATTGTTGCATGCTGAGCCAAATGGGCCGTCAACAGACCCGCCGGCAAGGTATGTGGCCTTGAGCCAGGACTCTGTCAGCTTTCCATCTTTATACAACTTTTCTTCCCACCCATCGATGTAGGCGTCCTTTTTCGCTTCGCTCTGCCAACCCCACTTGAGTTTAAGCGGCCCTGTCGCATGTTTGACTGTCACCTGTTTGCCATCCACCGTCTCGGTTGTTTCCGTATAGGTACTCTGATAAATCACCGGCAAAACTTTTTTATCTTGCCATGTCGTGGTGCCGTCTTTATTCAAATACTTGCCTTCTGGTTGTGTGTACTTGTAAAGAAAGACATTTCCCAAACCATAGGGCTCGCCGCCGGTCCATCCGTCCCCATACAACATGCACTTTACGGGCTGGCCGTCGGCATCCCACTCCTGCAGGGAGAAGAGCTGGGAACTCACGATCTCCTGGCTTGCGGTGTCTTCCTTGCCCAGGGCCTTCAGCAACTGTTCCATCGAACTGCCTGATTTGCTCATAATTCTTGCTGCGCGAGTGCCATTCTTGTTGTACCGGATAAACTCACCCGGTTGGACACTCCGGCCGGTGCCGTCGATGCCATAACAGACGCTTTGAGCCAGAGTTCCTTCCTTTGTGAACTGCTCAACATAGGAGACGAAAAGACTCTTGCCATTGGGGCCCTTCAATTGACCGATGTTGCCGTACGATTCTGTTTCCTCCGTTTTTCCAGTGGCGGGATCAACCTTCGTTTCTTTTTTCTTGGGGTTATAACTCAGGATGCTCTTCATTTGCTCGCCGGTTAGGGCCCCCGTATAATAGTTGGTTTGAAGCACTTTCTTGCCGCCCTGATAATAGCTCTCATATGCCCTGTTGTTTTCACCATCAAATTCAATCTGCCGGCCTTGTTGCGGGACTCCTGATGCCCCATACGTGAACCCCGCCTCGTAAAGCATGAAATTGCCCGGTGAAAATTGTGCAATATAATTTCGAAGCAGCGTTGTTTCGGCCGGCGTGTTTGTCTGGTCCCAAACGGTGAGGGTGTCCGGCACCGTGGGGTCTTGCTTCGGATCTGTCCCCTCTTGGACGTATTTAACTTCATTCGTTTTCCCTAAATCTTTCTCGCTCGGCTTAAAAATGGTCATGTTGTTTCCTTGGGGACCCGGCGGGGCAAAGCGGCGTGTTTCTTTTGTTGTGCCGGCATCAATGGTTTGAGTGCTGACGCCATCGAAATATGTTCGCGACGGCATTGAAACGGTTTCTTGATTTTGCCTGGTAATGCAAACATCTTGTCCTTCGTACCCCGCACCAAGATATTCCATAGTGGTCCCATCACTCTGGATGATTCTGGCAAGAAACGGCATCACGTCCTTGGGAATTTCAGAGGCATCTGTGTAATCCTTAAGGACGGGATTGGGCATTCCATTTGTCTGGCTGTATTCACGAACGGCTCTCACTGGAAGGGTATTTTTCTTTGTGATGGGATCATATCCCCCCGTGGCGCTGTCCACAATATCTCTTATCCGATATCCTTCAGAGTATTGTGTCGTAATGGTCTTCACTTCTGCGCCACCGGCAGTGCCGGTCGCATTCATGTCCAAAGAAGAGGTGGTAATCGCTCCCTCCAATGGCCGTTCTTCGTCTTTCAGTTCTTCGTCAGCCCTTGCCTTCAAATCGTCCCATTCATCTTGCGGCATGTTTTCATACTGCTCCTTCAACCAGCCATCGGGGGTATAATATCTGTTATACAAAGTTGCATAGGTGTCATTCGCGAATATGGTTCCACTCCTGATCGTTTGCATTTTTCCGTCTTTCCAACCACTGCTGTAATCAGACAAGTATTCTATTGTGTTGGCATGTTTAGAGCTGACTCTGTCGTCGAAGCTAAGGCGCACACAATTGTCTTGCGTGATCGTGTGATTGATGGGCACGTTGCGGGACTTGACGGGATTGTAATTTGTCTCACTGACGATGTAGCCCTTCTCACTAGAATTGCCTTCTTCGTACGTGGCCTTCTGGATGATGTCGGGATAGCCGAATACATATTCTGTTTTTTGCGTGTAGACCTTGTCTTTGTCTGACTTGCCGAAGGTGTATTCCTGCCTTGCGTTGGTTGCGGTCTGGTTAAAGGATAACGCAAGACGTATTTGGCATGTGGGTGTCAGTCTCGTGAATGCGAGCAGCTTTAATTGATCGACAGTGGCCGTGTCGCCTTGGGCAAGTATTTCACCACGCAGTTGCCGGACAAACGTTAATAGGGTATTCCCGTAATCCGCCCCTTCTATCGATGCGGAAAAGAGCTGTGTCTTGCCATCCGTGCTGGTTGCCGCGACCTGCTTGCGGGTTTCCGTCCCTTTCCTGGTCGTCGTCTCCGAAAGGGTGATGGACTGAATCCCCGGAGGGGCAGTGCAGAGTTTTGGAACATTCTGGAGTTCGCTCTGCAGGCGGCCTTCTGCTTTTTCATAGAACGTCTGATGGACAAAATCCCCGCTGGTATTCAGTTTGTTCTGAGACTTGGAGAACACATCGACCGCAATGCCTGTGTCGGAAGGCCGTTGATAGGTAATGGATATCTTTTCGTTGCCAGGAATATAGCACTTGGAAAATATCTCGAGGTTCAAGCCGTTGTTCACCGCCGATTTTGCTGCTTGGGCGAGATTTTCGACGATTCCTCTCTTGGGACCGTTGATCAGATCGGACGGCGTTTCTCCCGGTATGGTGCTGTCCAGCCGGCTGCTGAGTGAAACATGGCGGGCATCGTCGAAGACATCACTCTGGATATAGGACGTCAGCTCTTTTGTCATCCCCACCGTCACAGCGGTATCTCTGACCCTCTCTCCCCTGGCATCGGTCTTGTACAGCGTTTCTGTCCAACTGAATGCGCCTCTGGATGAATCGCCCGTTGATGTGGCTGTTCGCCCTATTTTGGAGCGGGAACCGGTGGTGTCGTAGAAGGTTTCCTGCTCAATCGTTTCAACGGTCACCGCCCCCGTTGCGCTGTCGATCTTCGACTTGGTCTTGGAGAAGGATAGAGACCAATCCTTCATGCCGTTGTCGGGGCGATAGGAGCTGCAACCCAGGGAATATCCACTGTCGGTAGGAATATTTGCTTCGGCAAATTCTTTTAAAGCCATTCGCGGATCCCCCGGACTTTCCCATGTTCTTTGCGTATTCTCCGCCAAGACAGTCAGATCGCAAATCACGGCGTCTCCCCCTCTGCCCGAGCTGGAGGCATAAAAGGATGGCCCTTTGGGATTCTCATCAAATAATTCCACGGAAGCAAATGCTTCCCCATCTGTAGATCCGTTTGTAATACACTTGGTCTTTTTATTCCCTGTATATACATACGTCGTGTCGGTCGTTGACACCACACCATTCGCTTCTGTGGTCTCCTGATGGCTTGACACGACATTTCTTCCCCTGCCGTCGTAGGTTGAGTTCTGTGTGAATGTTTCTCCTCCTGACGTAGAGCCCGTCGCGGCACTTGTTGTTTTCCTGCTCCCCGCATACCCGAATGTCGTATCGGTTGTTGTCAGTGTTCCATCCGAGTCTCTTGTCTCCTGGTGGGTGGACACCACGTTCTTTCCTCTGCCGTCGTATGCGGAGTTCTGTGTAAATCTCTCACCCCTCGATGTGAACCCGTTCGCAACGCTCATTGTCCTTCTGTTCCCCGCATACTCGTATTCCGTGTTGGTCGTCGTTATCAAGCCATTTGCGTCTGCCGTCTCCTGACGGCTTGCCACCACATTCTTCCCACTGCTATCGTATGTAGAGTTCTGTGTGAATCTTTCTCCCTCTGATGTGTAGCCGCTCGATCCGCTTATCGTCTTCCTGCCCCCCGAATAGTCAAACCATGTGTCGGTTGTCGTTACCAATCCAAATGCGTCTGTCGTCTCTTGATGACTGTTCAACACATTCTTTCCCCAGCCGTCATAGACAGAGGCCTGTGTGAACCTCTCATTTTCAGACGTGGCGCCTATCGCCGTGCTTCTCGTCTTCCTGCCCCCCGCATACTCGAACGTCGTGTCGGTTATCGTCACCACTCCATCTACGTCCGTCGTCTCTTGATGGCTTGACACCACGTTCTTCCCTCGATCATCGTAAGTAGAGCGCTGTATGAATGTCTCCCCTTCTGATGTTGAACCCGTCGCTGTACTCACCGTCTTTTTATCCCCATCGTACTCAAATGCTGTGTCGGTTGTTGTTACCACGCCATTCGCGTCTGTCGTCTCCTGATGGCTGCTCATGACATTCTTGCCTCGTCCGTCGTATATGGAGTTCTGAGTGAATGTCTCTCCATCCGATGTGAAACCCGTCGTTGTACTCACCGTCTTCTTGTTTTCGACGAACTCAAATGTCGTGTCGGTCGTTGTTGCCACGCCATCCACACCTGCCGTTACTTGATGGCTGCTTGTTACGTTTTTTCCGCGAGCATCGTAGACAGAGGTCTGTGTGAAGCTCTCTCCTTCAGACGTACCCGTCGTTGTACTTGTCGTCTTCCTGCTCCCCGCGTATTCAAACGTCGTATCGGTTGTCGTCACGATTCCATCCGCGTCTGTCGTCTCCTGATGGCTCGATGCCACGTTTTTCCCGCGATCATCGTATGTGGAATTCTGTGTAAATCTTTCTCCCTCTGATGTGGAACCCGTCGTTGTACTTGTCGTCTTTTTGCCCCCCGCATATTCGAATGTCGTGTCGGTTGTCGTCACCACTTGATCTGTGTCTGTCGTCACTTGATGGCTCGCCGTCACATTCTTTCCTCTACCGTCGTATGTAGAATACTGCGTGAAGGTTTCTCCTTCAGTTGTATCACCCGTCGTTGTACTCGTTGTCTTTTTGCCGTTTGCATACTCAAATGTCGTATCGGTCGTCGTTACCACTCCATCTGCATCTGTCGTCTCTTGATGGCTGCTTATTACATTTTTTCCTTGCTCATCGTAGACAGAGTTCTGTGTGAATGTCTCACCTTCTGTCGTATCCCCCGTCGTCGTGCTCGTCGTCTTTTTGTTCCCCTCATATCCAAACGTCGTATCGGTCGTTGTCACCACTCCGTCTGCCTCTGTCGTCACCTGATGGCTGCTCATTACGTTCTTGCCTCTGTCATCGTATACAGAACCCTGCGTGAATCTCTCCCCCTCAGATGTACCACCTACCGTTGTGCTTGCCGTCTTCTTGTTCCCCGCATATTCGAATGTCGTGTCGGTTGTCGTCACTACTCCATCCGTTTCTGTCGTCTCTTGATGGCTTGACACCACGTTCTTCCCGCGCTCGTCGTACACAGAGTTCTGTATGAATCTCTCCCCTTCAGTCGTATCGCCCCTTGTGGCACTTGTCGTTTTTCTACTTCCCACATACTCAAACGTCGTGTCGGTTGTCGTCATCACTCCATATACGTCTATCGTCTCCTGATGACTGCTTATTACATTCTTCCCGCGCTCATCGTATGTAGAGCGCTGTGTGAAACTCTCTCCCTCTGATGTGGAACCCATCGTTGTACTCGTTGTCTTTTTGCTGCCCGCATAGTCAAATGTCGTGTCGGTTATCGTTACCACTCCATCTGCGTCTGTCGTCTCCTGATGGCTCGACATAACATTCTTTCCCCAGCCATCGTATGCAGAAGTCTGTGTGAATCTTTCCCCCTCAGACGTACCACCCACCGTTGTGCTCGTTATCTTCCGGCTCCCCGAATAGTCAAACGTCGTGTCGGTCATCGTTTCCACACCATCCGCATCCTTGGACTCCTGATGACTCGACACCACATTCCTTCCTCGAGCATCGTATGTAGAGATTTGTCTAAATATTTCCCCCTCCGACGTGCCACCCGTCGTTGTACTCGTTGCCTTTTTGTTGTCCACATACTCAAATATCGTATCGGTTATCGTCACCACCCCATCTACGTCTGTCGTCTCCTGATGACTCGTCACTACGTTCGCTCCATTGCCGTCGTATACAGAGCCCTGCGTGAATGTCTCTCCTTCTGACGTGGATCCCGTCGTCGTACTTCTTGTCTTCTTGGTCCCCGCATACTCAAACGTCGTGTCGGTTATCGTCGCCACGCCAGACGCATCTGTCGTCTCCTGATGGCTTGTTGTCACATTCTGTCCCAGCGCGTCGTATAGTGAGTTCTGTGTAAATCTCTCTCCTTCTGTCGAAGACCCCGTCGTTGTACTCGTTGTCTTCCTGCTCCCCTCGTATTCAAACGTCGTGTCGGTTATTGTCACAATTCCATCTACATCCGTCGTCTCTTGATGACTCGACACCACATTTTGTCCCCGCTCGTCGTATTGCGAGTTCTGTGTGAATCTCTCTCCTTCTGATGTGAAACCATTTGTAATACTCGTCGTCTTCCGGCTCCCCGCATACTCAAATGTTGTGTCGGTTGTCGTCACCACTCCATCCGCGTCTGTCGTCTCCTGATGGCTCGACATCACGTTCTGGCCCCCGTCATCGTATGTGGAATTCTGTGTAAAGGTTTCCCCTTCTGATGTGGAACCTGCCGTTGTACTTGCCGTCTTCTTGCTGCCTGCATATTCAAACGTTGTATCTGTTATCGTTTCCACTTCATACGCGTCCATCGACTCTTGATGACTACTTATCACGTTTATTCCTTTGTCGTCATATATAGAGTGCTGTCTGAATCTCTCCCCTTCAGATGTACCACCCTGTGTTGTACTCGTCTTCTTTTTGCCATTCACATACTCAAATGTTGTGTCGGTCATAGTTCCCACTCCATACGCATCCATGGATTCCTGATGGCTTGATACCACGTTCAACCCCTTGTCGTCGTATGTAGAACTCTGTCTGAATCTCTCCCCTTCAGACGTACCACCCTGTGTTGTACTCGTCTTCTTTTTGCCATTCACAT